>NZ_JACHMH010000001.1:3235000-3535000 GCF_014204915.1 Crossiella cryophila
TCAGCGGCGGCGGCCGCGGCGGCGGGCTCGAACTCATCGCCCACCACGGCGGCGGCGTGCGCGATCAGCAGCGCCTTGGAGGAGAGCTGACCCAGTTCCACCTGCAGTGCCGAGCGCACCGCGTCCGGCACATCGCGCAGCGCGTCCTCGGCCAGGTCGCCGGTGATCTGGGCCAGCGGGTTGCCGTTGCCGTTCTCCGCCCTGGACAGCGCTTCCAGGTAGAACGGGTTGCCGCCGCTGGACTCGTACAGCCTGCGCCGCTTCGCCTGGCTCATCCCTGGACCGAGGAACTCCTCGGTCTCCTTCTGCGACAGCGGACTCACCGTCACCCGGGTGCCCTGACCGGCCGGCACCTGGGACAGCGCGGTGCGCAGCCGGGCGGAGACCTGCGCCGGCCGGTAGGCCACCGCGATCACGACCTGCCCGCGCGGGGGATGCCGCACCAGGTAGTCGAGCAGTTCGATGGTGGCCTCATCGGCCCAGTGCACGTCGTCGAGCAGCAGGGTCAGCCCGGAGGACTCGGCGAGCACCTCCAGCAGCGTGCGCACGGCGCGGTGCAGCCGGTAGCGCGCGCCACCGGCCCCGGCCGGGATCGGCACCTGCGGCAGGTCGATGGTCAGCCCGGGGAAGACCGAGGACAGCAACCGCGCCTCGGGCAGCGGCAGCCGCCGGGTCAGCAGGCCGATCTGGGATTCGAGGTGGTCGTCCAGGGCGTCGACCACCGCGGCGAAGGGCGCGTCCTGCTCGAACTCGGCCGCCCGGCCGGCCAGGGTGGCCATGCCCAGTTCACGGGCCTGGTTCGCCACTTCGGTGACCAGCCGGGACTTGCCGACGCCGGGCTCGCCGACCAGCTCGACCAGGAAGAAGGTCTTGCGGGTGGAGCGCTTCAGCGTGTTGCCGAGGACCTTGAGCAACGGCTGCCGTCCGACCAGCGGACGCAGCGTCGGGTCTGCCGTCGGGGTGATCTGCTGATCCCGCCGACCGGACATCGTTTCCGAACCCCCCACCCACATCGCCGCCGCGGAGTGATTATGCCAGTCCCGCGGCGGCGACGCGGAGCCGTCCGATGGGGGGTTCTCCAGAGAAGGTCCTCAGCCGGGCAGCGTGACCGAGTCCAGCTCGGCCAGCAGCCGGGCCTTGGTCGCCTCACCCGCGAAGGACACCTCGACCCCGGTGCGCGCGATCTCGACCAGTTGTTTCGCGGTCAGGCCCATCTTCTCGTGCGCGGCCAGGTACTCGCGGTTGAGGTCGGTGTCGAACATGCCGGGGTCGTCGGTGTTGAGCACCACCGGCACGCCCGCGGCCAACAGTTTTGGCAGCGGGTGATCTGCCAGGTCGAGCACCTCGCGGGTGCGCAGGTTGGAGTGCGGGGAGATCTCCAGCGGGATGCGGTGCTCGGCCAGGTAGGCGAGCAGCTTGGGATCCTGCACCGAGTGGATGCCGTGCCCGATCCGCACCGCGCCCAGATCGTGGATCGCCGACCACACCGACTCCGGGCCGGTGGTCTCCCCGGCGTGCGGCACGCTGGGCAGTCCGGCCTCGCGGGCCAGGTCGAACATGGGCTTGAACTGGCCCCGGGGCACGCCGATCTCCGGCCCGCCCAGCCCGAAGCCGACGGTGTGCGCGGGCTTGTGGTCCAGGTACCAGTTGACGGTCCGCCAGCCGGCCTCGACGCCCTGCTCGCCGGGGATGTCGTAGATCCAGTTCAGCTCGACGCCGTGTTCGGCCGCGGCCCGCTCCCGGCCGGTGGCCAGCGCCCGGACCAGGTCCTCATCGCCGATGCCCGCGTTGAAGTGGTTGACCGGGGTGACGGTGACCTCGGCGTAGCGGACCTGGTTGGCGGCCAGGTCGCGGGCCAGGCCGACCAGCAGGGTGACCACGTCGTCCTCGGTGGTGACCAGCCTGCCCAGTGCGCCGATGACCTGGATGAAGTGCGCGAAGTCGGTGAACTCGTAGTAGCGGGCCAGTTCGGCCCGGTCGGTGGGGACGCCGCGGTGCGGGTGCCTGCGGGCCAGTTCCAGCACGGTGTCCACCGAGGCGGCGCCGACCAGGTGTACGTGCAGCTCGGCCTTTGGCAGGGCGGCGACGAAGGAACGCATGTCCATGGGGATGACCTTTCGGTGAGGTGCGGTGGGCTGAGGGCGGAAGCCGCCGCTACCAGGCCAGGTCGCCCCGGGAGTGGTCGCTGCCGTACAGCGGCAGCAGCGCACCGGTCAACAAGGTCACCCGGTCAGTCTTGACCATCCGTTGGGAGCCGGTCAACGGGCTATTGACACGCGCCACACCTCGGGAAAGGGTGCCGGTGCCAACCAGCACACAAGATCACCAGGAGTGCCCATGAGGCGTGCTCGCAGTGTTCCGTTGACCGTGGCGCTCGCACTGACCGCGTTGCCGCTGACCGCGGCCCCCGCCGTGGCCGCCCCGCCGAGCGGTCCGGTGTTCGCCGACGGCGCGGCCCAACCGGTGTTCGACCCGAAGGACGTGTTGCGGGAGAACGTCTGGGTGCGCGCGCCGGTCGACTCCGACCGGGACGGCAAGGACGACGAGGCACACGCGCTGGTGGTGCGGCCCAAGGTGACCACCACGGGCCTGAAGGTGCCGGTGGTCTACCTGCCCAGCCCGTACTACGCGCCGACCAACGACGTGCCCAACCACAACGTCGACGTCGAGCTGCACGTGCCCAAGCGCCCCGGCCGCGACGGCGCGGTCACCAGCGCCCGCACCGACGAGCGGGTCGAGGCCGCCGTGGGCGGACCGCGGGAGAAGCCGATCCCGGTGTCCCGCTACGAGGAGTACTTCACCTCCCGCGGCTTCGCGGTGGTCTACGGCGAGTCCCTTGGCACCGGCGAGTCCACCGGCTGCCCCACCACCGGCGGCCGCAACGAGACCATCGGCGCGAAGTCCATTGTGGACTGGCTCAACGGCCGCGCCCCGGCCCGCGACGAGAAGGGCGCCGCCGCGACGGCGACCTGGAGCACCGGCAAGACCGGCATGATGGGCGTGTCCTACAACGGAACCCTGCCCAACGCGGTGGCCAGCACCGGGGTCAAGGGCCTGGAGGCCATCGTCCCGATCGCCGCGATCAGCAGCTGGTACGACTACTACCGGGCTGATGGCGCGGTAGTCGCCCCCGGCACCTACCAGGGTGAGGACGCCGACGTGCTCGCCGAGTACGTCTACACCCGCACCGACCGCGAGGTCTGCAAGCCGATCATCGCCGAGGTCGCCACCGCCCAGGACCGGATCACCGGCGACTACAGCGAGTTCTGGGACGAGCGCAACTACCTCAACGACGTCCGCAAGGTGAAGGCCGCGACCCTGGTCGTGCACGGCCTCAACGACTGGAACGTCAAGACCAAGCACGCCGCGCAGTGGTACGAGCAGCTGCGCAAGCAGGGCACCCCGCACAAGATCTGGTGGCACCAGTCCGGCCACTCCGACCCGTTCAGCCTGCGCAAGGACGAGTGGCTCAAGACCCTGAACCGCTGGTTCACCCGGTACCTGTACAGCCAGCAGAACGGGGTGGAGCAGGAACCCCGCGCCACCGTGCAGCGTGAGGACAAGAGCTGGGTGCAGGAGGCCGAATGGCCAGCCCCCGGCACCCGCGAGGTCGGCTTCCACCCGTTGCCCGGCGGCAACACCACCGGCGCCCTGAGCCACGTAGACGGAGTCCACGGCCGCCCGGTCCTGGAGAACATCGTCGACGACGCGAGCAAGAAGGCGGAGGACCTGACCGCGGCCGCCGAGTCCCCACACCGGCTGTCCTACTTCAGCGGCCCGGCCGCGGCCCCACTGCGCGTGTCCGGCACCGTCGGCGTGGACCTCAAGGTCTCCTTCACCCGCCCCGCCGCCAACCTCACGGCGTTGTTGGTCGACCGAGCCCCCGACGGCAAGAACCACATCATCACCCGAGGCTGGACCGACCCCCAGAACCGCACCAGCGAAGACCGCACCCAGCCCCTGCGCCCGGGAGTGCAGTACCGGGTGAACCTCGAGATGCAGCCGGACGACTACGTCCTGCCCGCAGGCCACAAACTCGGCCTGGTCCTGCTCTCCAGCGACTACGACTACACCCTGCGCCCCAAGCCCGGCGCCGGCCTGTCGGTCAACCTGAACCAGTCCGAGTTCACCCTCCCGATCGTGGGCGGCACCGCCGCGGCCCGAGCCGCCTTCGGCTCGTAGCCCACAACCCAACCAACGGCGGCCCGGGGCCCATCCCCACCAACGGAGACCCACTGGTTCGCCCCAGCCAACGGCGACCCGCCGGTTCGCCCTAACCACCAGCGACCCCGACGGTTCAGTCCCAGCCAACGGAGACCCGCCGGTTCAGTCTCAACCACCAGCGACGCAGTCGGTTCAGGCCCAACCAACGGCGACCCGCCGCTCAGCCCGAACCGCCGGCGACCTCGCTGATCAACCCCAACCACCGAGGCCCCCGAGCACCCAAGCTCGGGGGCCTCGGCCTGTCCCCACCAGTGCCCCTGGGCCCGGCCGCCAGCAACCCCGGCCAGCGTCGCCGGGCCTCTGCTCCTCGCTCCCGGCCTAGTCCCCGCCTGCCCTCCCTCCCTTCCCTGGGCCTTTCCGCCCCGCCCGAGTCGTCCAAACGTCGCGACCAGTCGTGATCAAGTCACCTGAACCGATTTCGAGAATTCTTAACCAAGTGCCGCCGCAGTTTGTATATGGTTTGTAGGCGGGTTGTACAAGCCGCTGCTGTCCTGTCACCTCCTCATCCCTGCGGAGGTCACATGCCCAGCAAGCGTCTTGTCGCGGTGCTCGCCGGAGTCGTCGTCGCCCCCGTGCTGACCGTCGTGGTCGGCACGGGTTCGGCGAGCGCCGCACCCGCGTTCCAACTGCCGTTCCCCTGCGGACAGGTCTGGTCCGGACAGACCCGCACCAACCACAACCCGCAACTGTCCATCGACTTCAACCGCGCCAACGACGAGGGGGACATCGTGGACGCCTCGGCCGCCGGCACGGTGACCGTCGTCGGCAACCTCGGCTCCACCAGCTACGGCCGGTGGATCGAGATCGACCACGGCGCGGGCTGGCGCACCCGGTACGCCCACCTGTCGGCGCAACGGGTCAGCGTCGGCCAGCGGGTCACCCGCGGTCAGCAGATCGGCAACGTCGGCAACACCGGTGGCTCCACCGGCGCACACCTGCACTTCGAGCAGCGCCTCAACGGCGCCGCCGTCCGCATCGCCTTCAACGGCGCGGCCGCCCTGTATTACGGCACCCGGAACTACACCAGTCAGAACTGCTGACCCCTGACGTGGCGCGTCAGATCGCCCCCCCCAGTGACGCGCCACCCACGGACCTCCCGGTCTCACCCCCCTGGGCCGGGAGGTCCGCTTTTTCCTGGGCGTGTCATCCGGCGTCCATCTGGCGGCTAGTCAAACTTCCCCCAGGTGCGTTGTGCTTTCTGTTGGCAATTCACCAAGCTGGATGTCCGTCCTGATCCGGAGGTCGCCGTGCGAGCCCTGCGCGCCACCGTCGCCCTGCTGTCGGTCCTCGCCCTCACCACCGCCGTCCCCGCCCCGGCCCTGGCCGAGCGGCACGGCGTCACCGCACCGCTGGGCCCGCGTCCGATCGAGGACGCCCCGGCCGCCTCCGCCGCCGACGGCGCCATTGCCACGCTCACCACGGCGGCGCCCCGCGCGGACGCCCTGCCGGTGAGCGAGGTGACCTCGCCGGTCGCCCCCGGCCTGGACCTGACCGAGTTCGACCGCCTGGACGCCCGTGGCTGGATCCGCGGCGATGTCCTCACCGCCGACCTGGGCCGTGGCACCCTGCGCCCCGCCTACCTGAGCCCCGGCGTGGTCGCGGCCCGCAGCCCGCTGTCCGAACAGGCCGCCGCCCGCGGTGTGGTCGCCGGGGTCAACGGCGACTTCTTCGACATCAACGCCACCGGCGCCCCGCTCGGCGTCGGCATGGACGCGGGCGCGTTGCGGCACGCCCCCGCCACCGGCCACAACCTCACCGCGGCCGTCGGTCCCGCTGATCTGGGACGTCTGGCCGAGGTGTTCCTCGATGCCACCATCACCCTGCCCGGCGGCATCCGCCTGACTGGCACCAACCTGAACTCACCGGTCATCGCGGCCAACGGCGTCGGCGTGTTCACCGCGCTGTGGGGCCACGCGTCCCGCCGCACCGCCATCGGCACCGCGTCCAAGGCGACCGAGGTAGAGCTGCGTGACGGCGTGGTGACCGCGGTCCGTCCCACCCCGGGTGAGGGGCCGATCCCGGCCAACACCGCCTACCTGCTCGGCGTCGACGCGGGCGCCGATCGCCTCGCCGGTCTCGTCCCGGGTCAACGGGTCGAGGTGGCTTACAAGCCGCGTACCGACGGCCCGGTCCCGCTCGCCGCGGTCGGCGGCAATCGGGTCCTGGTCAAGGACGGCGTCGTGCAGAACCTCGACGACACCACCATGCACCCGCGTACCGCCGTCGGCTTCTCCGCTGACGGCCGTCGCCTGTGGATGGTGACGGTCGACGGCAGGCAGGCCGACAGCCGAGGCATGACCGAACGCGAACTCGCCGAACTGTTGCGCTCCTTCGGTGCCGACGACGCCCTGAACCTGGACGGCGGCGGCTCGTCCACGCTGCTGGCCCGCCGCCCCGGCGACAGTGCCGCCGGCGTGCACAACCAGCCCTCCGACGGTGGCGAACGCTTGGTGCCCAACGGAATCGGCTTGACCGCGAATCGCGGCAGCGGCCGTCTGACCGCCTTCCGCGTGGAACCGGCTGTCCGGGCCGGTGCGGCCGACCGAGTGCTTGCCGGTCAGACCCGAGTCGTGACTGCCCATGGTCACGACGAGACTGGTGCCCCTGTCCCCGGTGAACCCACCTGGCGTGTTGCCCCAACACAAGCCGGGAAGGTGTCCCGAGGTGTGTTCCACGCTAGCACTTCCGGGAAGGCGACTGTGACCGCTTCCCGGGGTTCTGCCAAGGGATCGGCGAGTTTCACCGTATTGGGTAAGGCCGCCCGGATCGACTCCGACACTGAGCGCGTCTCGCTGTCCGGACTGGGCGCCCGCGGCCGGTTCCAGATCCTCGGGCAGGACGCCGAGGGCTTCAGCAGCTGGCTCGAACCCGCCGACGTGACCCTCGAATACGACCAGCGCGTGGTGCAGATCAGCAAGGACCGCAACGGTTTCGTCGCCGCGGCCGTCACCGGCTCCGGTGCCACCGTGGTCAAGGCCAAGGTCGGCGACCTGACCACCCACCTGGGCGTCACTGTCGGCGTCAGCCCTCGCGTTGTGTCCACAATGGACGATCTGACCGGCTGGCAGACCAGTGTCTTCCCTGCCGTGGTCGGTGCCACGATTTCCCTGGTGCCAGGCCGAAACGGTGGCAAGGCGATCGGTCTCGACTACCGCCTCACCGGCACCACCGCGACCCGCGCCGCCTATCTGAACGCCGACCCGCCCGCCGCGCTGCCCCCTGGCACCCAACGGCTTGGCGTGTGGGCACACGGTGACAACAGCAAGGCGTGGCTGCGCATGACCCTGCTGGACGCCGCGGGCACGCCCACCGTCGTGGACCTCGCCCGCCAGGTCGACTGGACCGGCTGGCGCTACGTCGAGGCCCCGATTCCGGCCGCGCTGACCGGACAGCTCCGCCTGCAACGGCTCTACGTGGTGGAGACCGACCGCGAACGCCAGTACGAAGGCAAGATCGCCTTCGCCGAACTGACCGCGCAGGCCGCCGTCCCGATCACCGTTCCCGCCGATCCCATGGCCC
Source organism: Crossiella cryophila (assembly GCF_014204915.1). Lineage (NCBI taxonomy): Bacteria > Bacillati > Actinomycetota > Actinomycetes > Pseudonocardiales > Pseudonocardiaceae > Crossiella > Crossiella cryophila. Next base: position 3,242,744 of record NZ_JACHMH010000001.1, read on the forward strand.
AGGACCCGGCGATCATCCGCACCGGCACGCTGGAACCCCGTCCAGGCGCGGTGCGGGTGGCGGTGGTCAGCGACGCCCAGTTCACCGCGGACGCCCCCGAGGGCCCGCTGGTCGCACAGGCCCGGCGCACCCTCCGCGAAGCGCTGGCCGCCCGGCCCGAGGTCGTGCTGATCAACGGCGATCTCGTCGACCGCGCCCTGCCCGCCGACATGGCCCTGGCCCGGCAGATCCTGGACAGCGAGCTGGGCGACCGCGTTCCCTGGTTCTACCTGCCCGGCAACCACGAGACCTACGGACCGGGGGACACCTCCGAGTTCCGCAAGCACTTCGGCGCTACCCACCGGGTGGTCGACAAGAACGGCCTGCGCCTGATCCTGCTCGACTCCTCGCTGGGCTCGCTCCGCGCGGGCGGATTCGACCAGGTACGCGCGCTGCGCACCGCGCTGGACACCGCGGCCACCGATCCGAACGTCAGGTCGGTGCTGGTCGCGATGCACCACCCGGTGGACGATCCGACCCCCGCGGCCGCCTCGGAGCTGTCCGACGCCAAGGAAGCCAGCCTGCTGACCACCTGGCTGGCCGAATTCCGGGCCAGGAGCGGGAAACCGGCGGTGTCGGTGGCCGCGCACGCCGGCCTGTTCCACGCGACCAGGCGCGACGGCGTCCCCTACCTGATCAACGGAAACTCCGGGAAGGCGCCGGCCGCGGCCCCGGCCGACGGCGGATTCACCGGCTGGACGCTGCTCCGGGTCGACCCCGCCGCCGCGAATCCCGTACAGGCCGAGCAGCGCCCGCATGTGGACGGCCTGACGCTGGACGTCCCGGCCACGCTGGCCCCTGGCGTCGGCCACCGGCTGACGCCGACCGTGCGGCAGGGTGCCCGGACGTTCCCGATCACCTATCCCATCGCGGCCACCTACACCGCGACCGACGCACTGCATGTGGGGCCACCGGCCACCGCGGGCCCGGCGCACATCGCCGCCTTCGACCCGGCGACCGGCGTGCTCACCGCCCTGCGACCCGGCACGGCCACCCTCACGCTGACCGTCAACAACACGGCTGTCAGCGCACCCGTCACAGTCCGCTGACTTGCGGCGGAATCCGAAATCCCAGCGGCGGTCCCGGCACCAACCACGCCGGGACCGCCTTATACACCACCCCGCCGCCACTCCCGCCTGAAACCGCTCTCAAGATCGCGACCTATCCACAACAAGGCACCTGTCCACAGCCTCCCGCCGAGCCGATTCCCTCCCCGCCCCCTCCCCGCCAAGCTCGATCCATGACCACAGCCACGGCCACCGCCGCCCCACCGTGCCCACCCCGGCAGACCGTCCACCTCTGGGAACCCGGCGACGTCATCGCCGCCCTGCCACCGCTCATCGGCTTCCACCCGACCGATTCGGTGGTGATCCTCTACCTGGCCGACCGCGCCAGGCTGGAGATCCAACGCGTTCTCCGCGCCGATCTGCCCTCGCCCAAGGGTGAGGAGGAGTTCGTCGCGTTCGCCCGCGACAACATCCTCGAGAGCGGAGCCACCTCGGTGCAGCTCTGCGTCATCGGCGGTGGCACGCGCAAACCCACCGAGCCGGACGAATCCGGGACCGTCGTCGCCCTGCCCACCCGGCCGCCGCGGCGTGCGCTGGTCCTCGCCCTCACCCAGGTACTCCGCAAACAAGGCATCGAGGTCATGGAATCGCTGTGGGCCGACAGCACCCGGCACAACGCCTCCTGGCAGGACTACGAACACCCGGAGAACACCGGAGCGGTGCCGGATCCGGATGCCTCGCTGCTGACCGTGGCCACCGTCGCCGCGGGCGGCATCACCTACGACTCCCGAGCGGAGCTGGCCAAGAACCTGGAGGGTGAGGAACAGGCGCTGAGCAGGCGCAGTTGCCGGCTCGACTGGCACACGGACCACACGATCCCCGGCGGCGGCCCGACGCCCGCGGCAGGCATCCGTGCCATCCAGGCCGAACTGAAGAACATCGCGGACGGCTCCTTCAAGGTGACCGACAACCTCATCGTCCGTCTCGCGCTGTCCCTCAACGACCACCGGGTCCGGGACGTGGCCTTGACCATGACCCTGCGTGAGGAAGCAGGCGATGCCGCCGAGCGGCTGTGGCTGGAGCTGACCCGCGAGACCCCGGCGCCGGAATGCGCCGAACCGGCCACCCTGCTCGCCTTCGCCGCGTACCGCCGGGGTGACGGCGTGCTGGCCAACATCGCCCTGGAACACGCCACCAAGGCCCAGCCGGGCCACATGCTGGCCTCGCTGCTCGGCCGGGCCATCGACGCCGGACTGCCGCCGAAGGACGTGCTGACCGCGGTCAACAACTCCCACCGGCTCGGCATGGACATCGTCATCCCCCAGCAGTCGACCAAGGTGGACTGAACCGCGAGACCCCCGCCGGTCAGTCCGAGCGGTACCTCAGCAGCTCGCCCGGCTGACAGCGCAGCGCGTCGCTCAGCAGGGTCAGCGTGGAGAACCGCATGGCCTTTGCCTTGCCGGACTTGAGAATGGAGAGATTCGCGATGCTGATCTGAACCCGATGGGACAGCTCGGTGAGCGTCATGCCCCGGCGCTCCAGGAGTTCGTCCCGCACCACCACACCGCGCCGGACGATCTCCGACCCGGCCGGCGCGGCCAACCCGACCAACGTCCAGACCAACGCACGACCGTCCGGCCACTGGAGCATCGCGGGGACGGTCAGCACCACCTCGGTGAGCCCGGACCGCGCCACGGAGTCGAGCACCCCGGCGGCCAGGTTGCCGAACAACAGCAGGAACCCGATGTGCCGCAACGCTCGCGCCGTCGTCGCGGCGAACATCGGCCGCTCACCCACATTGACCCGACGCATCACCCGAGCCGCCAGGAGGAGCGCAACCACACCGATCAGCGCGTAAGGCAGCCAGGCCAGCAGCGCCATCCAGAAGAACTCCACCGAACCGTCCCGAGCGAGAAAGGTGACGATCCCACCCCCGACCCGAAACCTCGGCGCCAGCCCGTGCGGCGCGGTCGCCGACCTCGCCAGTCCGACCGACTGTTCCCCCACAGTCAGCCGGATTCCCACCTCGACCAGCCGGACGATCCCCACAAACGCGGCGACCACCGCCACCCACCGCGACCACCGAGTGGGCGCCCCGGCCCCCAACACAGCACGTTCAATGGTTCCCCCGAACCTCGGCCTTATCGAATAACGACAAAGCGTCCGACCGCTGATCGGTTACCCGCGGTCCTGCCGGTCAGCCACTGAACTCCCGGAGGTGATCCCCAGCCCACGACCCGAACCCCGTCGCGCCCCGCCCGGCACCAGCGACATGTCCCGGTCACCACGGCGCTATGCCCCCGCCGTGCCCAGGACGCCCCAGCGGCGATCGCGTCCACGATCGCCGTTCCCATCCCCGCCCGAGCAACCGAGCCCATGCCTCCGCCAGGCGCGCCGCTTGATGCGGCACGCTGAGCGGCTCGGGTCAGATCAACTACCAGTCTGTCCATTGTGGACGGAAGAGAGGAGGATATCCGCCGTCGCCATGTCCATGTCCATGTCCCGCAGATCGAACACACCCTGGGCGGCCGTGCCGGTCATGTCCGGGCCGGTGCACCGGCCCGGACAGATCGGCCCAGCCCAGTGTGTTCGGGGCGAAGCTCGACAGTCGCAGGATCGTCCAGTCCAGCGCGCTGGCCCGCACTGCCTCGGTGTGCCAGCGACTGATCACGGCGCCACCGTCACATTCGCCCGTCTCGCCCAGGACCGGGCGGCGTTGTCGGTGGCGGACACCAGCCTGCGTTGGCCGTTGGCCGTTGGCGCGGCGGGACACTGCGGGATGACCGTGGCGCGGCACTTGGCCGCTGCGCTTCGGACGAGAGCGGGCTTCGCCGCCTAGCGGGACGCTGTTGATGAGCCTGGTGCCGTCGCGGGTGCTGTGGCGTGTCCGCGGTGACGCCGACGGGCGCCTTGCGACGGGCTCGGCGTGGTTGCTTGGTGGGCTCGGCGCGTCAGCTGAGTTCGTCCGCCACCGCTGCCAGGACCTGTTCCCAGGGGATGGTGGGGCCGCTGGTGGTGGGCAGGATGCGGACGCCTGCGTCGCGGAGGCGTTCCAGGTGGCCGGGCCAGGCTGGGTGGCGGGTGGAGTCCGGGGAGACCCTCGGGAGCAGGATGACCGGGGTGTTGGGCATGCCCAGGGCTTCGCACAGGTGGGTGAGGGCTTGGTTGTCGGACAGGCCCAGGGCCAGTTTGGCGATGGTGTTGGCCGTGGCGGGGGCCACCGCGTAGCAGTCCGCGGGCGGGTGTGGCTTGGGTTCCGTTGGCAGGCGGGGGTTCCAGCGGACCGGGAGACCGGTGAGATCTGCCAGGGGCGTTACGAGGTCGGCTGCCTCGAACCAGCGGGCGGCGGTGGGGGTCAGGGTGATGGCCACCTGCCAGCCCTGGGTGACGGCGGGGCGGACGAAGCCGTCGAGGAGTCCCTCGGCCCCGCCTGCCCCGGAGACGACCAGGCCGACCACCGGCGTGGCTGGGCCGACCACCGGAGTGGTCGGGGCACTCGCCGGGGTGGCTGAGGTGGCCGCCGGGGCGGCGGGGACGGGGGTGTCAGGCATGGGTCAGTTGGTCCTGGCCTTGGTGAACTCCCAGGCGTCGGCGACGATGCCGGCCAGGTCGGCGCGCTGGGGCTTCCAGCCCAGGTCCTCGCGGGCGCGGTCGCTGGCGGCGATCAGCACCGCGGGATCGCCCGCGCGGCGGGGGGAGATCTTGGCGGGGATGGGGTGGCCGGTGACCGTGCGGCAGGTCTCGATGACCTGCTGGACGGAGAAGCCGGTGCCGTTGCCCAGGTTGAAGATCCGGTGCTCGCCCGCGGTGGCGTGTTCCAGGGCGAGGAGGTGGGCGTCGGCCAGGTCGACGACGTGGATGTAGTCGCGGACGCAGGTGCCGTCCTCGGTGGGCCAGTCGTCGCCGAAGACCTGGATCTGCTCGCGCTGGCCCAGGGCGACCTGGAGCACCAGCGGGATCAGGTGGGTCTCGGTGGCGTGGCGCTCGCCGAACTGGCCGTAGGCGCCGGCCACGTTGAAGTAGCGCAGGCTGACCGCGGCCAGGCCGTGGGCGGCGGCGTAGGAGGTCATCGCGTGGTCGATGGCCAGCTTGCTCGCGCCGTAGGTGTTGGTCGGGCTGGTCGGCGCGGTCTCCTGGATCGGGACCTCCTTCGGCTCGCCGTAGGTGGCGGCGGTGGAGGAGAAGACCAGGCGGGGGGTGCCGTGTTCCTTGATCGCGTCGAGGAGCTTCAGCGAGGTCACCACGTTGCCCTGCCAGTACTTGGCCGGGTCGACCATGGATTCGCCGACCAGGGACTTGGCGGCGAAGTGCAGCACGCCGTCGAAGCCCTCGGCGAGCAGGGTGCCCGCGACCTCGCCGATGTCGCCCTGCACGAACCGGGTGCCCGCGGGAACCGCGTCGGCGTGGCCGGTGGACAGGTCGTCCACCACGGTCACCTCATGTCCGGACTCCACCAACCGGGCAGCGCACACGCTGCCCACGTATCCGGCGCCGCCCGTGACGAGAAGCCTCACTACATCCAACCTTCCTGTGGGAGAGAACTGCTGGTCAGCGCGGCCGCGCTGGAGTTCCGCGGCGGCGGCCGACCGGGTCAACCTAGCGAAGCGGCTACTTGTCCCTGCCAGCGCCCGCCGCGGGCACCCCGCTGAACAGGCGCGGCGGGGTCAGCCTGCGTTCGGCGAAGGCGGCCGTGACCTCGGCGCGGACCCGCTCGCCCAGTTCGACCGGGACCAGGGCGATCGCCGAGCCGCCGAAACCGCCGCCGGTCATCCGGGCGCCCAGGGCGCCCGCGTTCAGGGCGGAGTCGACGGCGACGTCGAGTTCCAGGCAGGAGATGCGGTAGTCGTCGCGCATGCTGGCGTGCGAGGCGGTCAGGATCGGGCCGATCGCGGCGAGGTCGCCCGCGCGCAGATGGTCGACGGTGGCCAGGACCCGAGCGTTCTCGGTGACGATGTGCCGGACCAGGGGGCGCAGGTTCTCCGGGAGGGTGGCTTCGGCCGCGGCCAGGCCGTCCAGGGAGACATCGCGCAGGGCCGGGATGCCGAGCAGTTCGGCGGCCTGTTCGCAGCCCGCACGGCGGGCTGCGTAGCCGCCGTCGGTGTGCGAGTGGCTGGCCCTGGTGTCGATGACCAGGATCTCCAGGCCGTGGGCGGCGGCGTTGAACGGGACCTGCTCGGTCTCGCCGGAGCGGACGTCCAGGAACAGGGCGTGGCCCTCGACGCAGCGCAGGGACGCGGTCTGGTCCAGCAGGCCGGTGGGGGCGCCGACGAAGTCGTTCTCGGCGCGCTGGATCCAGCGCGCCAGGGTGGGCAGGTCGGGGGCGAGGCTGGCCGCGCCCGAGCCGGGAGAAGCGGGGGCCTGGACCGCCGGGTGGCCGGAGAGATCCAGGAGGGCCAGGGCGGTGGCGCATTCCAGGGCGTGGGAGCTGGAGAGGCCGGCGCCCGCGGGGACGTCGCCCGCGATGAGCAGGGTGGCGCCGGTGACCGGGATGCCGTTCTCGCGCAGGGACCAGGCGACGCCGCTGGGGTAGGCGGGCCAGCCGGAGAGCAGGCCGGGGGTCAGGGCGGCGACTGGGACGGGGTCGGCCTGGTTGAGCTTGCCGTCATCGCCCAGGGTGGCCACCGAGAGCAGGCCGTCGGTGCGGGGGGCGGCGGCCACGGCGATGCGGTGCGGGATCGCGAAGGGGAGCACGTAACCGTCGTTGTAGTCGGTGTGCTCGCCGATCAGGTTCACCCGGCCGGGGGCCGACCACACGCCAGTGGGTTCACCGATGCGCGTGCGGAACTCCTCCGCCGCCCGTTGGGCCTGGTTCACACGTACTCCATGGTGGATAGCGGCGGCGGATGGTGAGTGAGCTGGTGGTGCTGCGTCCGGAGGCGCTGGAGACCTCGGAGCCAGGTTGCCTGGGGCTGCCCAGGCTGGGGGCCGGGCGTTACCTCGGCCGAGGTGCCGGGGACTGCCGAGGTGCCGGGGACTGCCGAGGTGCTGGGGACTGCCCGGACCGGGTCACTGGAGGCGGCCCGGATCGGGGCGTCGGGCGCCGCCCGGACCCGCTGCTGGTGGCCAGCGGGTCGGGCGGGTTCAGCGGGTTCGGACGAGCACCGCGTGGGCGATGTCGTAGGTCAGCTCGGCCGAGGCGGAGTCGCCGGTGACGCGTACGGGCTGGCTGGCGCCGGACTGGTGCACCCGCACTGTGCCGCCGGGGGTGATGCCCGCCGACTTCAGTTCGTTCATCAGGTCCGGGTCCGACTGGACGTGCTCGGCGATGCGGCAGACCTCCACCTCACCACCGCCCGCCCTGGCGATGTCGGTGAGCCGGCGCAGGTCCAGGTCCGCGGGCGGGGCGGGTTCGCCGACGCCCAGGCGGTCCAGACCGGGGATGGGGTTGCCGTAGGGCGAGGTGGTGGGGTGGTTGAGGAGTTTGACGAGCTTGCGCTCGACCGCCTCGCTCATCACGTGCTCCCAGCGGCAAGCCTCGCTGTGCACGTGCTCCCACTCCAGGCCGATGACGTCGACCAGCAGGCGTTCGGCGAGCCGGTGTTTGCGCATCACGGCGATCGCCCGGCTGCGGCCGGCGTCGGTCAGCTCAAGGTGCCGGTCGTCGGCGACAATGAGCAGCCCGTCGCGCTCCATCCGCGCGACGGTCTGACTGACCGTCGGCCCGCTCTGTTCCAGTCGCTCGGCGATGCGGGCGCGCAGTGGAACCACGCCCTCTTCCTCAAGCTCGTAGATGGTGCGGAGGTACATCTCGGTGGTGTCGATGAGGTCGTTCACACGCGCTCCCCTTCGTCGTGGGCAATGTTAGTCCTACTGGCTGACATCCATGGCGTTCACCCGGTGTCAGGAGTAGTGCGGGCGGGCAGTATGGGGTGGTGCATCCGCTGATCACTCCCGCCGCGCTGGCCGAGCTGCTCACCACTGACCACCCACCGGTGGTCCTCGACGTGCGGTGGCGGCTCGCCGGGCCGCCGGCCCGCGCCGACTACGACCGCGACCATCTGCCGGGCGCGGTCTTCGTCGACCTCGACGCCGACCTCTCTGCAACGCCGGGACCCCTCGGTCGTCATCCCCTGCCCGGCACAGATCACCTCCAGGCCGTGCTGCGCGCGGCCGGGGTGTCCGCCGGGACACCCGTGGTGGCCTACGACGCGGGCGACGGTTCGGTGGCGGCGCGGCTGTGGTGGCTGCTGCGCTGGGCCGGGCATGGCGAGGTCGCCGTACTCAACGGAGGTTACTCTGCGTGGACGAAGGCTGGACACCCGGTCACGGCCGAAGTCCCGTCGCCACGGCCGGGTGACATCGTGGTCGAACCGGGGCAGTTGCCGGTGCTGGACGCCGAGCAGGCCGGGAAATGGGCCCGGGAGGCGTTGCTGCTGGACGCCCGCGCGCCGGAGCGTTACCGCGGTGAGGTCGAGCCGATCGACCCGGCGGCCGGGCACGTGCCGGGGGCGGTGAACGCGCCGTTCTCCGGGCACATCGGGCCGGACGGGTCCTGGCGCACCGCCGAGGAGCTGGCGGCGCGGTTCCGGGAGCTGGGGGTCGGGGCGGGGCAGCCGGTGGGGGCGTACTGCGGGTCGGGGGTGACGGCCTCCTCGATCGTGCTCGCGCTGGAGGTGTCGGGGCTGACGAGTGCGGCGGCGCCCGCGGTGTTGTACGCGGGGTCGTGGTCGAACTGGTCGGCGGATCCGAGCCGTCCGGTGGCCACCGGTGAGCTGCCGGGCTGATCCGGCGGGTGTTGGTGAGCTGCCCGGCTGACTGGGCGGGGCCTGGCTGACTGCCCGGGTGACTGGGTGGGGACTAGCTGACTGCCCGGGTGACTGGGCGGGCGCCGCGAGCGGAAGTGGGGCGCCGCAAGGAAGCTGGGGGCCTCGATGAGAGGCGGGGGTGCTGCCGGAGTGGTGGGGTCTTGCCGGGAACGGCGAGGTGTCGCCGGGAATGGTGGTGCCTGGCTGGAAATCTTGGCGGTGCAAGGAAAATCGGATGACAGGGCGCACCGCGTCCTGTCATTCTTCGCGGCATGTTCGGGACCGTCCACAGCGCATCGCTCGCAGGCCACTGCCTGCCGGGCGCGCTGTCGGCCGTCTCAGCCTGGCTGTCCGGCGCGCGAAGCTGACCCTCCTCCCGCTGTGGAGAACCGAAGGAGGAGGGTGGCCCGCCCCGGCGGCCCCCTGCTCGTTCATCCGACCGGGGGTCGTTGGTCGGTTCTCGCTTGACCCTCACCGAACGTGAGGGTCGAGCCTGGTCTCATCCGACCCGAGGAACAGTCATGAGCAAGCAGCAGTACACCCGGACCAAGCCGCACCTCAACATCGGCACCATGGGCCACGTCGACCACGGCAAGACGACCCTGACCACCGCGATCACCAAGGTGCTCGCCGAGCAGGCCGGGTCCACCACCGACTACGTCGCCTTCGACCGGATCGACAAGGCGCCGGAGGAGATTGAGCGCGGGATCACCATCAACATCGCGCACGTGGAGTACGAGACGCCGACCCGGCACTACGCGCACGTGGACATGCCGGGGCACGCCGACTACGTGAAGAACATGATCACGGGTGCGGCGCAGCTGGACGGGGCGATCCTGGTGGTCTCCGCCGAGGACGGGGCCAAGCCGCAGACCAGGGAGCACATCGTGCTCGCCCGGCGGATCGGGGTCGAGCACCTGGTGGTGGCCTTGAACAAGGCGGACGTGGTGGCCGATGAGGAGCTGTTGGACCTGGTGGAGCTGGAGATCCGGGACCTGTTGTCCCGGTACGGCTTCGACGGGGACGCGGTGCCGGTGATCCCGGTGTCCGGACTGCGCGCGCTGGAAGGCGACGAGCGCTGGGTGAACAGCGTGCTCGACCTGCTGCGCGCGGTGGACGAGCACGTGCCGGAGCCGGTGCGCCGCCTCGACCTGCCGTTCCTGATGCCGATCGAGAACGTCCTGACCATCACCGGTCGCGGCACCGTGGTGACCGGTGCGGTGGAGCAGGGCTCGATCGCGCTCGGCGACGCGGTGGAGGTGGTCGGGCTGGAGCCGACCTTCGGCAGTGTGTGCACGGGGCTGGAGACCTTCGGCAAGTCCCTGGACCGGGCGCAGGCCGGGGACAACGCGGCGATCCTGCTGCGCGGGGTGAAGCGGGAGCAGGTGCAGCGTGGGCAGGTGCTGGCGCTGCCCGGCAGTGTGCGGCCGCACACCGCGTTCACCGCGCAGGTGTACGTGCTCTCCACCCAGGAGGGCGGTCGCCGGACGCCGTTCCACGCCAACTACCGGCCGCAGTTCCACTTCCGCACCGCGGACGTGGTGGGTGAGATCGAGCTGCCCGAGGGCGTCGTGGTGCGTCCTGGCGACTCGGTCGAGCTGACCGTGCGGCTGGGCAAGGCGGTCGCGATGGGCGCGGGCCTGGGGTTCGCCATCCGTGAGGGTGGGCGGACCGTGGGCGCGGGCACCATCAGCGAGCTGCTCGACTGAAGGAGTGGGCGGGCCGCACCGAGGAATCGGGCTGGCCGCGCTGACGGAATGGGCTGGCCCCGCGGCATCGTGTCGCGGGGCCAGACCCGTCGCGGGGTCAGTCCAGCAGGCCGTCGGGGGCGAAGACGGTGTTCTTGAGGTCGCAGTAGAAGTCGAAACTCCACTGGCCGCCGCCGCGGCCGATGCCGGACTGCCGGGCCCCGCCGTAGGGCGCGCGCAGGTCGCGGACCGCGCCGCAGTTGACCCACACCGTGCCCGCGACCAGGTTCGCGGTGACGCGGCGGGCGCGGTCGGTGTTGCCGGTGAACACGGTGGCGGCCAGGCCATGCCTGCTGTTGTTGGCCAGGGACAGTGCCTGGGCCTCGGTGTCGAAGGTCTGCAGGGTGAGTACCGGGCCGAGGATCTCCTCGGTGAGGATCTCGCCGCCGGGTGGTGGGTCCGCCAGCAGGGTGGGGCGGTAGTACAGGCCGCCCAGCCGGTCGTGGCGGGAGCCGCCGAGCAGGGGGCGGGCGCCCGCGGCCAGGGCGCGGGTGACGAAGCCGTCGATGCGTTTGAGGTGGGTGCGGTGGATCTGTGGGCCGATGTCGGTGCGCACGTCCCGCGGGTCGCCCTGGCGCAGGGCGTTGGCACGCATCAGGAATCGGGTGCTGAACTCCTCGGCGACCCGGCGTTCCACCAGCAGCCTGCCGCCGGCGTGGCAGAACTGGCCGGCGTGGTCGAACTGTTCCACCGCGACCGCGGCGGCCCGGTCCAGATCGCTGTCGGCGAAGATGATGATCGGCGATTTTCCGCCCAGCTCCAACGAAACCGGCGTCAGTGTGGCACCGGCCGCGGCGGCCACCCGGCGACCTGCCGGTGCGGAGCCGGTGTAGGCCAGCCGGGCCAGCCCCGGATGCGCGGCCAACGCGGCGCCCGCCTCGGTTCCGGTGCCCTGCACCAGGTTCAGCACCCCGTCGGGCAGGCCGGCCTCGGCGGTGATCCGGCACAGCAGTGCGGCGGTCAGCGGCGCCCACTCGGCCGGTTTCAGCACCACCGTGTTGCCCGCGGCCAGCGCCGGGGCGATCCGCCAGCTCGCCTGCAGCAGCGGCGAGTGCCATGGCGTGATCAGTCCGCACACCCCGGCCGGGTCCCAGCTCACGTGGTTGCGGTGCGCGCGCAGGTGGAAGTCGGGGTGGTGCAGCTCCAGCAGCCGGTCGGCGAAGAAGCGGAAGTGGTGCGCGACCCTGGGCAGGGTGGCGCGCAGGTGGGTGCGCAGCAGGCCGCCGCTGTCCACCGTCTCCACCGCGGCCAGGTGGTCCAGCCGGACCAGCACCTCATCGGCGATGGCGTGCAACAGCTCGGCGCGTTCCTCCCTGGTGGTGCGGGAGAAATCGCGGAAGGCCCTGCGGGCAGCGGTGACCGCGGCGTCCACCTCGGCCGGGCCGCCGAGGGCCAGTTCGGCGATGGGCTGCTCGTCCAGCGGGGAGAGATCGGTGAACCGGCGGGCCGAGGGAACCCAGGCGCCACCGATCCAATGCTCCTCGGGGATGCGCACCCCGGCCACGGTCGCGACCATTCCGCCCCCTGGCTTGTTCGGTTCCAAACAAGTTAGGTCGCGGCCGCAGGCGGGTCAACCGCCTGCCGGGCATGATGATTGGGCCGATCAGCCCTGTTCACGCAGGGCGGCCCGGCGCGGTTCGCCCTCGCGTTCGAGGTGTCCGATCAGCCCGCGCAGGGTGGTGGCCAGGGCCTGGCGGCGCGAGCTGGACAGCTCGTCGACCACGAAGGACTCCTCGGCGTTGAAGGCAGGGAACAGCTTGCGCATCAACCGCTTGCCCTTGGTGGTCAGGTGCAGCACCACCAGCCTGCCGTCCGCGGCGTGCTCGCGCCGTTCGACCAGGCCGCTCTGCTCCAGGGTCTTGACCACCCCGGTGAGCGTGCCCTTGGTGATGCCTGCCTCCGCGGCGACGTGCCTGGTCTCCATGTCGCCCCAGATCCAGACCACCCAGAGCACCACGAACCCGGTCCAGGTCAGCCCGGCGGGCCGGAGGATGACGCTTTCCATGTGATTGCGCACCGCGACCGCGGCCCGGTGGATGTTGGCGACCGCCGCCATCGCCTCGAAGTCCAGCGGCAGGTCGCCGAGCCGTTCCCGGACCGCGTGCTCGGTCTCCTGGACGGTGCGCTGTGTGGTCACAGCGATCATTGTGCGGGTAACCGGGCGCGCCGACCGAGTGAACGTGTCAGGCGTGCCCAAATCGTTTGCTTCCCCGATAGTGGACTGGGCGCCTCCACGGGCCGGTGCATGCGCATGCAAATGGGCACCAAAGTTCATTTGGGGCCAAACGATTGACCCTTGTGTGCCCTGCGGCGCCTACGTATTGTTCGGGTCCAAACAACTTTCCGGAGGGTCGGGCATGGCCGAAAGTGCGGGTGAGCGGGCCACGGCCGTCGCGTCGGCGCTGGCCGCGGACGGCGTCGACCTGATCCGGGTGCTCTTCCCCGACCTGCTGGGCATCCCGCGTGGCAAGGAGATCCCGGTCCGGCTGCTGCCCGAGGTGGCCGAGCGCGGACTGTCCTTCTGTCGGGGCGTCTACTACACCAGCGCGCGGGGCGAGAACATCGCCGCGCCGACCGCGCTGGCGGCCGGACTGCCCGATGTGGTGGCCCGGCCGATCCTGGACACGGTGACCCGGTTGCCCTGGGCCGACGGACTGGCCTGGTGCGTTGCCGAGGTGTCCGAGCCGGGCGGGTCGCCCGCGGTGGAGGATCCGCGGGCGGCCCTGCGCCGGGTGCTGGAGCACTTCTCGGCCGAAGGGCTCAGTCCGGTGGTCGGTCCTGAGCTGGAGTTCTTCCTGCTGGAGGAGGCGGATGGCGCTTTCCGCCGGTACGGGCACGGGCTGGGCAACGTCTACACCACCGGCCTCAAGGGCGATCCGCGCGGACTGCTGCCGCACTTCCTGCGCGGCCTGACCGGGATGGGCCTGGACATCGTCGGCGGCAACCACGAGTTCGGCTCCGGCCAGTTCGAGATCAACCTGGGCCACACCGGCGCACTCGCCGCCAGCGACGCCTGCTTCGGCTTCAAGCTCGGCGTGCGCGAACTGGCCGCCACCCAGGGGCTGCACGCGACCTTCATGGGCAAGCCGTTCAACGACGACGGCGGCTCCGGCTTCCACCTGCACCTGTCCATAACGGACGGTGCCGGGGCGAACCTGTTCGACGATCCGGACGGCCCGCACGGCCTGTCCGAGCTGGCCCTGTCCGCGGTGGCCGGGATCCTGGCGCACGCGCCCGCGCTGACGGCGTTGCTGGCGCCCACGATCAACGCCTACCGCCGGTTGCAGCCGGACACCCTGGCCCCGTTCCTGGTGGACTGGGGCCTGGACAACCGCTGTGCGCTGGTGCGGATCCCGCCCGAACGCGGCGGCGGGGCCCGGCTGGAGGTCCGGCTGGGCGATGCCGCGGCCAACCCGTACCTGGGCGCGGCCGCGGTGCTGGCCGCCGCCTACCTGGGCATCAGCGAGAAACTGCGGCCCGGCGACCCGCTGATCGGCTACGGCTACGACCCGGCCAAGGCGGGCACGCTGCCCGGTGACCTGGGTGCCGCGGTGGACGCGCTGGTCGCGGACACCGCGCTCACCGAGCTGCTCGGGCCGGGACTGGTCGAGGCCTTCGCCGCGGTCAAGCGGTTCGAGGTGGCCGAGTTCGCCCGCTATGTCACCGACTGGGAGTTCCGCGAGTACGCCTACCACCTGTGAGGAGCGCAAGGTGAATCTCCGGCACTGGCTGAGCGCCGCCGTTGACCAGCACGAGTCCTGGGCCAAGGGGTTCGGCGACTTCACCCCGCATCCGGCGTTGCAGGTGGACGAGACCCGCTTCGGCGAGGCACTCGGTGAACTGGGGGAGCGGCTGCGGGACAACTACCCGTTCTTCCACCCGAGCTACGCGGGCCAGATGCTCAAACCACCGCACCCGGCCGCGATCGTCGGGTACGTGGCCGCGATGCAGATCAACCCGAACAACCACGCCCTGGACGGCGGCCGGGCCACCGCGGAGCTGGAGAAGGAGGTCGTGGCCCAGCTCGCCGGGATGTTCGGCTACGACACCCACCTCGGCCACCTCACCAGCAGCGGCACCATCGCCAACCTGGAGGCGCTGTTCGTGGCGCGGGAGACCCACCCCGGCAAGGTGGTGCTCTACAGCGCGGACGCGCACTACACGCACAGCCGGATGTGCCAGGTGCTCGGCATCGCCGGTGAGCCGGTGCCGGTCGACGCCGGCGGCCGGATCGACCTGGACGCCCTCGAACAGCGGCTGCGGCGCGGGGACGTCGGCACCGTGGTGCTCACCCCCGGCACCACCGGACTCGGCGCGGTGGACCCGATCCACGAAGCCCTGGCGCTGAAGGAGACCTACGGCGTCCGGATCCACGTGGACGCGGCATACGGCGGGTTCTTCTCCCTGGTCGCGGGGGAGTTCGGCATCCCGGCCGAGCCGTTCCGGGCCATCGCGCGCTGCGATTCGGTGGTGGTCGATCCGCACAAGCATGGCCTGCAGCCCTACGGCTGCGGTGCGGTGCTCTTCGCCGATCCCGCGGTGGGCCGCTTCTACCGGCACGACTCGCCCTACACCTACTTCACCTCCGACGAGCTGCACCTGGGCGAGATCTCCCTGGAGTGCAGCCGGGCCGGAGCCGCCGCGGCGGCACTCTGGCTGACGCTGAAGGTGTTGCCGCTGAACAGATCCGGCCTCGGCGAGGTGGTCGCGGCCGGACGCCGGGCCGCGCAACGCTGGACCGATCTGATCGAGGACTCGGCCGAGCTGACCCTGTACCAGCGCCCCGAACTCGACATCGTCAGCTACTTCCCCACCAGGCCAACACTGTCCGAAGTGGACACCGCCAGCGCCGGGACGATGGACCGGGGCATGACCAGCCAGGCCGACCCGGTGTTCCTGGCCACCTACACCGTCACCCCCGAGGCACTGCGCCAACGTGGGCACCGGCTCAACGAGGACGCCGCACAGGCGCGGATCCTGCGCAGCGTCCTGATGAAACCCGAGCACGAGTCCACTGTGGACGCACTACATGCCAGGGTGGAAGGTCTGGTCCGCGGCGGCGATCCGCTCGCGTAGCAGGTTCTTGCGCACCTTGCCCATCTCGTTGCGCGGCAGCTCGGCCACCAGCTCCAGGCGATGCGGCTGGTACCACTCGGTCATGCCGCGTTCGGTGAGGTAGGCGCGCAACTGGCTCAGCGTCGGTGGTGGACCCGCGGGCACCACCACCGCGCAGGCCAGCTCGCCCTGGAACCGGTCGGAGTAGCCGACCAGTGCCACCTGGTCCACCGCCGGATGCCCGGCCAGCTCGTCCTCGACCTCCTTGACCAGGATCATCGAGATACCGCCGATCCGGTCCACACTGCGCCCGGTCACCCGGATCCCGCCGCGCCCGTCGGCGCGGGCCAGGTCGCCGGTGTCGTACCAGCCGTGCTCGGCCAGCACCCTGACCGCGCCGGAACCGGTGTCCAGGGTGGCCAGTGCCACCGCGGCGCCGCGGATGAACAGCCGGGACTCGTCCTCGTGCGCGCCGGGGGCCAGCTCGAACTCCAGGTGCGGCCCGAACCGGCCGTCGCTGTTGGTGGCGGCATCGGCCGGGTCATCGGCCCTGGTCCAGCTGAAACCGCCCTCGGTCATCGCCCACAGCGCCCGCAGTGGCAGCCCGAACTGCTCAGCCACCTCGCCGGGCAGCTGGCGTGGGATCGGCATGCCACCGGCCATGACGCACCGCCAGGACAGCGGCAGCGGCTCGGCCCGGTGCGCGGCCAGCAGCGCGGCGATGAACGGCGGCGCGGCGGCCAGCACGGTGGCGCCCTGAGCCGAGATCAGCCGGTGCAGCCCGGCCGGATCCCACTCGTCCTGGTAGAGCGCGGTGCCGCCACGCAACAGCGGCAGCAGCACGCCGAAACCCAGTCCGGCGATCCGGGACAGCGAGTGCGGGGTCACCGAGACCACCGGCTCACCCAGGTCCTCCTCGGCGGCGAAGCTGACCAGGTTGGCGTGCAGGGTGTTGTGGCTGTGCAGCACGCCCTTGGGCTCGCCGGTGGTGCCCGAGGTGAACAGCACCAGGAACACCCGGTCCGGATCATCCTCTGACCCGTCGTCCACCCCGGCCCAGTCGCCGTCGAGGAAGAAGGGCAGATCCTCGGCCAGCACGCAGGTCCGCGCGCCGGTCCACTGCTGGAACCGGGCCCGCTCGCGTGGCCCCATGCTCGCCATGATCGGCGCCGCGATCGCGCCGAGGGCCGCGCAGGCCAGGGTCAGCGCGGCGTTCTCCCACCGGTTGGGCAGCTGGAAGGACACCACCGCACCAGGCCCGACACCCCTGGCCCGGAGCGCGTCGGCGAACCGGAACACCTGCCGGTGCAGCTCGCGGTAGGTCAGGCACACCGGTTCCGGCTGCCCGGCGACCTGGGCGACGATCGCGCGGCGCTCCGGGAACTCCGCCACCGCCCGGCGTAGATCGGACAACACGGTCGTTTCCCGCCACACGCCCAGCGCGCGGTAGTGGTTGGCAAGCTCTCGATCCGGTGCGGAAATCCGAGGAATAGCCACGATGCACGATCGTGCCGGGGCACCATGGGCGCGTAAACACCCAGAACGAGCAAGGAGTGCCAAGGTGTCGGTGAACTCGGAGCTGCGCGCCACCCGTGAGGCGATCGTGCGGGAGCACATGGAGTCGGAGAATCGGCACGAGTTCGACGTCACCCTCGGCACCTTCGAGCACCCGCGCTACGAGATCGTCGCCACCGGGGACGTCTACGACGGCGCCGAGGCCGTGACCAGGTATTTCGACGAGAGCCGGACCGCGTTCCCGGACCAGCGCAACGAGCTGCTCGCACTGCACCACGCCGATGACGCGGTGATCGCGGAGTTCTTACTCAAGGGCACCCACCAGGGCCCGCTGCGCGGCATCCCGGCCACCGGGCGCGAGTTCACCGTGCGGGCCACCGCGTTCTTCGTCTTCGAGGGCGCCCACCTGGTGTGCGAGCGGGTCTACACCGACATGCTGAGCATCCTGGTGCAGCTCGGGCTGGCCCCGATCCAGGGCTTGTCCGGGTGAGTTCGAGGTAGGTTTCACCTCATGGGTGACCGGGTCGCAGTCGTGTGGGACGAGTCGTTTCTGAGCTACGACCTCGGCGGGGACCATCCGCTCAACCCGGTCCGGCTCGACCTGACCGTGCGGCTGGCCCGCTCGCTGGGCGTGCTGGACGGGGTGGGCCTGCACCTGCCGGTGCCGGCCACCGATGCCGAGCTGGAACGGGTGCACGAGCCGAGCTACCTGGCCGCGGTGCAGGCCGCGCCGACCTCGGCCTGGGACGTCGGGCACGGCCTCGGCACCCCGGACAACCCGGTCTTCGAGCACATGCACGAGGCATCGGCGCTGGTCGCGGGCGGTTCGCTGGTCGCGGCCCGCGCCATCGCCGAGGGCAGGGCGGACCGCGCGGTCAACCTGGCAGGCGGCCTGCACCACGCGATGGCCGGGCACGCGGCCGGGTTCTGCGTCTACAACGACTGCTCGGTGGCCATCGCCGACCTGCTCGCCCAGGGCGTGGAACGGGTCGCCTACATCGACGTCGACGTGCACCACGGCGACGGCGTGCAGGCGGCCTTCTACGACGACCCGAGGGTGCTCACCATCTCCGCGCACCAGCACCCGCTGACCCTGTGGCCGGGCACCGGCTACGCCCGCGAGCTGGGCGTGGGCGCGGCCGAGGGCACCTCGGTCAACCTGGCGCTGCCACCGCGGATCACCGACGCCGGCTGGCTGCGTGCCTTCCACGCCACGGTGCCCTCGCTGCTCAAGGCGTTCCGGCCGCAGGTACTGGTCACCCAGTGCGGCGCGGACACCCACCGCGAGGACCCCCTGGCCGACATGTCGCTGTCGGTGGACGGGCACCGGGCCACCTACCAGGCACTACGCGAGCTGGCCGAGACCTACGCGGACGGCAAATGGCTGGTGCTCGGCGGCGGTGGCTACGCGCTCATGCGCGTTGTCCCCCGATCGTGGACGCACCTGCTGGCCACCGTCCTGGACCGCGATCTGGACCCTGACACCAGCCTGCCGGCGGACTGGATCGCGCACACGGCGCGACTCGCGCCACACGTGCCGCTGCCCACCTCGATGACCGACGAGTGCGACCCTAGCTTTGTGCCATGGGACAACTCCGCCGAGGACGCGGTGGATTCCGCCATCCGGGACACCCGGCGAGCGGTCTTCCCGCTGCACGGCCTCGACCCCGATGATCCACGCGACTGAGGGACCGATGAGCGAGTCCGAGTCTGAACCGGATCCTTACGACTACCCGCGCCACTGGGAAGCCGACGTCGTGCTGTCCGACGGCGGCACGGTGCACCTGCGGCCGATCACTCCCGACGACGCCGAACGCCTGCGCGCCTTCCACGGCAGGCTGTCCGAGCGCACCCGCTACCTGCGTTACTTCGGCCCGTACCCACGCATTCCGGACCGCGACCTGAAACGGTTCACCACCGTTGACCACCAGCACCGGGTGGCCCTGGTCGCGCTGCTCGGCGACGAGATCCTGGCGGTTGGCCGGTTCGACCGGCTCAGCGGCACCGGCAAGGCCGCGCTGATCAAGTCCCCGGTCACCGCGCAGTCACCCGACGGCGAGGTGGCCGAGGTCGCCTTCGTGGTCGAGGACCCGCACCAGGGCCGTGGCCTGGGCTCGATCCTGCTCGAACACCTCACCGCGGCGGGCCGCGAGGTCGGCGTGCGCCGGTTCGTGGCCGAGGTGCTCGCGGAGAACCGGCAGATGGTCCGGGTGTTCCGGGAAGCCGGGTACGCGGTCAGCCGGGCCTTCGACGAGGGCGTGCTGCACCTGGAATTCGCCATCGACCCCACCACCGAATCCCTCGCCGTGGCGCACTCGCGGGAACAGGCCGCCGAGGCGCGCAGCGTGCACAACCTGCTGCACCCGCGCTCGGTCGCGGTGATCGGCGCCTCCACCGACCACGCCAAGGTCGGCCACGCCGTGCTCAGCAACCTCCTGGTCGCCGACTTCGCCGGACCGGTCTACCCGGTCAACGCCGAGCACCGCTCGGTCCGCGGCGTGCGCGCCTACCCCACGGTGCTCGACATCCCCGACGACGTGGACCTCGCCGTGGTCGCGGTGCCGGCCGCCAAGGTCGGCGAGGTGATGGACGCCTGTCTGGCCAAGGGGGTCAAAGCCCTGGTCGTGGTCAGCTCCGGGTTCGCCGAGACCGGCACCGAGGGCGCCACCCGGCAGCGCGAGCTGGTCACCGAGGCCCGCGCGCACGGCATGCGGGTGGTCGGGCCCAACGCGCTCGGCGTGGTCAACATGGACGCGGCCGTGCGGCTCAACGCCAGCCTCGCGCCCACCCTGCCCGGCCGCGGCCGCACCGGCTTCTTCTGCCAGTCCGGCGCACTCGGCAGCGCCATCCTGGCCACCGCGGCCGAACGCGGCCTCGGCCTGTCCACCTTCGTCTCCGCGGGCAACCGGGCGGACGTCTCCGGCAACGACCTGCTCCAGTACTGGGAGACCGATCCGGCCACCGACGTGGTGCTGCTGTACCTGGAATCCTTCGGCAACCCACGCAAGTTCGGGCGGCTGGCCCGCAGGCTCGGCCGGTCCAAACCGATCATCGCGGTCAAGTCCGGTCGGCACGCGGTGCGGCCCGGACTGGCGGCCACCTCGGTGGCGGTGGACGAGGCATCCGTGCAGGCGCTGTTCGAGCAGGCCGGGGTGATCCGGGTCGAGTCACTGGCCCAGCTCTTCGACACCGCACTGCTCTTCGCCCACCAGCCACTGCCGGCCGGACCGAGGGTGGCCATCGTCGGCAACTCCTCGGCACTGGGCATGCTCGCCGCCGACTCCGCGCTCGCCCAGGGCCTGGAACTGGCCTGTGAGCCCATCGACGTCGGCCCCTCGGCCGCACCGGAGGTCTTCGCCGAGGCCATCCGCGAGGCGGTCTGCCGCGACGATGTGGACGCCCTGGTCGCGGTGTTCGCCCCACCGGTCGCGGTGCCGGGGACCTCCTACGCGCGGGCGCTGCGCGAGGCGGTCTCCGAGGGCTGCGGGGCCCGAAAGCCCGTGGTGTCCACGTTCCTGGCCGTGGAAGGCGTGCCCGCCGAGCTGGCCGTGCCCGGACCCGACGGCGCGCCGGGACCCGGCTCGCTGCCCTCCTACCCGAGCCCGGAACGCGCGGTGCTCGCCCTGTCCAGAGCGGTCCGGTACGCGCAGTGGCGGTCCGCGCCGCAGGGCCACTTCTCCCGCCCGGAGGACATCGACCCGGCGCGGGCCCGTGCGCTGGTGGACGAGTGGGTGACCGCCGAGGAGGTGCCGCTCACCGACGAGCAGGTGCTGGACCTGCTGGGCTGCTACGGCATCCGGATCGTGCCCTACCGGGTGGTGTCCGATGTGGACACCGCGATCGAGGCAGCCACGGAGATCGGTTACCCGGTGGCGCTCAAGTCCGCCAGCGCCCGGCTGCGGCACCGCGGTGACCTGGTCGGCGTGCGCCTGGACCTGCCCGGCCGGTACGCGGTGCGCTCGGCGTACGCGGACCTGCGCGAGGTCTCCGCCAACGCCGAGGTCTACGTGCAGGCCATGGCCCCCAAGGGCGCTTCCTGTGTGATCGGCCTGCAGGACGACCCGTCCTTCGGCACCCTGGTCTCCTTCGGACTGTCCGGAGTGGTCAGTGACCTGCTCGGTGACCGCGCCTACCGGGCCGTGCCACTCACCGACGTGGACGCCGACAGCCTGGTCCGCGCACCCAAGGCGGCTCCGCTGCTCATGGGCTACCGCGGCGACGTGCCTGCCGACCTGGACGCGCTGGCCGGGATCGTGCTCCGGGTGGCCGCGCTGGCCGAGGACCTGCCGGAGGTCCGATCGCTTGCCCTGGAACCGGTGCTGGCCTCCGCCGCGGGCGCGTTCGTGACCAGCGCCCGCGCCTGCCTCGGCCCGCCACCGTCCCGACCGGACAGTGGACCGCGCCGACTTCGCTGACTGGACATATGGTTGATCACATGCCACCTGCCCAGCCTGCCCACCGCGCCGGGGAACCGGTTCGCGACGGGATCCCCGAACACGGGCGGATCCCTCGTTACTACGCGGTCAAGGTCCAACTGCGCGCGGTGATCGAGGAGCTGGGCCCCGGCACCATGCTGCCGAGTGAACGCGAGCTGGCGGAACGGTTCGGCGTGTCCAGGGTCACCCTGCGCCAGGCCGTGGGGGAGCTGGTGCTGGAAGGAAAACTGCAACGGC
This sequence comes from Crossiella cryophila, assembly GCF_014204915.1. Lineage (NCBI taxonomy): Bacteria > Bacillati > Actinomycetota > Actinomycetes > Pseudonocardiales > Pseudonocardiaceae > Crossiella > Crossiella cryophila. The sequence goes on from NZ_JACHMH010000001.1 coordinate 3,264,526, forward strand.
GGCACGGCAGCGGCACCAGCATCGCGCCGCCCAAACTGAGCCAGCCGCTGTCGCTGTCCAGCTACACCGAGGGCATGCGCGCCCAGGGCGTGCGGCCGGGGCGCAACCTGATCACCCTGGAACGGCTCACCGCCGACGCCGGTCTGGCCATCGACCTGCGGGTCGAGGTGGGCGCGCCGGTGATCCACATCGAGCGGGTGCTGCTGGCCGACGACGAGCGGGTCGGGCTGGAGTCGACCTACCTGCCGGAGCAGCGTTATCCCGGGCTGCTGGAGGTCTTCGACCCGGCCGAATCGCTCTACGCCTGCCTGCAGCAGCAGCTGGGCGTGATCTTCGCCGAGGCGGAGGAACGGGTCGAGACGGTACTGGCCACCCCGCGCGAGGCGTTGCTGATCGGCACCAACCCGGCCCTGCCCATGCTGCTGCTGCACCGGATCTCAACGGATCAGCACGGCAACCCGATCGAACGCGTCCGCTCGCTCTTCCGCGGCGACCGGTTCAGCTTCGTCACCCACCTCAAACCGCACTGAGGAACCCGAGCACCTCCGCCGCCCAGGCCGCGGCGTTCTCCTGCGCCACCGCGTGCCCGCCGGCCAGCTCCACCAGCCGCGCCCCGGGGATGCCCTCGGCCAGTACCCGGGAATGTCCTGGCGTGCACAGCACATCGCCGCGGGCCGGGAGCACGAGCGTGGGCACCCGGATACCGGGCAGCTCGGCCCGGACGTCGACGTCGAGGGCCATCGCGAGCTGGTCGAGCACGCCCGGTGTGGGGTCGTCGGCCAGCCACTTGGTCAGTCCGGCCACCAGCGCGGGCACGTCCGCGGTGGCCAGGTGGTCGGTGCTGTGGCACAGCAGGGTCAGGTACTCGGCCAGCGCCGCGTGCTCGCCGGACTCGACCAGCCGTCGCCAGAGCGTGAGGGCCAGGCGCAGGTGCGGTTCGGGGTAGCCGAAACCGGCGGTCAGGATCAGGCCGTCGACCCGGTCCGGATGGCGGGTGGCGATGCGCACGGCCACGGCGGAGCCGGTGGAGAAACCGAGCACGGTGAACGGGCCTTCAACCCCCTCGACCAGGCGGTCGGCCAGGCCGTCCAGGGTCAGTGGCTCGGGCGGGGTGGCGCCGGAGCCGGGGTAGTCCTGGGCGATGACGGTGTGCTCGCGGGACAGGGCGTCGAGGATCGGGCCGAAGCTGTCCTCGACGGTGCTGCCGACGCCATGGGCCAGCAGGACGGTGTGGCGGGTCATGATCGGGACGGTAAATCCTCACACCGCTGTGAGGGTCAAGCCGCATACTGGCCGGTGTGATCGAGTGGACACAGGCGCACACGATCCGGGTGACCCGGGAGTACCGGATCCCCGTCAAGCGCGGTGCGGGCGATCGTGGAGTGGTGCTCGCCCGCGGTCCCGAGGCCGCCGGGTGGGGCGAGGTGCTCGCGGTGCGCGAGGGCCTGGAACCCGTCTACTGCATGTGCATGGGTGACCTGACCGTCGTGGTGCGGGACCAGGCCGAGCAGGTGCTCGGTGAGCTGCGCTGGCACCACTTCGACTCGCTGAGCGCGGGCGACGGGACGCTGCCACTGGTCGACCCGCGTCGGCTGATCCAGCGGCTGGAACAAGCTCGGGTGCTGCTGGTGCGGGACGGCGGGATCGAGTGGCTACCGCGCGAGCAGTGGGGCCTCCCGGACGCCGTCGAGATCCGGGCGCGCGTGCCGCTGTGGGCGCTGGCCGGCGCGTTCGAGGACGCCGGGTGGCTGGTGGAGCGGCGCGGCCGGGAGTGCCGGGTGCTGGGCGAGGACGTCTACGCGGTGCTGAGCCAGCACGGCGACGAGGTGCTGATCTCGGCGCGACTGGACGGGGTGCCCGCGGAGCGGGTGTCCGCGCTCCTTCACCGGGTGATCGCGGGAGCGGCCAGCCGCAGCAGGTAGCGGAGCCCCGGCTGCCCGGACAGGAGGACCTGCTCGCCGGTCGGTGTGAACCCGGCGCGGCCCAGCACGGCCCGCGAGCCGAGGTTGTCCACCGCCGCGGCGGCCCGCAGGCTAGCCAGTCCGTAGTCCCGCGCCGCCAGCGCGCACATCTCGCGCACCACGGCGGTGGCCAGGCCCTGGCCCGCGGCCTGCTCCGCGATCCGGAACCCCAGCTCTGCGCAGCCATCGGCCACATCGACGAGGTTCACCCGGCCCAGCACCTCGCCGCCCTCGCCGAGCACCACGTGGAAATGGCACACCCCGGCCGCCTGCTCCGCCAGCAGCGCGTGGTGCCGCTGCTGGAAACCGGTGAAGTAGTCATCGCCCCGGTCGGGCACCGAGGCCGCGAAGTAGGCGCGGTTCGCCAGCTCGAAGGCGAGCACGGCCGCGGCGTGCTCCAGCCGGAGGCGTTCGATCACGGGCACCGCGGCACCGTACCCATTAGCCCTGGACACCGCCGCTGGATAACGAACAGGTAACTGGTCTAGTTCATCTTTACCTGGGAGTTCACCCCTGGTTGGGCTGATGGTCCCGGGCTGTTCGGTTGCGCCGACAACCGTGTGCCGGGTGCGAGTACTGATCGTGGGCGGCGGCGTGCTGGGGACCATGCACGCCTGGCAGGCCCTCTCCCGAGGCCATGACGTCATCCAGCTCGAACGCGAGCCCGAGGCCAGGGGCGCCTCGGTGCGCAACTTCGGCCTGGTCTGGGTGAGCGGGCGGTCCGAGGGCGCCGAACTGGCCACCGCGCTGCGCGCCCGCGAACTGTGGGAGCGGCTGGGCGCCGAGGTGCCCGCGCTCGGGTTCCGGCCTGCCGGGTCGCTCACCGTGTTGCGGACCGACGCCGAACTGGCCGTGGCCGAGGCGTTCGCCGCCTCCGCCGCCGCGGCCCAGCGCGGCACCACCCTGCTCGACCCCGAGCAGGCCCGGCTGCGCAACCCGGCGCTGCGCGGGGACTTCCTGGCCGCGCTGTGGTGCGACAAGGACGGAGCGGTGGAGCCGAGGACCGCGCAACCCGCGCTGCGCCAACACCTCCAGGCCACCGGTCGCTACACCTGGCTGCCCGGCCGCGAGGTGCGCGAGCTGACCGCGGACGGGGTCCGGGACGATCACGGGCAGCGGCACGAGGCCGACCTGGTGCTGTTGTGCATTGGCGCGCAGCTCGGCGGGCTGGCCAGGGAGGTGGCCGGGGAACTGCCGTTGCGGCGGGTGCGGTTGCAGATGATGCAGACCGAACCGCTCGGCGCGGACTTCCCGACCGCGGTGGCCGACGCGGACAGCCTGCGCTACTACCCGGCCTACGCCGGACCCGCCCTGGATGCCTTGCGCGCCAACCAGCCGCAGGCCGCGGTGGCCGCCGAACACGCCATGCAGCTGCTGGTCGTGCAGCGCCGCGACGGCGGGCTGACCATCGGCGACACGCACGGGTACGAGGAACCGTTCCCGTTCGACACCGAGGAAGCACCGTACGAGTACCTGCGCGAGGTCACCGAATCCCTGCTGGGACAGGCACTTCCGCCGATCCGGCGACGTTGGGCCGGGGTGTACGCGCAGAGCCGGACCGGCGAGATCGTGCACCGGGCCCGGCTCACCGACCGGGCCTGGGTCATCGCCGGACCCGGCGGGCGGGGCATGACCTGCTCGCCCGCGATCGCCGAAACCACCGCGCTGGAGGCCGGACTGTGACGATCACCTTGGCAGTGCTGGACATGGCCGGCACCACCGTGCTCGACGGCGGACTGGTCGAACGCGCGTTCACCGCCGCGGTCGGCGCGGTCGGCGTCGCACCGGACGCGCCCGCCTACCCCGGCATGCTCGACTACGTGCGCGCCACCATGGGGGAATCCAAGATCACCGTCTTCCGCGCGCTGCTCGACAACGACGAGGACCGCGCCCAGACCGCCAACCAGGCATTCGAGCAGGCATACGCCGACCTGGTCGACGCCGGACACTGCGACCCGGTGCCCGGCGCGGCCGAGGCCATCACCCGCCTGCGGGACAACGGGATCAAGGTCGCCCTGGGCACCGGGTTCGCCGCGCCCACCCGGGACCGGCTGCTGGCCGGACTGGGCTGGGAAAACCTGGTCGACCTCAGTCTCACCCCCGCCGAGGCCGGGCGCGGACGGCCCTACCCCGACCTGGTGCTCACCGCCGTGCTGCGGCTGGGTATCACCGACGTCCGTCAGGTCGCCGTGGTCGGCGACACCACCGCCGATGTCCACAGTGGACTCCGTGCGGGCGCTACCGTGGTCGCGGGCGTGCTCACCGGAGCCCACGACCGCGCGGCGCTCACCGCCGCAGGCGCCACCCACGTGCTCGACTCCGTCCGTGAGCTACCCGATCTGCTGATCAAGCCCGAAAGCCGTTGAGGGAGAACCCCATGCGCCGGTTGCTGGCCGCCGCCATCACCCTGACCCTGCTCGCCGTCGGTAGCGCCTGCGGTGGCACCGCGGGCGGCAGCGGTGCGGACACCGTCGTCGTCTACAGCGCCGACGGCCTCAAGGACTGGTACGCCAAGCGGTTCGCCGAATTCACCAGGAAGACCGGCATCGCGGTCAACGTGGTGGAGGAGGGCTCCGGCGGGATCGTGTCCCGGATGGAGAAGGAACGCGCCAACCCCCAGGCCGACGTGCTGGTCACGCTGCCGCCGTTCATCCAGCGCGCCGCTCAGCAGAACCTGCTGGCCGAGCACCGGATCCCGGGCGCCGACCAGGTCCCGGCCGGCGCCCGCGACCCGGGCGACCGGTACGCGGCGATGATCAACAACTACCTGGTCATGGTCTACAACCCCGACCACGCCCAGCCCGCCCCGCGCACCTGGGACGACCTCCTGGACCCTCGCTTCAAGGGCAAGCTCCAGTACTCCACCCCCGGCCAGGCCGGGGACGGCACCGCGGTGCTGCTGCAGCTCCAGCACGTGCTCGGCGACCAGGGCGCCCTGGACTACCTCAAGCGCCTGGAGACCAACAACGTCGGCCCGTCCTCCTCCACCGGCAAGCTGCAACCCAAGGTGGCCAAGGGCGAACTGCACGTGGCCAACGGCGACCTGCAGATGAACCTGGCGCTGATCAACAACGACAAGTCCAACATGCGGATCTTCCTGCCCGCCGACAACGCGGGCAAGCGGTCCACCTTCGCCATCCCGTACCACGCCGGACTGGCCGCACAGGCCCCGCACAGCGAGTCCGGCAAGAAACTGCTGGAGTTCCTGTTCTCCACCGAGGTGCAGCGCACCGCGCCGGAGAGCTTCGGCACGCCGGGGCGCGCCGACATCAAGGCCGAGGGCGAGCTGGCCACCCGGATCAGCGCGGAACTGGACGGCGTCGACATCTGGCAGCCGGACTGGAACACGGTGCTGACCCGCCTGGACGCCGACCTGGCCGCCTACGGCAAGGCAGTCGGCCGATGAGCGCGGTACGCCTTGAACAGGTGAGCGTCCATTTCGGACGGACGGTGGCGCTGGCCGGACTCGACCTGGAGGTCGCCGTCGGCGAGACCCTCGCCCTGCTCGGCCCCTCCGGCTCGGGCAAATCCACCGCGCTCAAGGCCATCGCAGGATTCCTGCGGCCCAGCGGCGGCCGGGTCTTCCTCGGCGGCGAGGACGTCACCGACCTGCCACCGCACCGGCGTGGCCTCGGCGTGGTGGTGCAGAGCTACGCGCTGTTCCCGCACATGCGGGTCTTCGACAACGTGGCCTTCGGCCTGCGTGCCCGCCGCGCCGGTCGCAAGGAGATCGAACGCCGGGTCACCGAGGTCCTCGAACTCGTTGGCATGGCGGGCTTCCGGGACCGGTATCCGCGCGAACTCTCCGGCGGGCAGCAGCAGCGGATCGCCATCGCCCGCGCACTGGCCATCCGGCCGCCGGTGCTGCTGCTGGACGAACCGCTCTCCGCACTCGACGCCGCCCTGCGCGAGGACATGATCGCCGAGCTGCTGCGGCTGCGCGCCGAACTGCCGGACACCGCGATCATCCACGTCACCCACGACCAGGGCGAGGCCCTCGCGCTGGCCGACCGGATCGCGGTCATGCGCGATGCGAAGCTGGTCGACATCGGCCCGGCCCGCGAGCTGTACCAGCGGCCGCCCTCGGCGTTCACCGCCTCCTTCCTCGGCTCGGCCAACCTGCTCCCGGTGCGGGTGCTGGACATCGGCGCGGACACCGGCGCCCAGGTCCGGCTCGGCTCGCTGACCCTGCGCGCGGAGACCACCGGCACGATGCTGGCCGGGCAGGAGGCCACCCTGGGCGTGCGCCCGCACCGGCTCACGGTGCACGCCGAGGCCGCCGGTGGCCTGCCCGCCCGGCTGGTCGGCGTGCAGTGGCGCGGCAACGGGTTCCGGCTGGACCTGGAACTCGACGGCCTCGGCCCCGCCCGTGCCGAAGTGTCCACAATGGACGGCCTGCCCGCGCTGGGCGAGCGGGTCGGGGTGACCGTGGCCGACGGCTGTCCGCTGGTCCCGGCCGGCGGTGCCCGGTGACCCGGCTGCTGTGGCTGTTGCCGCCACTGCTGGTGGTGCTCGGCTTCTTCGTCTACCCCCTGGTGCTGCTGGCCCAGCAGTCCTTCACCGGCGACGCCTGGGCGGAGGTGTTCGCCTCCGCCGAGTTCGGCCGCGCGGTGTGGCGGACCGTGCTGCTCGCGGTCTGCGCCACCGTCGGCTGCCTGCTGCTGGGCACCTTCCTGGCGCTGGTGCTGGCCTTCGCGCCGTTCCCCGGCGCCGGAGTGGCGGCCAGACTGGTGGACGCGGTGCTCGCGTTCCCCTCCTTCCTGATCGCGCTGTCCTTCACCTTCCTCTACGGCAGCGCGGGCGTGCTCAACGCGATCCTCGGCCAGGGCACCCTGGATTTCCTGTACACGCCATGGGGTGTGCTGCTCGCCGAGATCACCTTCTACACCCCGTTCGTGCTGCGGCCCGCGCTGGCCGCGTTCCGGCAGATCTCCGGCGCCCAGCTGGACGTGGCCGCCAGTCTGGGCGCGCGGCCGTGGCGGGTGCTGTGGCGAGTGGTGCTGCCCGAGGCCCGTCCCGCTTTGGCCGCCGGGGCGTGCCTGACGTTGCTGCTCACCATGAACGAGTTCGGCATCGTGCTCTTCGTCGGCGCCAAGGACGTGGTGACCCTGCCGATGCTGGTCTACACCAAGGGCATCGTCACCTTCGACTTCCCGCAGGCCAGCGTGGTCGCGGTGGTCAACGTGGCCCTTTCCCTCGCTCTCTATGGTCTTTACCGCTGGGTCTTCAGCAGGACGGGGGCAGACCGTGTTGGTCTGGACAAGGCGTAGCCGGATCATCCTGTGGCTGGTCTTCGCCGTGCTGTTCGGCGTGATCGTGCTCGCCCCGCTGGCGATGATCGCGCTGGCCGCGATCGCGAGCAGCTGGAACAGCGTGCTGCCGGACGGGTACACCGCCGGGCACCTGGCCACGGCGGTCTCCGGCGACGGACTGGCCAGCGCGGTGGTGAGCCTGCAGACCGCGGCACTGGCCTCACTGGCCGCCGTGTTGCTGGGCACCTGGGGCGCGGTCGTGGTGCGGAGCCTGCCGCCGATCCCGCGCCGGATCGTGGACCTGGTGCTGCACCTGCCGATCGCGGTGCCCTCGGTGGTGGTCGGCTTGGCCCTGCTGGTCGCGTTCAGCCGACAACCGTTGCTGCTCAACGGCACCCGGTGGATCGTGCTGATCGCGCACCTGGTGATCGTGCTGCCCTTCGCCTACAGCATGGTGGCCGCCGCGCTGGACCGGGCGGATCCGGCGCTCAACCAGGTCGCGGCGAGCCTGGGTGCGCGGCCGGGCCGGGTGCTGTGGCGGGTGCGATTGCCGTTGCTGCTGCCCGCGATGTCCGGTGCGGCCGGGCTGGGCCTGGCGCTGTCCATGGGCGAGGTGGGCGCGACGATCATGCTGTACCCGCCGGACTGGCGCACGCTGCCGGTGAGCATCTTCGCGCACACCGACCGCGGCGAGGTGTTCCTGGCCGCGGCGAGCACCATGCTGTTGCTGGCACTCACCGTGGCCGGGCTGTTCGGGCTCAGCGCGCTGAAACCCCGTGGCGCGGAACGCTGATCCGCCCGGACAGCAGGAACAACCCGGTCACCGCGGCCAGCGCCAGCATCAGCCCGTCCGGCCGCAGCAACTCCACCGCCAGCCCGCCCAGTGGCGGCCCGGCCAGGCTGCCCAGGCCCCAGACCGTGGTGGCGCAGGCGTTCGCGGTGACCAGGTCGGCGCCCCGGAACCCCTCGCCGATCCGCACCAGCCCGAGCGTGTAGACCCCGCCCGCCGCACCACCGAGCAACACCAGCGCGGGCCACAGCAGCACCGGATGCGCCATCAGCACCGGCAAACCCAAGGCCAGCAACAACACCACCACCCCGCAGGCCAGGTGCAGCCTGCCCCGGTCCACCCGATCGGCCAGCCAGCCCAGCGGCACCTGGAGCAACGCGTCCCCGGCGAAGACCGCGCCGACCAGCAGTACCGCGACCTGCTCCGGGTGCCCGTAGGCCATGCCGTACAACGGGAACAACGCGAGCACCACGCTGTCGAAGAAGGAGAACATCAGCACCGCCAGCACGATCACCGGCGCCCGGCGGGCGAAACCGAGCAACCCGAACGACCGCTGCTGATGTCCGCCGCCGACCTCGCACCGGGTCAGCGCGAGCAGCAGCACACCCGGCAGGTGCGCGGCCACGGTGACCAGGATCGGCACTGACCCGCCGGAACCCAGCCAGGCCAGCAGTCCCGGCCCGGAGACCTGGCAGAGGGTGAACACCGAGGTGTACACCGCGACCCAGCGCCCGCGCACCCCGTCCGCGGCCACCTCGTTGATCCAGGTCTCGCCCAGCGCCAGCAGGATCCCGGCGGCCGCGCCCACGGTGAACCGCAACACCAGCCAGGCGGTCAGATCCGCGGTCGTGGTGAGCAGCAGCAAACTCAGCGCGGACAGCGCCAACGCGCCCAGCAGCACGGTTTTCACCGTCCAGCGCCGGGTCAGCGGACCGGTCAGCGGGGCCGCGCACAGGATGCCCAGCGCGGGCAGCGCGGCGGCCGCGCCGACCACCGCGCTGGAGGCCCCCGCCGCGGCCAACCGCAGTGACACCAACGGAATCGCCAGCCCGGTGGCCAGGCCGACCACCGCGACCGTGCTGACCGCGGCGACCGGTTCCCAGCGGCGGCTCAGCATGCCAGCCGCGGCGCCACGAGATGCCGGAAGATGTCCCGCTGCGGCGAGGTCGCGCCCGGCACCCGCTCCCCGTCCACATACCGGCAGGAGGCCGCCGGACCCTGGCCGCCGTAGGGCAGGTAGCCCTTCTCGGTCAGGTGCAGATCGGTGTCCCGCAGGATCGAGTCCGGTTCGTGCAGCGGGGTGTCCAGCAGCGAGTCCACGTACGGGCTGGCGCCGAACAGCGAGACGTACATGGCGTTCTGCCGGTAGCGGTGGTCGGTGAAGTAGCCCGCCAGGTCGGCGTCGGAGTCGTAGGGCTGGAGGTAGAACACCGGGGCGAAGAACTCCTGGAAGTTCCCGCCCAGCGCCAGATCCTTCTCGAACACCGTCGGCCGGATCATCCCGCTGACCGGGTTGATCTCACCGCCGTACACGCAGAACTCCCGGTCCTCCTTGAACATCCGGATCAACTTGAGCGGGTGGTCCGGATCGCTGTTCGGCCCGACCAGGTTGTCCGGATCGGCGTAGGGGCCGACGCGGTGCTCCAGACCCCGCAGCCGGAGCACCAGCGCCGAGCGGAACTCGGCCAGCCGCTCCCGGTGCACCAGGATCGCGTTGGGCCCTGCGCAGTCCTGACCCTGGTTGTAGAGCACCACCCGCAGCGCGCTGTCCACCGCGCGTTCCAGGTCCGCGGACTCGGTGACCACCAGGGGGTTGTGCCCGGAACCGTTGAGGATGAACAGGGTCCGTTTCAGGAACAGCCGCCGGACCTTGGCCGCGTTGTCCGGGGACCCGGTGAACACCACCGCGTCGGTGCGCCGGGCCCGCTGCGCCACGAACACCTCCCGGTCCTGATAGGACACTCGCAGATTGGGGAAGTAGCGCGGCAGGTCCAGGACGTCGGCGAGTTTGCGGTAGTGCGGGTGCATCACCGTCGGCGGGCGCAGCGCGGCGTCCTCGGCCAGCAGCGAGGGGATGACGCCGAAGCACACGGTGGCGTACAGCGGCTGGTTCAACGGCAGGAAACTGGTCACCCCCTGGATCCGGCCCTGGAAGTACTCGCGGTTGTGGTGCAGGTTGTCCAGGAACTCCACCGAGCGCTCGATCTCGTCCAGCGCCACGTTCGCGCACTGGTAGCCGGAGAGGCTGCGCACGATCTCCTCGGTGCGCTCACGCAGGTCGGCGGCGAAGGAGGCGGCGCGCTGCCGGATCTCCGGGAAGTCCACAGTGGACACGGGGGCAGTGGTGACGGTCACGGCGAACCACCTTGTTCGGTGCGGGCGAGGGTCTCGCGCAACAGCCGGAGCGTGCGCTTGGGTCCGGTGATCCGGATCCAGGTGGCCAGGCGCGGGCCGTGTGGGCGGCCGAGCAGGGCCAGGTAGAGGGTTCGGCAGGCGGCGGGCTTGCCGAGCGGGGAGACGGTGAGCAGCAGGCCGAGGCGGATGGCGAGTTCGGCGGGCGGGGCCAGCTCGATGACCTCGGCGACGCGCTGGAGCAGGGCGGTGTGGGCGGGGGTCGGCAGCCAGGGGAGTAGGGCGGCATCGCGCGGGCGAGGTGCGGCCGGGGTCGCGTCGTGCGGGCGATCGGCGGCGGTTCCCGGGGCCGCGGTGAGTGGGCGGCGGGCGTCGTGGAAGTGCCACGCCTTCACCAGCAGCTCGTGGTCCACCTCCGCGAAGTACCGCCGCGCGAACTCCACCGCCGCCGCGAAGTCCACCGGCGCGCAGGCGTCCAGGACCCGCACCAGCTTCCCGAACCCCGGCCCGGCCACCCCAGCCCCCGCGCCGATCCGGTGCAGCCGCACCCTGGCGCCCGCGCCGCGCCCGGGATCGGCCGCGCGGCGGAGTTCGTGCCGCACCGCGTCGTTGATCCGCGGCGCCAGCGCCGGGGCGAACCGCCTGGGCCGCCGGGGTTTCCGGTACAGCAGCAGGCGCAGGGCCTCCTGGGTGAGGTAGTCCTGGGCCTCGGTCAGGGAGAAGCCGTTGCCGCGGGACTTGCTGATCTTGTGGCCGCGTTCGTCGGTGAACAGGCCGTAGCCGAACAGCACCGGCGGCTCGCGGCGCAGCCGGGCGAAGATCCGGCGGACCACCTGGGCCGAGGCGGCCAGGTCCTCGCCGTGCATCTCGTAGGCCACGCCGCGGGCGAGCAGGCGCATGGCCCAGTCGGCCTTCCACTGGAGTTTGCAGGCCCCGCCCAGCGCGGAGACCGTGATCGGCTCGCCGATGGGCTCGCCCGCGTAGTACTCGTGCGGCTCGATCCCGTAGTCAAGGCCGGGCCGCTGGATGATCACGTCGGCCGGGATCTCATAGGTGAGCGAGCCCACCACCGGATCCACCGAAAGGACCCTGGTGTGTTCGATGACCCGGCCGGTATAAGCCGAAACCGGCATCAGGATGCTGTACGAACTCCGGCGCACCGGGCCCACCGAGGCGCCCACCAGATCGTTGCACCCGGCCAGGTCCGCGAGTAGTGAACGGATCGTGTCATCGTACTTACCAGATGCGTACGCGGTGGAGCTGCACACCAGGTCGTACTCGACCTCGAAGGCGTCCAGCACCCGGCGCAGGCGGGCGTTGATTCCACTGGAAAGGCTTTCATCCTGCTCGAATGGATCCGGCACCCGATGCAGTGGCATACCCAGGTGACCGGTCAGCAGTTCCCGGTTCGGAAAGCCGTCCGGGACTTTCCGCAACGCGTCCATGTCATCGGAGACCAGGACCAGCCTGGTCGGCCTGCCGGTGGTCTCAGCGAACGTTCGCTGGACGAAGCTCGTACGCACGACCTCGCATAACGTGCCGATGTGCGGTAACCCGGACGGTCCGAAACCGGCGCCGAAAAGGACCTCGCCGGTGGCATCCCCGCGTTTGTCGAGCAACGCGCTGACTTTGGCTGACTCGGTTACGCACCAGTCTCGTGGCGGCATCGGACCTGCTCCCCGGAATTGCGCGATGGGGTGATGGGATGTCTCAAAACCTACGCAGCGGGAACCTGTCCTGTCCATGACGTCCCACTAACGGTGTAAGCCTTGCGACGGGTGCCGCAGAACCGGAAAGGTAATGAACTGGTATAAGAAATCCACCCGACATCCCACGGTGATCCGGACGAAATGGAACGGATCGCCGCGAATCGGGCAGGATAAACCCGGAAAAGCTGTGAAGATCGCGTAAGGAGCCAGAATTGCTTTAGTCGGCCGCTGTGAAACGTCTCACCGCGCGCGGCGGTGCAGCAGTCCGGTGGTGGCCAGCAGCAGGCCCATCACCACGAACCAGGCGGTCTGCCACGGATCCAAGCGGGTCGAGCCGAACACCCCGTAGCCGGCCTGGGCCAGGGCCAGCGCCGCGCCGGTCCAGACCACAGTGAGCAGCAGCGGACGCGGGAAGTTCGCGCCCCAGGGCTGGGTCAGCGCCAGCGCGATCACCCCGCCCGCCGGGATCAGCAGGCTCGCCGCCAGCTGGAGCAGCCACAACGTCGGCGAATCGCCGGTGGGCAACAGGGTCAGGCCCCAGCCGCCGTGTTCGGGCCGGTCGGTCAGGAACACCATCACCGCGAACCCGAGCGCCCACACGCAGGCCGCGTAGCCGAGCCACGCGGTGCCGCGGGTCGCGCGCTGGGACGTCGGCATGATCGGCACCTCCGGCTCGTAGTGTGCCCCCAGCCTGCCGCAGCCCCTGGTCCGGGGCATCCCGCCCCCGGTCCATCGGACTCCCCCACAAGGGGGAAGGCCACACCGCCCTGGAGTGAGCCCGCGGCCGGGCCGGACCTGTCAGGATCGTCCCCGTGCCCGCTGTCCTCGGCAAGCTGCTCGCCCCGCTGACGAGCAGGTCCACCCTGTTGCGGTGGATCTACCTCGTGCTCGGCGGCGCGCTGCTGAGCCCGTACTTCGTCGCGGGCACCGCGGTCGCGGAGCTGCTGCGCGACTTCGTGGTGCTGCCGCTGCCGCAGGGCTGGACGCTGGCCACCCTCTCGGTGCTGTTCGCCATCGGCACCCTGCTGCTGACCACGCTCATCCCGGCGCTCGGCGTGCTGGAGACCACCGCGGTGCGCACCCTGCTCGGCATCCAGGTCACCGATCTCTCCAGCGGGCCGCGCTCGCCGTGGGCGCGGCTGCGGATCGCGGGCTGGCTGATGATCCACCTGATCACCGGGTTCGGGGTCAGCCTGCTCACGCTGATCATCCCGGTGTTCCTGGTCGGCGCGTTCACCCTGCCGTTCAGCCGGTACTCCACCTACTTCATCCTCGACGTGATCCCGCTCAGCGGCGGCCCGGACAAGTGGTGGGCGCCGCTGGCCGCGCTCGGCGTGGCGCTGGTCGCGGTGTACCTGGTGGCCGGGGTCGGCGAGATCATGGCCAGGCTGGCCGGGTTCTTCCTCGGCCCGACCCCGGCCGAGCGGCTGGCCGAACTGGAACGCAAGGCCGAGCGGCTGGCCCAGCGCAACCGGCTGGCCCGCGAGCTGCACGATTCGGTCGGGCACGCGCTCAGCGTGGTCACCATCCAGGCCGCGGCCGCCGGGCGGGTGCTGGACACCGACCGGGAGTTCGCCAGGACCGCGCTCGGCGCGATCGAGGAGGCCGCCCGCAGCGCGCTGGCCGACCTGGACCACGTGCTGGGCATCCTGCGCGAGGAATCCCGCGGCAGCACCGCGCCGCAACCCACCCTGGCCGACCTGGACGGTCTGCTGCGCAGCACCCGGCTGGCCGGGGTGGAGATCGACGCCCGACTCGAACCCGACCTGGACCGCGTGCCCAAAGCCGTGTCCAGGGAGGCGTACCGGATCGTCCAAGAAGGACTCACCAACGCGATGCGGCACGCCGGCAAGGTGCCGGTCACCCTGCGGCTGCTCGTGCGCGCGGACAACCTGGAGCTGGAGATGACCAACCCGTTGGGGGAGCGGCCGTCCGGTCGCGGACACGGAGGCGGGCGCGGCCTGCGCGGCATCGGGGAACGGGTGACCGTGTTGCGCGGCACCCTGACCGCGGGGGAGTGCGAGGGCGTGTGGCGGGTCGCGGCCACCCTGCCGATGCGGGCGGCCACGTCATGACCTCCGTGCTGCTGGTCGACGACGAGGACCTGATCCGGGCCGGCCTGCGCGCGATCATCAACGCCGAACCCGACCTGGAGGTGGTCGGCGAGGCCGCCGACGGCGCCGAGGTGCCAGGGCTGGTGCACCGGCTGCGCCCCGAGGTGGTGCTGATGGACGTGCGGATGCCCGCGGTGGACGGCATCCAGGCCACCCGGCACCTGCTGGACACGGTGGCCGAACCCCCCAAGATCCTGGTGGTCACCACCTTCGAGAACGACGAGTACGTCTACGACGCGCTGCGGGTGGGCGCCAGCGGTTTCCTGCTCAAGCGGGCCCGGCCGGAGGAGATCGTGCACGCGATCCGGATCGTGGCAGGCGGCGACACCCTGCTGTTCCCCACCGCGATCCGGGCCCTGGCCGCCGAGCACCACAGCAGGCGGGCCGAGGACACCCTGGCCAGGGCGCAGCTGACCGAGCGGGAGGAGGCGGTGCTGCGGCTGATGGCCACCGGGCTGTCCAACGCCGAGATCGCGGAGAAGCTGTTCGTCGGGTTGCAGACGGTGAAGACGCATGTGGGCAACGTGCTGTCGAAACTGCAGGCCAGGGACCGGACCCAGGCGGTGATCGCGGCCTATGAGTCCGGGTTCATCACCCCGCGCTAACGTGGAGCGCGTGGTGTGGCAGAGGTTCGTCGCCGTGGGCGACAGCGTGACCGAGGGACTCGGCGACCCCGACGGCGACGGCGGGTTCCGCGGCTGGGCGGACCGGCTGGCCGAGGCGATCGCGGACCGGCAGGGCGAGGTGCGCTACGCCAACCTGGCCGTGCGTGGCCTGACCACCCGGCGCATCCTGCACAGCCAGCTCGCCGCGGCCCAGGAGCTGCGGCCGGATCTGGTGACCGCGGTGGTCGGGATGAACGACGTGATCCGGCCGGGGCTGGACCCGCTGGAGTTCGCCACCGACCTGAACGCGCTGTTCAGCGGGTTGCGAGTGACCGGGGCGGTAGTACTGACCGCGACCATTCCGGCGCCGGGCCTGTTCGCGCCGCTGCCGCAGGCGTTGCGGCGGCGGATGGACACCCGGATCACCCGGATGAACGCGGTGATCACCGCCGCGGCACACCGGCACGGCCTGCTGTGCCTTGACCTGGCCGCGATGACCCCCGCCGGGATGGCCGCCTGGGCCGAGGACCGGCTGCACCCGGGGCCGATCGCGCACGAGGCGATGGCCGCGGCGGCACTGGCCGCGCTGGACGGGCTGGCCCCCGCGGTGGCGGTCGACGGCGCCGCGCAGTCCGACCCGGACCACCTGCGCTGGCTGCGCACCTTCCTGGTGCCCTGGCTGATCCGCCGGATGCGCGGGCAGAGCAGCGGCGACGGCCGGGTCGCCAAGCTCCCCGCCTACCGCCGCCTCCCCGCCACCGGCTGATCCCCATACGACAACGGCCAAACCCCCGTACCAAACCGGCCAACACACCGTACGAGAACGGCCAACACACCGTACGAGAACGGCCAACACGCGCGGGAGGGGTTTCGCTCCCGCGCGTGTTGGCCGTTGTGGGACGGTGTGTTGGCCGGTTTGGTACGTAGTGTTGGCCGGTTTGGGTCAGCCCTTGATGCAGATGATCTGGCGGAGCTTGGCCACCACCTCGACCAGGTCGGCCTGGTTCGCGATCACCTTGTTGATGTCCTTGTAGGCGGCCGGGATCTCGTCGACCACGCCGGAGTCCTTGCGGCACTCCACGCCCGCGGTCTGCTCGGCGAGGTCCTTGGCGGTGAACCGCTTGCGGGCCTGGTTCCGGGACATCCGCCTGCCCGCGCCGTGGCTGGCCGAGCAGAACGAGTCCGGGTTGCCCAGCCCGCGGACGATGTAGGAACCGGTGCCCATCGAACCCGGGATGATGCCCAGGTCGCCCTGGCCCGCCCGGATCGCGCCCTTGCGGGTCACCAGCAGCTCCGCGCCGAAGTGGGTCTCTTCAGCGACGTAGTTGTGGTGGCAGGAGATCGGCTCCTCGAAGGTGACCTGCGGGAACTGCTTGGCCAGCACGGTGCAGGCCAGCCGCATCATCACCGAACGGTTCCGGCGCGCGTAGTCCTGCGCCCAGTACAGGTCATGCCGGTAGGCCGCCATCTCCGGGGTCTGGGCCAGGAACACGGCGAGGTCCGGGTCGGGCAGTTCGGTGTTGTGCGCGAGGCCGCGCGCCACACTGATGTGATGCTGTGCCAACAGGTTCCCGATCCCGCGGGAACCCGAGTGCAGCATCAGCCAGACCCGGTCGTCCTCGTCGAGGCAGACCTCCAGGAAGTGGTTGCCACCGCCGAGGGTGCCCATCTGCAGCAGCGCCCGCTTGGTCTCGGCCTTGACCGCCTCGGTCAGGTTGTCGAAGCCGGACCAGAAGGAGTCCCAGTCCGAAGCGTCCTGGTCACCGAAGGCGATGTCGCGGTGCATGCCGAAACCGACCGGCACCACCTTCTCGATCCCGGAGCGCAGCGCACGGAGGTCGTCGGGCAGATCGTTGGCACGCAAGGAGGTCCGGACCGCGGTCATCCCGCAGCCGATGTCCACGCCCACCGCGGCCGGGGACACCGCGCCCTGCATGGCGATGACCGATCCGACCGTGGCGCCCTTGCCATAGTGCACGTCCGGCATGACGGCGACGTGCTTGAACACCCAGGGCAGCGCGGCGATGTTCTGCAGCTGCTGCATTGCCTGGCCCTCGACCTCATTGGCCTTGGTCCACATGCGGATGTCGACCTGCTTACCAGGGATCACGTCTCCCTGGAACGACTTCTGTGCCATGCGCCCAGGCTAGGGGCGGCACGCGGAAACCGCTCCTGAATAAGTGAAAGGCCCGGTTCACGCGGGGTCGGGGTCACCGCGCGAACCGGGCCTGGCTCACTGTGTTCAGTGCGTGCCGAGCACCCCGTCCCGCCGGCGCGGGATGCCCAGCGGGTTGGCGTCCTGGAGTTCCACCGGCAGCAGCGCGTCCGGCCAGGACTGGAAGGTCACCGGCGCGATCCAGCGGCGGATCGCGGTGGCGCCCACCGAGGTGTGCAGTGCCGAGGTGGTGGCGGGCCACGGGCCGCCGTGGTGCTGGGCCCAGCTCACCGCGACCCCGGTCGGCCAGGCGTTGAACACCAGGCGGCCGGCGATCCGGGCGAGCACCGCGGACAGCGTGCCCGCCGCGTCGTGGTCCTCCTCGGCGGCGTGCACGGTGGCGGTGAGGGTGCCCTCCAGCTTGGCCAGCACCGGCAGCAGTTCGGCCGGGTCGGAATAGGTGACCGCGATGGCCGCCGGGCCGAAGCACTCCTCGCTCAGCTTGGCCTGGTCGGCGGCGAAGTTGGCCACCGTGGTGCGGTACAGCCGCGGCGCCACCGTCCAGCCGCCCTCCGGCGCCTCGCCGACCGCGACCAGCTCGACCGCGTCCCGCGCCGACAGACCGTCCACAGTGGACTCGTACGAGTCGCGCATGCGGGCGGTGAGCATCGCCCCGCCGTTGGCCCCGCCGACCGCCTTGCCGAGTGCGTCCACAATGGACTCCGGCACGAACATCAGACCGGGGTTGGTGCAGAACTGGCCCACGCCCATGGTCAGCGAGGCGGCGAAGCCGGTGGCCAGCTCCTCGGCCTGCGCGGCCGCCGCACCCGGCAGGATCACCGTCGGGTTCACGCTGCCCAGCTCGCCGTAGAACGGGATCGGATCCGGCCGCCCGACCGCCAGGTCGAACAGCGCCCGCCCGCCACCGGTGGACCCGGTGAAGCCGACCGCCTTGATCGCGTGGTGCTTGACCAGCTGCGAACCGGCAGGCGTGCTGTAGACGATGTTGAACACCCCGGCGGGCAGCCCGGCCGCGGCGATCGTCTCGATCAGCACCGCGGCGGTGGCCACCGAGGTGTTGGGGTGCGCCGAATGCGACTTCACCAGCACCGGGCAGCCCGCGGCCAGCGCGGAGGCGGTGTCGCCACCGGCCACCGAGAAGGCGAACGGGAAGTTGCTGGCCGAGAACACCGCGACCGGGCCCAGCGGCTGCAGCATCCGGCGCAGGTTGGGCCGCGGCGGGATGATGTCCGGGTTGGGCGAGTCGATGGTGGCCTCGGTGTAGCTGCCCTCGCGCAGCACCTCACCGAAGAGCCGCAGCTGATTGGTGGTGCGCTTGAGTTCCACGGTCAGCCGGGGCACGCCGAGCGCGGTCTCGGTGTCCGCGATCTCGATCAGCGTCCCGCTCTTCGCGTCGAGTGCGTCCGCGATCAGCTCCAGCAGCTCGGCCCGCTTGGCCAGCGCCAGCCCGGACAGCACCGGGAACGCCTCGGCCGCGGCCAGCGCCAGCCGGTCGACCTCGGCAGGCGGGGTGGCCGGCACCGGCTCGCGGTAGGTCCCACCGGTCCGTGGGTTGTAGCCCTGCACGCCCTGGACGGTCACCGTCCGGCCTCCTTCTTCGCGGTGTCGTAGTCGGGCGAGCACCAGATGCCGCCGACGAGGTGGTGCGGTGACGCGCTGACGTCCGGTTCGCCGTGCTCGGCGAGCAGATCGGCCGCGTGCGCCTCGGAATCGTCCTGCGAGACGTAGCCGATCGCCTTGGCCTCCTCAAGGGAGAACCAGCGGCGGGTGTTGTCCGAGACGCCCCACAGCACCCGGTAGCCGGGGTCCGGAGTGGACAGACACGCCTCGAGCAGCCTTGCCCCGTCAGCGGGGGAGAGCCAGGTGGAGAGCATGCGCAGGTCTTTCGGCCGCTCGAAGCAGGAGCCGATGCGCACGCACAGCACGTCCAGGCCGTACCGGTCGGCGTAGTGGCTGGCGATGGCCTCACCGGCCACCTTGCTCACGCCGTAGTTGGTGTCCGGGCGCGGGAACGCGTTCCCGGCCACCTCGCCGTCGGCGCGCGGTGCGAAACCGACCGCGTGGTTGGAACTGGCGAAGACCACCCGGGGCACGCCCTGCCGCCGGGCCGCCTCGAACACGGTGTACGTGCCGTTGATGTTGACATCGAGGATGTCCGCCCACTCCCGCTCCAGGCTGTGCCCGCCGAGGTGGATCACCGCGGACACGCCCGCGCAGGCCGCCTCCATCGCCGCCATGTCGGTCACCGAGGCCGTCACCAGCTCGACCGCCTCACCGTCACCCGCCGGTGGCAGCTCGGCGATGTCCAGTAACCGCAGGATGCGGCCTTCGCGGGCCAGGCGGGGCCGCATCAGCGTGCCCACGCCGCCGGCCGCGCCGGTGATCAGAATGCGTTCGGTCACTCCGAGACCCTTCGTGCGTCCGTGACTTGACTGTCCTTAATGGACTGCTTGCCGGTGGCGGTACGGCTCACAGCGGCGTGAGGCCGGGCTGGCGGAGCAGCTCGGTGAGGGTGCGGGCCGCGCCCAGCAGGGCATCCACGATCTGCTTCTCGTGGTCGGGGGTGAGCCGGGCGACCGGCACCGAGCAGCTCATCGCGTCGGTCACCGGGTTGCGGTAGGGCAGCGCGACCGCGAAACAACCCAGCCCGGGGGTGTTCTCCTCGCGCTCGAAGGAGTAGCCGACCCGGCGGAAGTCATCCAGCTGGGCCAGCAGCGCGTCCCGGTCGGTGACCGTGTTCGCGGTCAGCGGGGCGATCGACTCCGGCACCAGCGCCGCGGCATCGGCGGCCGGGCGGGCGGAGAGCAGTGCCTTGCCCAGCGCGGTGCTGTGCGCGGGCAGCCGGCGGCCGACCCTGGAGACCACCCGCAGGTGGTGCTCGGACTCGCGGCTGGCCAGGTAAACCACGTCGTCGCCTTCGAGCCGGGCGAGGTGGACGGTCTCGTTGATCTCCTGCCGCACCTGCTCCATCACCCGGATCGCGGTGCGCACCACGGGGTCGTGATCCAGGTAGGAGGTGCCGACCAGCAGTGCGCGCACGCCGATCCCGTAGGTGCCGCGGTCCGGCTCCACCTCGACCCAGCCGCGCGCCACCAGCGTCTGGAGCAGCATGTACAGGCTCGATTTGGGGTAACTCAGCTCGCGATGTAGCTCGGTGAGCGTCAGCCTGCGGTCGAAGGAGGCCAGGACCTCCAGCAGCTCCACCGTGCGGTCGGCGGACTTGACCGCCGCCGGTCGGGTGGGGGCGACCGCGGCGTCCTTGACGGCTTCCGTCATCTCGGCCTCCAGGTCCAATCGGGTTCTTCTCCCGTGCCGCCCTCTTGACAGGGGCACGCCCTGATTTTTACAGTCCCGCAACAAGGTTCACAAGTACGACTCAGATTCACATATCTGAACGAATCTGTCCAGAGGGCAGTTCGGGTGAACCCACCGCCGAAGTTGAGGGAGCCGGGCATGCAGCGTCGTACCGCCAGAACCCGCACCGCGTTGTTCGCGGGTGCGGTGGCCGTCGGGCTGGTCCTGTCCGCCTGCTCCGGTGGTGCGCAGCAGGGCGATCCGAACGCGCCGATCGAGGTGTGGACGCGCAGCCAGGACGACACCAAGAAGGTCTACGAGAAGATCTTCAAGGCGTTCACCGACAAGACCGGCATCCCGGTCAACTACAACCCGCCGCCGTTCAACGACTTCGACAAGCGGGTGCAGGAACGCGCCCAGTCCAAGGACCTGCCGGACCTGGTCATCACCGACACCGGCTCGCTCGGCCCGTACCGCAAGCAGGGCTTCCTGGTCGAGGTCGACCGCAACGCCTTCGCCGGCCAGGGTGACCTGGTCGAACGCGCCTGGAACAACGGCAAGACCGCCGACGGCAAGTACTTCGCGGTGCCCTTCTCCACCCAGGCCCAGGTGCTGCTGGTGCGCAAGGACTGGCGGGAGAAGCTGGGCAAGCCGGTCCCCAAGACCTGGGAGGAACTGGCCGCGCTGGCCAACGACTTCACCACCAAGGACCCCGACGGCAACGGCGACGCCAAGGACACCTTCGGCATCGTCGCCCCCGGCTCCACCGACCGCGGTTACCTGGCCTGGTGGGCGGCCAACTACATCTGGCAGGCCGGCGGCGACATCCTCAGCGAGTCCGGCGGCGAGTACAAGGTCGCGGTGAACTCCCCGCAGACCACCCAGGCGGTGAACTGGCTCAAGGGCCTGTTCTGCGACACCAAGGTGACCCTGCCCAATTCGCTGACCATGGTCACCAACGACGCGCACAACTACTTCGAGCAGGGCAAGGCCGGGATCTACCTGACCGGCCCGTACATGTTCACCCGCTTCGACAAGGCGCCGGGCAAGGACAAGTACGAGGTCATCCCGTCCCCGGCAGGCCCCAGCGGCTCCACCGTGCTCGGCGAGGGCGAGGTCATCTACCAGATGGCCGGATCGGCCAAGACCGCCGAGCAGAAGAAGCTGGCCGAGTTCCTGGTCAGCCCGGAGGCCCAGCAGCTCGGCATGAAGCCGGATGCCGGACAGCGTCCCGTGGTGCGGCTCTCGGTGAACAAGAACGTCGACGTCAAGGCGGTCTACAACGACCCGCGCTGGGACACCGTGGCCAAGGTCTACGCCGAGAACGCCCGGCCGTTCCCGAACGTGCCCAACTTCCAGCCCTTCCGGCAGCAGACCGCGGAGACGCTGAACAGCCTGTTCGCCAAGTGCGGCAGCGATGTCTCCGCTGAGCTGACCAAGCTGGCCGGCAATCTCGACAAGGAACTGAAGTCGCAGAAGGCGGCTCAGTGACCCTCACAGACGTGGGCTCGGCGGCTAGTGGCGGCGGTGCCGTCGAGTCCCACTCCGCGAGGCGGCGCCCTCCTCGGCGCCGCCTCGCGGTCACCATCATCCCGTGGCTGTTCCTGCTGCCCGCGCTGCTGTTGTTCCTGGTCTTCAAGTACGTCCCGATGGCGGAGGGCATCCGGCTCAGCCTGTTCGAGGTCCGCCCGTTCCTCGGCGACCTGTGGGTTGGCCTGGACAACTACGCCAGGGTGCTCGGCGACGAACGCTTCCACAACGCGCTGAACAACACCCTCATCCTGGCCATCGGGCAGACCGCGGGCGCCATGCTCATCGGCTTCGGCCTCGCGCTGCTGCTGGAAGGCACCGCGCGCTCGCTGTGGTTCGTGCGCTCGGCGGTGTTCCTGCCGGTGGTCGCGGCCACCGCGGTGGTCGGCGAGATCTGGCGACTGCTCTACTACCCGGCCGAGGGCGGCTTCCTCAACTCGCTGCTCTCCTGGGTGGGCCTCGGCCCGTCCACCTTCCTGGACCACCCGGACACCTCGCTGTGGTCGGTGATGGCGGTGGGCATCTGGAAGGGCGCCCCGTACGACATGGTGATCCTGCTGGCCGGACTGGCCGGGATCGACCGCCAGCTCTACGAATCCGCCGCGATCGACGGCTGCACCACCTGGCAGCGCATCCGTTACATCACGCTGCCCGCGCTGCGCCCCGCGATCACCATCCTGCTCACCCTGGCCTCGATCCGCGGTCTGCGCGTGTTCACCGAGGTCTACGTGCTCACCGGCGGCGGCCCGGCCGGTTCCACCGACGTCTGGATGACCAGGGTGTTCTCCCTCGGCTTCGAGACCAGCGAGCTGGGCGTGGCCTCGGCGGGCTCGGTGGTGCTGTTCCTGGTGACCCTGCTGCTGACCCTGGGCGTGCAGCTGCTGCGCCGACGGCGGGAGGCCTGATGACCACCACCGAACTCCGACCCGTCACACCGTCCACTTCGGACCGTCCGGGTACCGGGCGCAAGCCGATCGGGGTCGCGCGGCAGTGCGAGACCGCGCTCGGCTGGGCAGGCGTGCGCGCCTCCCCAGCGGGCGCCACCGGCCGGATCCTGTTGTGTGCCGCGGTGTTCCTGTTCTTCTGCGGGCCGCTGATCACCGTGGTCTCCGGCGCCTTCGACTTCAGCCCGGACCCGACCAAGCTGTCCGTGCTGCCCAACCGCCCCTCGCTGGTCAACTTCGACGTGGCCACCCAGAAGGGCATCTGGGGCTACCTGCTCAACTCGCTGATCATCGCCGGTGGCGGACTGCTGCTGCAGGTCAGCGTCAGCGTGTTCGCCGCGTATGCCCTGGCCCGCAAGAAGTTCCGCGGTCAGGCCATCGTGATGCTGGCCATCCTCACCACCATGATGCTGCCCGAGGAGGTCATCGCGATCCCGCTGTCGATGGTGATCGGCGACCTCCCGCTGCTGGGCATCAGCCTCAAGGGCACCCTGCTCGGCGTGATCCTGCCGTTGGGCGCCTGGGGTTTCTCCATCTTCGTGATGACCGAGTTCATGCGGGAGATCCCGCTCGAGCTGGAGGAGGCGGCCCGCGTCGACGGCGCGGGCGAACTCCGCATCTTCGCCCAGATCGTGGTGCCGTTGTGCAGGCCCGCACTGGGAGTCGTCGCCGTGTTCGGCTTCACCATGATCTGGGACCAGTACCTGTTGCCGTTGATCGTGGCCACCGATCCCGGCGACTACACGCTCACCGTCGCCCTCGCGACACTGCGCTCCGACGACATGGTCGGACCGGGTGTCGTGCTGGCCGGTGCGCTGCTCGCCCTGGTACCGAGTTTGATCGTGTACCTGTCATTGCAGAAATCGTTCCTGCGCGGCATCACCAGTGGTGCTGTGAAGGGATAGGGAATCGCGTGCGGTTCCCGCCATCGCCGGTCTCGACGTCGTGAGGTCTGACATGCAGCTGGATGGAGTCTTGTTCTTCCCGGTGACCCCGTTCACCGGGACCGGCGAGGTGGCCGAGGACGTGCTCGCCGAGCACGTCAAGCGTGGTGTGGACGCCGGACCCGGCGGCGTCTTCGTGGCCTGTGGCACGGGTGAGTTCCACGCACTGGAACCCGGAGAGTACGAACGCGTTGTCGCGGTCGCGGTGGAGGCCACCGCGGGCCGGGTCCCGGTGCTCGCCGGAGCCGGCGGCGCGCTACCCCTGGCCAAGCAGTTCGCCGCGGCGGCCAAGCAGGCGGGCGCGGACGGCCTGCTGCTGCTCCCGCCGTACCTGGTGGGCTCGCGGCCGGAGGGACTGCTCGACTACGTGCGCCAGGTGGCGGCGAGCACCGATCTGCCGGTGATCGTCTACCAGCGCAACAACGCGCTGTTCACCCCGGAGACCGCGGTCGAGGTCGCCAAGCTGCCCAACGTGGTCGGCTTCAAGGACGGCCTCGGCGACCTGGACCTGATGCAGCGCATCGTGCTCGCGGTCCGGTCCACTGTGGACAAGCCGTTCCAGTTCTTCAACGGCCTGCCCACCGCGGAGATGACCCAGCCCGCCTACCGCGGCATCGGCGTGGAGCTGTACTCCTCCGCGGTGTTCTGCTTCGCCCCGGAGATCTCGCTGGCCTTCTACCGCGCGGTGGACGAGGGCGACACGGCCAAGGTCAACGCGCTGCTGCACGGCTTCTACGGGCCGCTGGTGGCGTTGCGGGACAAGTCCCCCGGCTACGCGGTGTCGCTGGTCAAGGCCGCGGTCAAGCAGCGCGGCCTGGACTGCGGCGGCGTGCGCGCCCCGCTGACCGACCCGACCCCGGAGCACCTGGCCGAACTCGAGCAGATCGTGGCCGCGGGTCTGGAGCTGGTGTGAGCACCGGCACCCGGATCCAGCGGATCACCATCACCCCGATCGCCTTCCGGGACCCGCCACTGCTCAACTCCGCCGGGGTGCACGAACCCTGGGCGCTGCGCTCGATCATCGAAGTGGTCACCGAGGACGGCGTGCTCGGCCTCGGCGAGAGCTACGGCGACACCGGGCACCTGGCCCGGATGGAATCCGTGCTGCCAGGCCTGATCGGGCTGGACGTCTACGCGCTCAACCAGATCCACGCCAAGGTCGCCGAAGCCCTCGGCGGCGTGGCCGGATCGGACAAGCACGGGCTCACCGGCGACTTCACCTCCGGCGGCACCGTGGACCGGGTGTTCTCCCCGTTCGAGGTGGCCTGCCTGGACATCCAGGGCCACCTCCTCGGCCGCCCGGTGCACGACCTGCTCGGCGGCAAGGTCCGCGATTCGGTGCCCTACAGCGCCTACCTGTTCTACAAGTGGGCCGGGCACCCCGGCGCCGAGGCCGACGAGTGGGGCGAGGCGATCGACCCGGCCGGGATGGTCGAGCAGACCCGGAAGATGGTGCGGGAGTACGGGTTCGGCTCGATCAAGCTCAAGGGCGGGGTCTTCCCGCCCGAGCAGGAGATCGCCGCCATCCAGGCCCTGCGCGAGGCATTCCCGAACCACCCGTTGCGGATCGACCCGAACTGCGCCTGGTCGGTGCCGACCTCGCTGCGGGTGGCCAAGGAACTCGACGGGGTCCTGGAGTACCTGGAGGACCCCACTCCCGGCATCAACGGCATGTCCGAGGTGGCCAAGCAGGCATCGATGCCGTTGGCCACCAACATGTGCGTGGTCTCCTACGACCAGCTGCCCGAGGCCATCGCCAAGGACGCGGTGCAGGTCATCCTCTCCGACCACCACTACTGGGGCGGCCTGACCCGCTCCCGGCACCTGGGCGTCATCTGCGACACCTTCGGCGTCGGGCTGTCCATGCACTCCAACTCGCACCTGGGCATCAGCCTGGCCGCGATGACCCACCTGGCCGCGGCCACCCCGAACCTGTCCTACGCCTGCGACACCCACTACCCGTGGAACGCGCAGGACGAGGTGATCGAACCCGGCGTGGTGTCCTTTGTGGACGGCGCGATGGCGGTGCCGACCACCCCTGGACTCGGCGTGACCCTGGACCGGGACCAGCTGGCCCGCCTGCACGAGAACTACCGCACCTGCGGGCTGAAGGTGCGCGACGACACCGGCTACATGCAGAAGTTCCAGCCTGACTACGAGAGGAAGCGGCCGCGGTGGTGAAGTCCGTCGCCCACGTCTACCCGTGGGACATCATCGGCGATCCCGGTGCGGTACAACGGATCGCCGACCTCGGCGTGGACGCGGTGGCCCTGGCCGCCTCGTACCACACCGTGCGGGCCGCCACCCCGCTGCACCCGGAGCACCGCCTGGTCGACGCCCGGCACGCCGCGCTGTACCTGCCGGTGCGGCCGGAGGTCTGGGCCGGGCGCAGGCTCACCCCGGCCGAACCGTCCTGGGTGGACGGTCCGGACTCCTACGGCCAGGCCCGCGACGCGCTCAAGGCCGCCGGACTGCCGGTCTACGCCTGGACCGTGCTCACCCACTCCAGCCGCCTCGGCGACCTGGCGCCGGACCTGGTGGTGCGCAACGCCTTCGGCGACCGCTACCCCTACGCGCTGTGCACCACCCAGCCCGAGGTCGTCGAGTACGCGCTGACCCTGGTCCGCGAGATCGTGACCCAGGGGCAGCCGGACGGCGTGGTGCTGGAGGCGTGCGGACCGCTGGGCTTCTTCCACGGTGGCCACCACGAGAAGACCGAGGGCGGTGACTGGGGCAAGGTCCGCCAGGCCCTGCTCTCACTCTGCTTCTGCGGAGCGTGTTCGGCCGGTTACACCGAGGCCGGCATCGCGGTGGACGCGCTGCGCGCGCGGGTGCGCGCGGCCGTGGACGCGGGCGAACCGGACAGCGTGGACTCGGCGCTGGGCGCGGAACTGGCCGCACAGGTCGCCGCCGTCCGGACCAGCGCGGTGGCGCGACTGCGCGCGCTGCTGGTCGGCGAGATCCGCGAACTCGCCCCGGGGATCAGGGTCATCGTGCACGCCAACGCCGACCAGTGGGCCACCGGACCCTTCGCCACCGCCGCACCCGAACTGGGTGTGGAGGTCGACGCGATCGTGGCCATGTGCTGGCCGGGACCGGAGGCGAGCATCCCCGGTATCGAGGCGCTGCGGAAGCTGGCCCCGCAGACCAGGATCGCCGGGTACGTGCTCGCCCTGCCGCCCAAGCCGGTGGACTCCTCGGCCATGCGGGCCGAGCTGACCGCGCTGTCCGCGGCCGGGGTGGAGGAATTCCACCTCTACCACGCCGGACTCGCCTCCGGGGCGCGATTGGCGATGATCCGATCAGCACTGGACTCGCTGGGGTAGCGCCGGCCGTCTCCCCTGGTGATGCCGTGGGATCGACCTCTCCTGCCGGGAGGTCGATCCCACGGCTGTTTTTCTTCTTTGGCCCCCGCGTGCAACCCGCCGTGGCTACCGTTCCGTCCTGTGCACATGAGACGTCTAGCTACCGTGGTCGGCGCCGGGGCGGCGCTGGTGCTCGCGTTGAGCGCCTGTGCGGAGCCCACGGCTGGTTTTGGCGGACAACCGACTCCGCCGCCCTCCTCAGCCCAGCCCACACCGGAGCCGGGTCCGGAGATGGAACCGCCCGCCGGCGGAAAACCGTTGGCGAAGAACAAGGCCGACCTGTCGGCACTGCCCGCGGACTTCCCCAAGCGGGTGTGGACCGAGGGTGACGGCACCGTGGTCGGCACGTTCGGCAAGGAAGGCGGCTGCAGCAAGGTGCGCGCCGACCTGACCGAGCAGACCGACACCGGCGTGAAGATCACGCTGGTGGAGACCACCCCCGCCAACAGCGAGGCCTGCACGATGGACCTGCGGTTCCCGCCGGTCACCGTGAAGCTGGCCAAACCGTTGGGGGAGCGCGGCGTCGTCGTCACCGCCAAGCAGGAGACCAAGTAACCCGACCAACCGAATGCGGCGCCCCGGCAGGCGCGGAACCCAGCCGGGGCGCCGAACTCCGCCCGGATCCGGGCCGGGTCAGGAGTCCAGCCAGGCGCTGAACGCCGCGCCGGCGCAGATCGAGAACCCGTAGCAGGCAACCAGATTCGCCCGGTCCAGCAGGTGCCCCATGGCTCGTCCCGGTGCCCAGTCCAGTCGCTGGGCCGCTGATTCCGTTGGCACGCCCAGACTTTCCAGCAGCGGCCGCAGTGGCCGATCCGTCGGGTCGGTCGCGGTGGCGGCCAGCAGCAGGCCGGTGTACGCGGTGCCGGACAGTTCCGGCCACGCGCCGGGGGTCAGTTCCGGGGCCTGTCCGGACGCGCTGATCGTGTCCAGCCGCCGCAGCCAGCGCTGTGTCCACTCCGGACTGACCGGGGTGACCACCTCGCGTTCCTGTTCCCAGGCCAGGTCCCGTTCGCCCTGGGCGAGCAGTTCCGCGCGCAGCACCGCGATCCGCGCGGGCACCAGCATCGCCCGCACCTCCGCGGGCGGCAGGGTGTCCAGAATGGACGGCCAGCCGCGCGGCAGACCCAGCTCCAGCACCAGGTCCACCTCACTCGGCTGGGCGTGCCCGGCGAAGGCCGCCTCCAGCCGGTGCGCGGGCGCGGCGCCGACCCTGGCCAGCGCACGCACATCGTCGTAGCCGACCCTGGTCACCGTCGGCGTGTGCCGCTGCACGGCCAGCCGGTCCCTGGCCACACCCAGCCACTGGAACGGCAACAGCCCGGCCCTGGACTCGTCCGACATCTCGTAGCCGTGCACCGCGAACGCGGCCCGGTCATCCCGCAGCACATAGCCGGTTTCCCCGGTGCCGTGCTCGAATTCCTCGTCCTCGTCCCAATCCGCTGCCGAGGTCGTCCCGGCCAGCCCGGTCGCGTCCAGGAACCGGGCGTGCGCCGCGGTGGCCGCGGTGGCCCAGGACCGCTGCACCAGCTGGATCCGGCCCGACCGCAACCAGGTCACCACCCCGGGCGCCGGTCCGGTCAGGTCCTTGTCCCCGGCGTCCACCCGGCCGATCCGGTCGCTCTGCCGGACCAGCCAGCTGGTCGGGTACCGCGGCCGCTGGGCGAACCCGAAGACCACCGTGGCCCACACCGCCAGTCCGGCGCCGATCAGCAGCCAGGCCCAGCGCGGCAACCACATCGGCATGCCCATCAGCACCAGCGCGGCCACACCGAGGGTGAGGTAGCGCCCGGCGGGGCGGGCATACGGCTCGCCAAGGCCGAGCGGGAACGCGCCCTCGGGCAGCCAGCGGTAGCGGAGGAAGGTGCTCACCGCGACAGTATGCGTCCCCGCCCGGCCGAGGGCAGTGGGATATCGGCTCAGCCGGGTTTCCGCGCCACCACCAGATCGCGGATGATCGACTGGTCCACCCGGTGCTCGAACTCGCGCCACGGACCGTCATCGAGCGGCTGCAAACCGTTGTCCGCCAGGATCTTCACCAGCTCGTCCCGGCCGGCCACGTGCGTGTTCCAGGAGATGCCGATGGCACCGCCGGGTCGCAGGATCTGGCTCCACCCCGGCACCGCGTTGTACAGCAGCTCCAGTGGGCTGCGGGCGAGGTGCTTCTGGGTGGGCCGGGAACCGTGCTGCACGCCGTAGGGCGCGTCGGTGACGATCGCGTCCACGGTCTCGGCGCGGAAGAACTCCCGGCTGCGCACGGTGTCGGCGTTGACCACCATGAGCTGGTTGGCCTCGCCCGCCTTGTACAGCTCCTTGGTCAGCCCCAGTTTCACGCTGAGCCGCTTGCCGATCAGCGACTTGTCCCGCCGGATCGGGGTGACCTCGTGCTGGTGCTTGATCCGGTGGTTCTTCAGCCAGGTGGCCAGGAAGTGCGCGTAGGCGTCGAAGTCCTTGCTGTCGGTGTCCATGCCGAAGGCGTCGTGGCCGTACATCAGCGCCTGGTTCAGCGTGGTGCCGCGCCCGCACATCGGGTCGAAGACAGCGAGCTTCTTGTCCATCAGCTCACCGGGTTCGGCGCGGGCCAGCAGGGTGACGTTGAGCAGCAGCTTGGTGAAGTGCTCGTTGGTCTTGCCCGAGTACTTCTGGATGGTCAGCAGATCGCTGCTGAACTTGTCCAAAGGGGACACTCGCAGCGGCCGCAGCAACTCGCCCTCGACCGCGTACAACGCGTACACCGAGGACAGGTTGGACAGCACCGAGATGTCGTACTCGTCCAGCGTCCCGGACTCGAAGGTGACGTAGGGGACGCCGCCGATCTCCGTCTCGGCGACGTCGGCGACCTCGGTGTGCAACGCGGTCTCGCTGAACACCGCCAGCTCGGTGCGGGTCAGCCGGATGGCCGACTCCCCGTACACCCGGTTGAACGCGGGCAGAATCAGCAGCGCGTACCTTGCCATGTGCTCACAATCGTTGCGGAGTAACAAATCAGCGTCGGAAGGACACCTGGAGGGTGGGCTGACTGGTGCCTGCGAAGAAGTCGTTGCCCTTGTCGTCGACCACCACGAACGCGGGGAAGTCCTCGACCTCGATCTTCCACACCGCCTCCATGCCGAGTTCGGCGTACTCGAGCACCTCGACCTTGCGGATGCAGTCCTGGGCCAGCCGGGCCGCCGGACCGCCGATGGAACCGAGGTAGAAACCGCCGTGGCTCTGGCAGGCATCGGTGACCTGCTTGGACCGGTTTCCCTTGGCCAGCATGACCAGTGAGCCGCCCTCGGCCTGGAACTGCTCCACATAGGAGTCCATCCGGCCGGCGGTGGTCGGCCCGAACGACCCGGAGGCGTAGCCCTCGGGCGTCTTGGCCGGACCGGCGTAGTAGACGGGGTGATCGCGCAGGTACTGCGGCATGCCCTCGCCCGCGTCCAGCCGCTCCTTGATCTTGGCGTGCGCGATGTCGCGGGCCACCACCAGCGGACCGGTCAGCGAGACCCTGGTCTTGACCGGCAGCTTGGTCAGCGTCTCGCGGATCTGCTCCATCGGCAGCGTGAGGTCGATGTTGACCACCTCGTCGGACAGCTCGCCGTCGCCGATCTCCGGCAGGAACCGGGCCGGATCGCGTTCGAGCTGCTCGATGAACACGCCCTCAGGGGTGATCTTGGCTCGCGCCTGGCGGTCCGCCGAGCAGGACACCGCCACGCCGACCGGGCAGGAGGCGCCGTGCCGGGGCAGCCGGATCACCCGCACGTCGTGGCAGAAGTACTTGCCGCCGAACTGCGCGCCGATGCCGAACTGACGGGTCAGTTCGAGGACCTGCTGTTCCAGGTCGACATCGCGGAAGGCGTGTCCCAGCGGGGATCCCTCGGTGGGCAGCTCGTCGAGGTAGCGGGCCGAGGCGAGCTTGGCGACCTTGAGGTTCTGCTCCGCGGACAGTCCGCCGACGACCACCGCGAGGTGGTACGGCGGGCAGGCCGCGGTGCCCAGGCTGCGCAGCTTCTCGTCCAGGAACTTGGCCAGCCGCACCGGGTTCAGCAGCGCCTTGGTCTCCTGGTACAGGAAGGTCTTGTTCGCGCTGCCGCCGCCCTTGGCCATGAACAGGAACTCGTACTTGGGTTCGGTGCCGGGCTTGGTGAACACCTCGATCTGCGCGGGCAGGTTGGACCCGGTGTTCTTCTCGTCCCAGAAGGTCACCGGCGCCATCTGCGAGTAGCGCAGGTTCAGTTCCTGGTAGGCGTCGAAGATGCCGCGGGAGAGCGCCTGCTCGTCCGCGCCGCCGGTGAGCACGGTCTCGGTGCGCTTGCCCATCACGATCGCGGTGCCGGTGTCCTGGCACATCGGCAGCACCCCGCCGGCGGCGATGCAGGCGTTGCGCAGCAGGTCCATCGCGACGAACCGGTCGTTACCGCTGGCCTCCGGGTCGTCGATGATCGCGCGCAGCTGGGCCAGGTGCGAGGGCCGCAGCAGGTGCTGGATGTCCTTGATCGCCTCCCGGGCGAGCAGGGTCAGCACCTCGGGGTCGACCTCGAGGAAGCGCCGTCCCGCGGCCTCGACCAGCCGCACGCCCTCGGTGGTGACGAGGCGGTACTCGGTCTGGTCCGGGCCGAGCGGCAGAACGTCGGTGTACTCAAACGCCGTGGTGGTGGCAGTCACGCGGGCTCCCTTGCCTGCGATTCGGGTATCTGATGAAACTACCGCGTGCGCTCCGGCGGCCTGGCGCTGACCGGGTGTGATCCCCGTCCGGATCGTGCAGCGGCACTCGACCCCCTGGTCCGGCAACAGTGCACCCACAACCCCGCTGAGCTGGGCAGAGTCTCCCACCATGACGATCAGTGACTTCCGGCTGGGCTTCGGCGCGATGCGGCTCACCGGCTGGGATCGCCCCAACGACCCCGCCTCGGCCATCGCGGTGGCCCGCCGCGCGGTGGAGCTGGGCGTGGACTTCATCGACACCGCCGACGCCTACGGCCTTGGCACCAACGAGGAACTCCTGGCCGCGGCCCTGCACCCGTATCCAGCGCACCTGACCATCGGCACCAAGGCGGGGCAGAGCAGGCCGGGCCCGTCCGCCTGGGTGCCGCTGGGCCGCCCCGAGTACCTGCGCCAGCAGGTCGAACTGAGCCTGCGCCGCCTGCGCGTGGACCGCCTTGACCTGTTCCAGCTGCACCGGATCGACCCGAAGGTCCCCGCCGCCGACCAGTTCGGCGTGCTCGCCGACCTGGTGCGGGAAGGCAAGGCAGCCAAGATCGGCCTGTCCGAGGTGACCGTGCCCCAACTCATCGAGGCCCGCACCCACGTCGAGATCGCCAGCGTGCAGAACCAGTACAACCTCACCGACCGCCGCCACGAGGCCGTCCTCGACCACTGCACGGCCGAGGGCATCACCTTCATCCCCTGGCTGCCCATCGCCGGCACCCTGACCCACCCGGACGCACCCGTCGCCGAGGTGGCCCGCGAGGTCGGCGCGTCACCCGCCCAGGTGGCCCTGTCCTGGCTGTTGCACCACTCCCCGGTGATCGTGCCCATCCCGGGAACTTCCTCGCTCGCCCATCTGGAGGAGAACATCGCGGCCCGCGAGCTGTCCCTGACCCCGGCCCAACTGGCCCGCCTCAGCCAGTGAGTTCCAGCGCCGCCAGGTCGATGGCCTCCAATACCGCCCGGATCGCCGGCCGCCGGGCCGACTCCACCCGCCACACCGCGTAGACGTGCCGATGCGACACCGGTTCCAACTCCACCACCCGAACCCCACCCGGCAGTAGGCCCCGCCCGAGCCGAGGCATCATCGCGATCCCCAATCCCCGAGCCACCAACGCCAACTGGGTGTGATGCTCACCCGCGCTGTGCACCACATCCGCCCCACCGACAACCCGCCGCAGCCAGTCCCGGCACCCAGTGCCCTCCGGCCAGCTGACCCAACTCTCCCCACCCAACTCGGCCAACGTGGCGACAGCACCCAACCGGTGATCATCAGGTACCACCACATCCACCACGTCATCAAGCAATCCCGCCCGCGCCAACCCACCCGGCAACTCCAACGGCGCGTCCGGCCAGTCCTGCACGATCGCCAGATCCAGCTCGGCCCCGGCCACCAACGGCAGAGCCTCGTGCGGCTCCAACTCACCCAGCCCAACCCGCAACCCCGGATGCCGGGCGCGCACCAGTTCCAGCGCGGGTGGAAGCAACGCGCGGGCCGCGGTGGAGAACGCCGCCACCGACACCCCGCCCAGCACCACCCCCGCCTTCTCCTCCACCGCCGCCTCCGCCTCGGCGACCGCGGCCAGGATCCGATCCGCGTGCGCCACCAGCACGAGCGCCGCCTCGGTCAACCGCACCCCGCGCCCAGTGCGCTCCAGCATCGGCTTGCCCAGTTCCCGTTCGAGCCGGGCCAGCCGCTGCGACACCGCCGAGGTGGTCAGGTGCAGGGTCCGCGCCGCGGCCCGCACCGAGCCCTGGGTGTGCACCGCGTGCAGGGCGTGCAGCTGGGGCAGGTCGAGCATGGCGAGACCCCCGCGTAGGTTTGGGCAGGCAGTTCAACTTAGTCGAGGGGGACATGGTGACCACGGGACTCGTCAACAGCCGCGACCTGGGCGGGTTGCGCACGGAGGACGGCAGACTGACCCGGCACGGCGTGCTGCTGCGCAGCGAGGCCCCCCTGGCAGGCGACCCCACCCCAGACCTGGCCGGCTGGCCGCCCGCGGTGGTCCTCGACCTGCGCGGCACCCAGGAAGGCCACCCCGACCACCCCCTGCAGTCCACCGGCACCAAGATCCACCGCATCCCCATGCTGGACCTGATCATGGCCGCCGCGACCACCGACCCCAGTGCCCTGGACCTAGGCAAGCTCTACCGCCAACTGCTGGAGGAATCAGCCGAAGGCCTGGTCCAGATCCTCCGCCTGGCAGGCGAGGCCGACGGCGCCGTCCTGGTCCACTGCTCGGTAGGCAAGGACCGAACCGGAGTCTCCGTAGCCCTGCTGCTCCGAGCCGCCGGCGTCCCCCGCGAAACCATCATCGCCGACTACGTACGCACCGAAGCCAACATGACCGGCGTAATCCGCCGAGTAGCCACCAGCCTGGGCCGCCCAGAACCCACCGAAGCCCAACTGACCACCATGAAACACCTCCTGGCCGCCCCCGCCCCAGCCCTGGAAGGCGTCCTGGACACCCTGGACACCCACGAAAACGGCCCCCAAGGCTGGCTACTGGCCCACGGCGCCACCCAAGAAGAAATCACCCGCTGGACCACCCGCTTCCTAACCCCATAACCCGCACAACAACAGCCAACGCTCCGTACAAGAACGGCCAACACCCGGTACGAGAACGGCCAACACACCGTCCCAGAACGGCCAACACGCCGGGAGCTTGAAACCCCAGCCCGCGTGTTGGCCGCTTTGGTACGGAGTGTTGGCCGTTCTGGGACACCACGTTGGCCGTTGTTGTACGGCACGTTGGCCGTTGTGGGACGCCGGGCGGGCGAAGCCCGGAGCGGTGAGCGTTGGGGGCAAGCGGGCGAAGCCCGGGAACGCTGCGGCTAGGCGGTTCCCACGCGCCGCGAGCGGGCGGAGCCCGAGCACAGGCAGCCGGGGTGGCTTTTCAACACTCCCCGAGCGGTTCCCCCATCCCCGTCAGCCTGGAGAGGACACACCGCATCCCAGCCAGCGGCCGCTGCAACACAAACCGCCGCCCGGCCAACCCAACGTGACGGCGGTCGCTGGCTGGGATGTGGTTTGGTATCGGAAGGCTGACGGGGATGGGGGAACCGTACGAGCACTGCTCTTGCTCTTGTCTTTGACTTTCCCCCCCATCCTTTGATTTCTGCCCGTCCGGCGAGGACGCCCTTGACTGTCGCTCGTGTACCTCAGCAACAGAGGCCAACAGCGTAAAGATCAAGAGCGGAAAAGATGGCCTCGCCGGCCGGGCAGACCACCGGAGGGGGTGGGGCAAGTCAAACCCCGGGATGAGCAGGTTGCGGGGCGGGGTTTGTGTTGCCGGGGCCGGTTCCAGCGTGGCTCCGAGGGCTCGCGTGTTCTCCGCACGGCCTTCCGCAAGCCAACCACACCTCACCGAGTGGCCCCCGTTGCGGATTCGTGGGCAGGCGGCGGCAGGTTGCAGGGGCCACTCGGTGAGGCGCGGTCAGCAAGCTCCAGGCCGTACGGAGAACACGCGAGAACCCTCGTCGTGGGGGTTTCACCCCCAACCCCAACCCCGCCACGGGTCGCGAACCCCGGACATGTCGGAAGGCCGGACCCGCCCCCGACGGGTCCGACCTCCCGGGGTGTGCAATCCGGCTGTAGTGGTACAGCCGGACTGCGCAGTCTGTGTTGTCTTGGAGAACCGTGCCGTGAGGCAGGTCACAAGTCAACGCCGCTATCCGGGTGACCCCAAGCGCTACTCAGCGTCACTCCAGAACAAGCTCAGCTCGCGTACGCCCGCAGCCGCTCGGCCCGGTCGCCCTGCCGCAGCTTGGACATGACCTCCCGCTCGATCTGGCGAACCCGCTCGCGCGAGAGGCCGAATCGGCGGCCGATCTGGTCCAGGGTCCGCGGCTGGCCGTCGTCCAGGCCGTAGCGGAGGCGGATGACGTGCTGTTCGCGGTCGTCCAGGGTGGCCAGCACTCGGCGCAGGTCGTCCTGGAGCAGGCCCGAGATGACCGCGCTTTCGGCGTCGGTGGCCTCGGAGTCCTCGATGAAGTCGCCCAGCGGGGCGTCTTCCTCGGCGCCGACCGGCATGTCCAGGCTCACCGGGTCGCGGGCGTGGTCGAGCAGGTCGGAGATCTTGTCCGCGGGCAGGCCCGACTCCGCGGCCAGCTCCTCGTGCGTGGCCTCACGGCCGAGCTGCTGGTGCAGGTCGCGCTTGATCCGGGCCAGCTTGTTGACCTGTTCCACCAGGTGCACGGGCAGCCGGATGGTGCGGCCCTGGTCGGCCATGCCGCGGGTGATCGCCTGCCGGATCCACCAGGTCGCGTAGGTGGAGAACTTGAAGCCCTTGCTGTAGTCGAACTTCTCCACCGCGCGGATCAGCCCGAGGTTGCCCTCCTGGATGAGGTCCAGCAGCGGCATACCGCGTCCGGTGTAGCGCTTGGCGAGACTGACCACCAGGCGCAGGTTCGCTTCCAGCAAATGGTTCTTGGCGGTGTGCCCGTCACGAACCAGAGTCTTCAGGTCGGCTCGGCGCTGCGGGGAAAGCGACTTCGCCTCATCCAGCATGTGGCGGGCGAATACCCCCGCTTCGATGCGCTTGGCGAGATCGACTTCCTGCGCCGCGCTCAACAACGCGGTGCGGCCGATTCCGTTCAGGTAGACTCGAACCAGGTCAGCCGCCGGGCTCTGCGCGTCGAGGTCGTGCGCCTCGATCTGTGCAGCTTCCTGCGGCTCCTGCTCGGTAAGTTTCAGTAGGGCGGTCATCGGAGCTCCCTCCCTGGTCGCGGGCAAACGGCGTCGTGCGGGCATGCGTCACCAAGCCGACGCCCCGTTGCGCGGCGGCCCCTTCAGTGCGGGGGTTCCGTCCCTGTGCGGTTTCCCCGCCCCGTCCTGGCTGGACACTTGGATAACGAAGCCGATCTCGGTTTCGTTCCCGGTACCCACTCTCAATTAGCAAGACGTCAGGCTGACCTGCGGGGTTGCTTCCGCAGGCTGAGGATTCGCTGAGAAGGCGTAAAGAGAACCCTTAAAGATCGACCAGCACGGTGAATGGACCGTCGTTCACGCTTTCCACCGCCATGGCCGCGCGGAACCGCCCCGTCGCCACCCGCGCACCCCGGTTACGCAGGGCTTCTACCACCGCGACCACCAACGGCTCGGCCACCTCCGGACGGGCCGCCTCGGTCCACGACGGGCGCCTGCCCTTGCGGGTCTGGCCGTAGAGCGTGAACTGGCTCACTACGAGCAGCGGAGCCCCGGTTTCGGCGCACGACCGCTCCTCCCTCAGCACCCGCAGCTCGTGCAGTTTCCGGGCCATGGTGGCCGCGGTCACCTCGGTGTCGGTGTGCGTGACGCCGAGCAGCACCAGCAGACCGGGCTCCTCGATCGCGCCGACCACCTCGTCCTCGACGGTGACGCTGGCGCGGGTGACCCTGGAGACGACCGCCCTCACGCCACGACCCAGTCGGCAGGCACCAGCATCCCGTGCCGGATCAGGCTGCGGACCGCCGGCAGCGCGCCCATGACCAGCACGTCGGTCGGCAGCCCGTGCGCGGCGGCGAGCAGCCCGAGCAGGTCGCCCAGGTCCAGGTGCCCCCGGCAACCGGCCAGCAGTGCGGCGGCCAGGTCGTCCAGGTCGTGCTGCCAGCCCGGCCCGTCCTGCCGGTGCAGCCTGCGCACCAGCGAACTCCAGCCGTCCTCGGCTGGCGAGGAGATCTCCTCCAGCGCCACCGAGGCGGGCACGGTGAGCCGGGCGGCGAGCAGGTCCTCGTCCTCGCTGTGCTGCCGCAGCCAGGCCACCCGGTCCAGCCAGCCGGCGGTCTCCGGGCCCAGCGGGTCGTCATAGGCCTGGCGCAGGTCCTCGCACACGATGTCGGCGGGCCCGGTCTGGGTGTGCCGCAGCGTCACGAAGCCGAACCCGATGCCCTCGACCTGGTTCTCCGCGAACCAGTCCAGCCAACGCCCGGCCTGCTCCCGGCCCTCCGGCGAACGCGGATCCACCCCAGCGTCGCGCAACCAGGTGCCGACATACAGCGCCGGATCGGCCACGTCCCGCTGCACCACCCAGGCGTCCATGCCCTGCGCCGGCAGCCAGGAGGCGACCCGCTCACCCCAGTTCTGGCCCTTGATGTGCAGCCAGGAGGCGAGCAGCTGCCCGACCCCGCCGTCGGCGAGGTGCTCTGGCAGCTGCCGGATGACCAGTTCGCTGGCGCTGTCCCCGGACAGCCCGGAGTCGCGGTAGACGTAGTCCACCCTCGGCGGCCCGACCACGAACGGCGGGTTGCACACGATCTGCTGGAACCGCCGCCCGGCCACCGGCTTGAACCACTCGCCGCGGCTGAGTTCCACATCGAGCTGGTTGAGCCGGAAGGTGGCCGAGGCCAGCGCGAGCGCCCGGCCGGACAGATCCGTGGCGGTGACGTGCTCGGCATGCCTGCTGGCGTGCAGCGACTGCACCCCGCAGCCGGTGCCGAGGTCCAGCAGCGCGCCGACCGGGCGGCGGGCGGTGGCCCTGGCCAGGCTGAGCGAGGCGTGCCCGACGCCGAGCACGTGGTCAGCGGGCACCGGGCCGCCGCGGGCATCGGAGTCCAGGTCGGAGAGCACCCACCAGGAGCCCTGGTCATCGCCGTAGGGCCGCAGGTCCAGCGCGGCCCGCACGGACTCGCCGTCGGTGTGCAGCAGCCCGGAGCGGACCGCGTCGGCCAGTGGCAACGGCCGCAGCGCGGCGGCCACCTCCGCCTCCGGCACCGGCTCGTTGAGCAGGAACAACCGGACCAGGGCGCCCAGCGCCCCGCCGTCGGCGCAGGCCCTGGCGGCGGGCTCCAGCTCCCCTCGGCCCAGCGCGGCGTGCGCGGTGGGTCCGAGCAGTCCGAGCACCCCGTCCGCGTGGTAGTCCGCGGACAGGAAAGCCGTCCGCAACTGGTCGCAT
Source organism: Crossiella cryophila (assembly GCF_014204915.1). Classification (NCBI taxonomy): domain Bacteria; kingdom Bacillati; phylum Actinomycetota; class Actinomycetes; order Pseudonocardiales; family Pseudonocardiaceae; genus Crossiella; species Crossiella cryophila. Next base: position 3,303,120 of record NZ_JACHMH010000001.1, read on the forward strand.
ACCTGGTCGTCGATCGCTACGCCGAACACGCGAAGATCCTCACACGTTTCGCCGATCCCCACTTCTCCGCCCGTCCGCCTATGTTGAGATCGCACGGAGAAGGGGGTCATCCCATGTCTGTGGCGGTCACCGTCGCCGAGCTGGACGGGCTGCGCTGGGCCGGGCTGCGCGGCCCCCGGCTCGAGGTCTTCCGCGCCCTCGGCGAGCAGTTCCGCGCCGAGATCACCGAGGCCGTGCACACCCTGCCCGAGTGGCCGGCGCTGGCGGCGTACGCGCGCACCGACCAGGGCCTGGTCCGACTGTCCAGACTGAGCGCGTTGACCAGCACCAGACACCCTCAGGAATATGCCGAACTCCGCGCGATGGCCGCGGGCGCGAACCTGCCCGAGCAGACGTTGCTGCTGGTCAACCTGCGTGGCGACCTGCCGCCGCCGTCCACCACGGCAGGCTGTTCGGACCTGGCCTGGCCGGGCCGCGCGCTGGCGCACAACGAGGACGGCGGGTCCGCCCTGATCGGCCGCCTGCTGCTGCTCACCCTGCACTGCGACGACGACGTGCCGGTCACCGCGCTCTGGTACCCGGGCATGCTGCCCAGCAACGCCTTCACCCTGACCGGGCACGGCCTGGTCTTCGGCCTGGACCACCTGCCGGTGGCCGAACCGGCGATCGCTCCCGGCCGCCATTTCGTGGCCCGCGCCCTGCACCGGGCGCGTGATCTGGACGAGGCGATCCGGCTGCTCACCGAACTGCCCTCGGCAGGCGGGTTCGCCTACAACCTGGCCGAGCTGAGCACCGGCCGGGTCGCGCACGTGGAGGCGGTGGGCGGGGCCAGCGCGGTCCAGATCGCCGGGGACGAGCCGCTCTGGCACACCAACCACCTGCGCCACCTGACGCTGCCCGAGCTGGTCACGCTGTCCAGCCGGGAACGCGCCAAGGTCCTGGACAGCCTGGACCCACCGGCCGAACCGGGCATCGACTGGTTCCTGGACGTCCTGACCAGCGCACACCCGCGTGGCGTGTGCCGCCCGCCGGGCACCGATGACTCGGCCACGCTGTGCACCTGCGTGGTGGACCTGGCCGCGGCCGAACTCACCGTGGTGCCGCGTGGCGGTAAGCGCTTCACCTGGTCGGTGGCCGACGCGCTGGCCGGACCGCCAGCCGGGTCTGCACCGCGCGGATGACCAGGGCCAGCAGCACGAAGCCGCCGATCAGCGCGAGCGTGTAGGGCAGGTTGGCCATGATCGGCATGGTCCGGCCGCCTGCCGGTCGCCGAACACCCCCGTTCACGCCTCCTTGACGCCGCTACCAGCGATCTTTACGCGGTCCTTGCGCCGGTAGCGCGGCCAGCCCGACGGTCAGCGCGAGCCGCTGGTCCGGATCGTCCAGGCGCAGCGCGGTGAGCTGTTCGATCTTGCGCAGCCGGTAGCGCAGGGTGTTGGGGTGCACGGCGAGTTTGCGCGCGGCGGCCCTGCCGTCGCCGCCGGCGGCCAGCCAGGCGCGCAGGGTGGCCAGGTACTCGGTGCCGTGTTCGGTGTCCTGGCGGAGCAGGTCGGCGACCGGGCCGCGGGTGGGCAGCCGGCCGGCCTCGGCCGCGGTGCGCAGCCGGAGCAGCAGCACCTGCGCCCAGTGCTCGTCGTAGTCCACGGTGTCCGCCTCGACCAGCCCGGCGACCCGGGTGGCCAGGCATTCCTCGGCTTCCAGGCGGCTGGCGGGCAGGTCGGCCGGGGTGGCCCTGCCGCCGATCCCGGCGTGCACGGCCACATCGGCCGGCAGTTCGCGCAGCAGCGAGCGCAGCCAGTCGCGGGCGGGGTTGTCATCGGGCAGCACGGTGTAGAGCACGTTGCCGAGCAGTGCGCTGCGGCCGGGCCTGGACCAGCCGAAACCGGAGGTGGCGCGTTCGAAGGCGAGCAGCGCGGCGCCGTGTTCGTTCATCCCGGCGTGCGCGTGCAGGGCGACCACCCGCAGTCCGGCGGCGGCCAGGCCGAGGCGGGACAGCGTGCCGGGCGCGTCCGCGGTGCCGTCCAGCAGGCTGAGCACGGCGTCGGCCTCGGCGCGGCGTTCCAGGTCGGCGCCCGCCCTGGCGCGCAGCAGGTGCAGGGCGGCGGTGCGGGCGCCGTCGACCATGGCCGAGTAGGCCTGCGGCCGGACCGGCGGGGTGACCTCGACCCACACCGAGCCCAGGAGTTCCCGCCCGGCCCGGATGGCCACGATCAGGCGACCCAGCAGGCCGGGGGTGAGCGCGGGGACCAGCAGTGGTTCGTCGGAGTTGGCCAGGTGCTTGAACACGCCGTAGTCCGCGAGGGCCTTGAGCACGTCGGGCGGGACCCGGCGGCCGAGGATGGTCTGCACCCTGGCGGCGTCCACGTCATCCTGCCGGTTGGAGTAGGCCAGCACCCTGGACTGCAGGTCCTCGATGGTGACCGGCCCGCCGACCACCGCGGCGATCGCGTCGGCCACCGCGAACAGGTCGCCTGGCACGTCCCGGCTGGGGCCCTGGCCGCTGAGCACCAGGGTGTGGATCAGTCCGGCGAGGTGGCTCCAGGGCACCGCGGGGTCGACCACGAGCACGGCCGCGCCGGAGCTGCGGGCCGCGGCGAGCACGCGTTCGTCCAGCTCAGGCGGTCCGTGCAGGATCACGGCGGCGGCGGTGGTGCCGCGGACCAGGCGGGTGGCGGCGGTGACCGAGCCGGTGCCGATGCCCAGCAGCACGTCGGTGGGGCTGGTCGGGTGGGTCTCGGTGGGGTCGTGCAGGGAGAGCCCGCGCAGTTCGACGTCCCGGCCGCGCGGCGCGCAGACCAGCCGGGTGCCCAGGCCGCCGAGCACGTCGACCAGCCGCTCAAGCGTGACCACGGGTGGCCTCCTGCCGGACGCGCTGCTTGGCCCGGTTGCCGCAGCGCTGCATCGAGCACCAGCGGCGGGCGCCGGGGCGTGAGGTGTCCACGAAGAGAAGATGGCAGTCCGCCGCGGCGCAGCGCCGGACGCGGTGCCGGTACGGCCCGCCGAACAACTCGATGGCGTCCCTGGCGAAGGCGGACAGCAGTGCCGCGCCACTGATCGGCTCCCGCCAGCGCCGCCCCTGGCCGGTCAGCTCAGGCACCGGCGGGGGAGCCTGGGCGAGCCGGTTCCAGTCCTCGAACGCGCCGGGGGCCTTGCCACTGGCGACCCGGCCCGCGCTGAACCAGATCGACTCGCGCAGCACCTTCAGCTCGGCCAGTTCCGCCGCGCTCATCCTGATCCTGGCCGGGCCGAGCCGGGTGTGCGTCAGCCAGTCCCGCAGGTCCGCGACCCGGTGCAGCACCTCCCACTTGGCCCGCTCGCCCGCGCCGCCGCTGACCAGCAGTTCCAGGCAGAGGGCCCCCGGGTTGAACCGGTAGTGCTGCCCGTCGTGCCCGACCATCGGCAGCCCCGCCGACTCCTCGCCCATGACACCACTATAACCGGTGCACACCGGTTATAGTGGTGTCATGGAGCTGGGGGCGGACCAGGCGCTGGCCTGGCGGTTACGGCGGCACGAGCTGGTCAACCCGGCCGGGCTGGACGCGGTCGCGCTGGCCGGCCGGCTGTGCGGGGTGCAGGCCCAGGTGCCCTCGGCGGCCGAGCTGGCGGTGCGGATCCGCCAGGTCGAGCCCGAGCCGGGGGAGATCACCCGGGCGCTGACGCTGGACCGCACCCTGGTCCGGATGTGGGCGGCCAGGGGCACCCTGCACCTGCTGCCCGCCGGGCTCGCGCCGAGCTTCGTGGCCGCGGTCGGGGCACTCCGGTTCTGGGAGAAGGGCAGCTGGCAGCGTGGCCACGGCATCACCGCCGAGGAGCTGACCAAGGTGCTCGCCGCGCTGGCCGAGGTCCTGGACCACCGGCTGCTCAGCCGGGAGGAGCTGGTCGCCGAGGTGCTCGACCGGGTCGGCTCGGCCCGGCTGCGCGAGGCGCTCGGCTCCGGCTGGGGCGCGCTGTTCAAACCCGCCGCCTACCTGGGCCTGCTCTGCCACGGCCCGGCCGAGGGCAACCGGGTCACCTTCACCAGCCCGGTGCACTGGCTGCCCGGCTGGACCGTGCCGGATCCGGAGCAGGCAGGCCCCGACCTGGTCCGCGCCTACCTGCGTGCCTTCGGCCCTGCCGGGCACGACGAGTTCGCGCAGTGGTTGTTCCGCAATGGCAAACCCGGGCTGACCAAGCGCTGGTTCGCCGCGGTCCGGCCCGAGCTGACCGAGGTCAGCGTGGCGGGCAAACCAGGGTTCGTGCTGACCGAGGACCTGGCCGAGCTGCGCGAGACCAAGCCGTCGAAGGCGGTCCGGCTGGTGCCCGCCTTCGACCAGTACGTGGTGGCGGTGTCCAGGGAGCTGATCCCGGAGCAGCACCTGGCCAAGGTCAGCCGGGCCGCCGGCTGGATCTCGCCGGTGGTGCTGCACGGCGGCCGGGTGGCCGGGGTGTGGAGCCGGGACAACGGCGTGATCAGCACCGAACTGTTCGCCGAACTGCCCGCGAGGGCACTGTCCGCGGAGATCGAGCGGGTCGGCGCGCTGTTCTGACGCGCCCGCCGACCGGAGCCGCCGGGTCCGGGCCTACTGTCGCGGCATGACGCAGGTTCCGCTCTGGGTGCCGGTGGCCGTGGGGCTGCTCGGCTTCCTCGGTGTGCTCGGCGCGCAGTTCATCGCGGCCTGGCGGGAGGACCGCCGGTGGAACCGGGAGAAAAGCCGCGATGAGGACAACAAACGATTTGACGCGCGGCGGGCCGCCTATGCCGAGGTGATCGGCTCGCTGGAGTCCTGGGACTGGGTGCTGCACCCGCTCAAGGACAAGGCGCGCGGTAAGGACTTGGAAATCGGCGAACCAGAACTTGTCGATCTGCGCACGGCCTGGATCGAAGCCAAGAATGTGCTCGGACCGATCAATCTGGTGGCGACCACGGAGATTCGCGATTTGTTGCGCACCGCAATGATCGCACGCTCCCGGCTCTCCCGTGAACTGACCGCTGATGGACCCGAGAAGGCGCGGTTGGAACTGGTCGAGAAGCACTGGGCACAGGCCCAGGATGCCTATGCGCGACTACGCAATGTCATGCGACGGGATCTCGGCTTCGAACCTGTCGATCCCCAGCACCCTCCCGCCCAGCCCCAGCAGGTGGAAAGATGAAGAAAGGAGGTGGTGTCGGATGACCACACAACGGGACGGCACCCCGGTCCTGATCACGGAGGCGCGGCAGTCGTACGAGGACCAGCTCGCCGCCCGCAAGCGCAAGTACATGCTGATGATGTCGCTGCGTATCCCATGTCTGGTGGCGGCAGCCGCCTGCTACCAGATCCCGTGGCTGGCCATCGGACTGGTGCTGTTGTCGGTGCCGCTGCCGTGGATGGCGGTGCTCATCGCCAACGACCGTCCACCACGAAAGGCGGAGAAGGTGAACAGGTTCCGCCGGGTGCGTGACGATACCGCCATCGAATCGAAACAACATCCTGTAATCGAGGGCTGATCTCCACCCGGAGTGGCGGTATGGTTACGTTCCGCTCAATCACAGGGGGCTCAGGTGGACGGTGCGGAAACTCGCCCAGTAGTTGTCGGTACGGGAACTGGTCAGAGTCCGAGGTCAGGGATGTACGGAGCGATCCATTGGGACCGGGCCAACGAGCTGGTCGTCGGGAACTTCACCTCGGCCCAGGCCAGTTGGCTACGGCGGCACCTCTCCGGTTTCGCCTCCCTCGTCCAGTGGCGAATGGACCAGTACCACACGGACTATCCGCTCGGGGCTGAGCTGGGCCTGCCGCTGCCGACCGAGGCGACCGAGGACCGCAGGCTGAACGCGATCCTGGACTGGCACTGTTGTGAGGAAGAGTCCGAGGAGGTCCGCCTCTGGCACGAACCGGATCTGTTCGCCGGTCTGTACAAGGACATCAACCTGGTCTGGGCGACCCTGCCCGAACGCGGCGGCATGGTGGTGCTGCGGGAGGAACGGCAGATCCGCGCCTGGTTCCGGGTGCTGCTGGACTACCGGATCACCGCCGCGATCAGCTGGCGGGTGCCGGATGCCATCTACGACCTGCGCCGGGAACAGCCCGAACCCGGCGACGAACTCGGCCGCGCCTTCTACCTGACCACCTGGCTGTGGGATGTGGCGCACGAACTGGCCGAGATCAGCAAGATCACCGTTTCGCGCTAGGCCGACAGCGGATTCTCCGCCCGGGTATCCGCCGTCGTTGTTCGCAGTACGTGGTTGCACCGCACGACGCGGCCGTGCGCTCGATGCCCCGAGGACACCGAGCGCCGCCGCACCCCTGACTTCCGGCCTTCTGGGCTGATCAGCCCCGCACGTTGAGCGGACTCGGCGGCTGCGCGCCGACGAGTTGCACCGCCCGTGCCCCCGCGGACACCCCCGCCGCCAGCGCGGCGCCGATCTCCGCCCCGCCCCGCCAGGCCGCGAGCAGTCCCGCGTTGAAGGCATCGCCCGCCCCGGTGGAGTCCACGCAGTCCACCACCGGCGCGTCCGCGTTGACCGTCGCGCTGGGGGAGACCCAGTGCGCGCCGCCGTCACCCGAGGTCACCGCCACCGCGCCGACCACCGAGAGCAGTTGCCGGGCCGATTCCGGGTCGGTGGACCCGGTGAGCACGGCCAGCTCGTCGGAGTTGGGCAGCAGCAGGTCCACCCCGGCCACCAGCTCGAGGAACTCGGTCGTGCCCAGCCGCGCGATCAGCGTCGCGGCCTGCGGATCCACCGAGGTGGTCAGCCCGGCCGCGCGGGCGGCGGCCAGCGCGGCCACGCCCGCCGGGCGGGAACCCTCGTCCAGCAGCACGTAGCCGGACAGGTGCAGGTGGTCCGCGCCGACCAGCGCCTCAGGGGCGATGTCGGCCGGGCAGAGCCGGGCATTGGCGCCCCGGTCCGGCAGCATCGTGCGCTGGCCCTGGGCGTCCACCAGGACCACCACACAGCATGTGGGAGCGCTCTCGTCCACCACCAGCGCGGCGGTGACCCCCGCCGCGTCCAGCTCCGCGCTGACCCGGTGCCCGGCGATGTCCCCACCGATCCGGCCGACCAGCACCGCCTCGGCGCCGCAGTGCGCCAGCCAGGCCGCGGTGTTCGCCCCCGCCCCGCCGACCACCATGCGCACCGCCGAGCGGGTGTCGCCGCCGTGCACCAGGGGCCCGTCGTGCCGGGCCACCACGTCCAGGCCGGCGTCCCCGACCACCACGATCCGCGCCATCTCAGTTAGCTCCGCTCAGCTCGACCGCCACCCGCGCCGCCAGGTCCGCGTTGGAACGCACCAGCGCCGCGTTCGCGTCCAGACTCACACCCGCGCTGGCCTGGTGGAAATGGGCCAGAAGCACGGGAGTGACGTCCTTGCCCCGCACTTTCCGCTCGGCGAGCAGCGCCAGCCCCTCGGCCAGCAGCCGATCGTGCAGCTCGCGGTCCATCTCCGCCTCGACCGGAATCGGATTGGCCAGCAACACCCCCGCCGACCCCGGCACCTCGCCGCGATGCGCGGCCACCACCGCGGCCACCTCGGCGGGCGAGTCCACCCGCCACGGCACGGCCTGATCGGATTCCCGCAGGTAGAAGGCGGGGAACCGATCGGTCCGGTACCCCAGCACCGGCACCGACGAGGTCTCCAGCAGCTCCAGCGTGGCCGGGATGTCCAACACCGACTTCACCCCCGAACACACCACCAGCACCGGCGTCTCGGCCAGCACCGCCAGATCGGCGGAGACATCCCAGCTCTCCCGGGCCCCCCGATGCACCCCACCCAGCCCCCCGGTGGCGAACACCCCGATCCCCGCGACCTGGGCGAGCGCCGCCGTACTGGCCACCGTGGTGGCCCCGCTGCGCCCGAGCCCAATGGCCGCACCCAGGTCCCGCCGAGAGAGTTTGACCAGCTCAGAGCTGGGATCACAGACCCGCTCAAGCTCGGCGGCGGACAGTCCCGCCACCGCCTCGCCGTCCAGCACCGCGATCGTGGCGGGCACCGCGCCCGCCGCGCGCACGATGTCCTCCAGCTCCCTGGCCACGGTGAGGTTGCGCCCCGGCGGCAGCCCGTGCGCGAGGATCGTGCTCTCCAGCGCGACCACAGCGCCCCCGTCAGCCAGCGCCGATCGCACCTCGTCACTCACCCGCAGCACCGCTGCCTCCTTCTCGCTGAAGTCCATCTGTCCGTGAGGCATCATGGTGCACGTGAGCACCCAGACTCTTCCCGAGGTCGACACCACCCCGGACGCCACGGACAGCACCAGCGACGACGCGCCGAAGATGTTCCACTACGTGCGCAAGGCCAAGATCGCCGAAAGCGCGGTCATGGGCACCCACGTGGTGGCGCTCTGCGGCGAGGTCTTCCCGGTCACGAAGTCGGCCAAGCCCGGCTCCCCGGTCTGCCCCGACTGCAAGAAGATCTACGAAAGCCTGCCCCCCGGCGGCGGTGAGTGAGCCCAGTACTCGAACACGCTCAACTCGCGGTCCGGCCCAGCGCGGAGGCAGCCTTCCTGGAAGCCTTCGCCCAGGCCCGACCGCTCATCTCCCAACAGCCCGGCTTCCGCTCGCTACGGCTGTCCCGCTGCCTGGAACGCCCCCACGAGTTCCTCCTACTCGTCGAATGGGACACCCAGGCCGCCCACGAACAAGGCTTCCGCCACTCACCCCAATACCCCCAGTGGCGAACCCTGCTCCACCACTTCTACACCCCCCACCCCACCGTCTCCCACTACCAAGACGCCCTCCCCACAACCTGAACCACCCCAACCCCACACGAGTGTTGGCCGTTGTGGGACGCCGGGTTGGCCGTTGTGGGACGGGGAGCCGCCGGGGCGGTGTGACCGGGGCGCCGCTTGGGGCCGTTCGGTGCCGGGTAGGGCCGCTTGAGGCTGACAGTCGAGAACAGTCTGGCCACGTGGCGTACGAGAACGGCCAAACCGGCGTACGAGAACGGCCAACACTCCGGGAGGGGTGTGGGTTTCAACCTCCGCGCGTGTTGGCCGTTGTCGTACCCAGTGTTGGCCGTTCTTGTACGCCTTGGGCGACTGCGGCCGGGCGAAGCCCGGAGGAACGAGCAGTCGGGGTGGCTTTTCAACACTCCCCGAGCGGTTCCCCCATCCCCGTCAGCCTGGAGAGGACACACCACATCCCGGGTGCGCAGACCGCAACCTGCCGCCGCCCTAGCCTCTCAACCGCAACGGTCTGCGTGCCCGGGATGTGGTTTGGTATCGGAGGGCTGACGGGGATGGGGGAACCGTACGAGCACTGCTCTTGCTCTTCGTCTTTGCTCTTGTCTTTGACTTTCCCCCCCATCCTTTGATTTCTGCCCGTCCGGCGAGGACGCTCTTGATCTTGACTTTCGTTCGGGTACCTCAGCAGCAGAGGCCACAAGCGTAAAGATCAAGAGCGGAAAAGATGGCCTCGCCGGCCGGGCAGACCACCGGAGGGGGGAGGGCAAGTCAAACCCCGGGATGAGCAGGTTGCGGGGCTGGGCAGGCTGCCGGGGCCGGTTCCAGCGTGGCTCCGAGGGCTCGCGTGTTCTCCGCACGGCCTTCCGCAAGCCAACCACACCCCGAGGAGCGGCCCCCGTCACCTTGGGCGGGGTCGGCGGCGGATTGTGTTGCAGGGGCCGCTCCTCGGGGCGCGGTCAGCAAGCTCCAGGCCGTACGGAGAACACACGAGAACCCTCGTCGTGGGGTTTTCACCCCAACCCCAACCCCAACCCCAACCCCAACCCCAACCCCAACCCCAACCCCAACCCCAACCCCAACCCCAACCCCAACCCCAACCCCAACCCCCGGCCTGCGGCCTGCGGCCGTACAACAACCGCCAACACTCCGTACGACAACGGCCAACACGGCGTACAAGAACGGCCAACACTCCGTACGACAACGGCCAACACGCCGGTTTGGGGTTAGGTGCGGAGGAGGATGCTGGCTGCGGTGCCGGTGGCCAGGAGTACCGCGCCTGCCAGCGTCCACCACTGGCCGCGGGTCGCGTCCGCCAGGGCCGCCGATCCGAACAGCACTGCCGCCACGCCGCTCATCGCCCCGGCCAGCCCCGCCGCCAGCGGCCCGGTCAGGGTCGCGGTGATCGCCAGTAGCACCCCGAGCGTGACCACCGACCACGCCCAGGCGCGGGCTGGGCGTCCCGGTGCGCTGATCAGATCGTCCACCGGGCCGAAGGTAGTCCTCGAACACGCTGTGGCGTCACCACTTCAGGGATTCCGCACGCCTGGCCGGGATCTTTGCCCGATCGGTGACTCAATCGTTTCCCCGCTGGTGCCGATGGTGATCAACATCGGTCTGCGGAAGGAGACGTGGATGCTCGCCCGTCGTGCTGTGCCCGCCCTGCTCGGTGTCGTGGTGCTGGCCACGTCCCTGCTCGACGCGCCACCAGCGGCCGCGCAGACCCGTGACTTCCACCTGGACTGCTCGGCGGCCTGGCCGGGTACCGGGTCGGCCGACTCGCCCTGGCAGCGGTTGGACCAGGCCAATGGGTTCACCTTCCTGCCGGGGGATCGGCTGTTGTTGCGCCGGGGCACCGAGTGCGCGGGGGTGCTCAGCCCGCGCGGGTCGGGTGCGCCGGGGCGGCCGGTTCAGCTCGGGGCGTACGGCGAGGGTGGGAAGCCGCACATCGCGGGTGGGGGCGCGCGGGCCGCGGTGCATCTGCGCAACGTGCAGTACTGGGAGATCCGGGATATCCGGGTGAGCAACTTCGGGCCGCCGCCGGGGCCGGAGGAGCGACGCGCCGGGATCTACGTGACGCTGACCGACTTCGGGGTCGGCCACCACTACGTCGTGGCCGATGTCGAGGTGCACGACGTCAACGGCTCCGACCACAAGGATCCCGACCCCAGTGGCGGCATCCTCTTCGGCGCGCTGGGCGCGCTGCGGCCGACCCGGTTCTCCGACATCGTGATCGAGCGCAACCGGGTCTCCCGGGTGGACCGGACCGGGATCGGCACCATCTCGCACTGGGCCCGCCGCGCCGAGCACCCGAACGGGCCCGGCAGCTCCTTCGCGCCGATCCGGGACCTGGTGGTGCGGGACAACGCGGTCACCGACGTCGGCGGCGACGGCATCGTGCCGCAGAACACCCTGGGCGCCCTGGTGGAGCGCAACCGGGTGCACCAGTTCAACATGCGCTCCGCCGGCTGGAACGCCGGGATCTGGCCGTGGAACTCCGATGACACGCTGATCCAGTTCAACGAGGTCTCCGGCGGCTTCGGCACCAGGGACAGCATGGCCTTCGACTTCGACGGCGGCTCCAGGAACGTGCTCTACCAGTACAACTACAGCCACGACAACGACGGTGGCGCGCTGCTGGTGTGCAACGACAAGGACATGGTCAACGACGGCGGCGTGTTCCGGCACAACATCAGCCAGCACGACGGGCACCCGGACGTCGCGGTGATCTCCATCGGCTGCGCGCGGGCGACCAACGTGCGCATCCACCACAACACCTTCTTCACCGGCCGGGACACCCGGCTGGTGGCCAACTACACCGACACCCAGATCGTGGCCGCCAACAACGTCTTCGCCCGCGCCGGCGGCAGTTCGATGATCCAGGACCCGCACGGGCGCTACCTGGCCAACGCCTACTTCAACATGCCGGTGCCGGAGCGGGACGGCCGCGCGGTCACCGCGGACCCGCTGCTGCTCAACCCCGGCTCGGCCAGCGGACTGCTGGACCTGGGTGGCTACCGGCTGCGCGCCGGCTCACCCGCGTTGCGCGCCGGGGAGCCGGTGCAGGGTGCGGGCAGCCGGGACTTCTTCGGCAACCCGATGCCCAGCGTGCCCAACATCGGCGCCTACCAGGGACCGGGCGAACTCGGCGACTGAGCGGCACTGAGCAGGACCGGGCAGGACTGAGCAGTGGATGAGCAGTGGACCGGTCTGGGAAATGAGCAATCCCCGATCCCATGATTCCCTCACCCCGGCGAAAGCGCCGGGCCAGGAATCAGGGAGATCGAGATGGGTTCCATTCAGAGGAAGCTGACCGCGGCCCTGCTCGGCGCCGCCGCCATCGGTGGCGCGTTGCTGCCGGTGGCCACCGCGCAGGCCGCCCCGGCCCCGCAGGAATCGGCGGTGGCGGCCGCGCAGGCGGCCGGGTTCAGCATTGACGTGACCAAGAGCGTCGTGGACATCACCAACCGGCTCTACGACATCATCAGCAATTCCATCGCGCACAACCAGAACCGCTCCGGTTTTGTGAACGGCATCATGGAGGGCTCCTTCTATGACGCCGGTCAGCGGTACAACGTGATGGTCACCAAGCAGAACCACCCGTACACGGCGAATCTGCACAACATCGTCTACGACGCCATCGTGCACAGCGGCTACCCCGATTTCCGGGTCATCGTCTTCGAATCCGGCACCTTCACCAATCGCGGCGACGGCGGGCACATCAACTGGGCCTTCCGCGGCTGGTTCACCCGTGACGGCATGACCGTCAACTTCCGCAAGCCGTGATGCCGGGATCGAATCGAAGGGACCAGTCGTGAAGCTCAAGGCGATGCTCGCCGCCCTGCCGTTGACCGCGCTGACCTTGCTCGGTGTGGCCGCCCTCCCCGCCCAGGCCGCCGAGGCCGGGACGATGTCCGTGCAGGGCGCCTCGGGTGCCGGGGTGACCATCCACCTGGACAACGGGGCCAACGGTTTCCAGGTGGCCAACGCGATCAGCAACATCAACGAGGACAACCGTGGCAAGTTCGTGGAGAAGGCGGTGGACACCGCGTTCGAGGTGAGCGGTGGTCGCTACAACGTCGTCATGATGAATCTCAGCCAGGGCTACAACGAACGGCTGACCGGCAAGAAGTTGTACGCGAATGTCCGCTACGGGCACGTGAACTACGGCCTGTGGATCTCCGAGGCCGGACAGTTCACCAACAACGGCGACGGCGGCTGGATCAACTGGGGAATGCGCGGCTGGTTCGACCGCGATGGCAAGACCGTGAACTTCCGCCGACCCTGACCTTTCTCTCTGGCGTAAAGGACATCAAGACATGAGTATTCGGCAGAAAGTGGCCGGTTATGGCGCCGCGGTGCTGGCCATGGTCGGCGCGCTGAGTGTGGCGGCCCCGCTGGCCGCGCAGGCGGAGATCAATCCGTGCGATCTGGGCGTGAAGCTCCAGGAACTGCGCGGCTGGGACGCCAATGACCAGTACAACATCGTGGTGTGGAAATCGACCGCGCGGGAATCCAGCCATTTCAACGGGATCGCGCTCCAGGGGCATGAGACCGCGCAGGAGTGCAAGGGATTCTTCGGCAACACGGTGCACATCTTCTGGATGGTGTTCAAGGACGGCCAGTTCACCCGCAAGGGCGATGGCGGTTACCGGAACTGGGCGTTCAGCGGCCGGTTCGAGCGCAATGACCGGCACGTCAAGTTCCTGGCCCGCTGAGCAGACGAGGACAAGACCCATGAAGACCAAGACGATCGCCACCCGCGGGCTGACCATGCTCGCCCTGGCCGGCGCCCTGGCCGTGGCCGCCCCGCAGGCCGCGGTGGCCGCGGAGTTCATCAACCCGTGCAACCTGTCCGAGAAGATCGACGAGCTGCAGGGCTTCGGCTCGGACAAGTCCAAGAACATCGTGGTCTACAAGGCCACCGCCTGGGGTGGCGGGCACTTCAACGACATCGTCACCCAGGGCACCGCCAAGGCCGTGCCGTGTGCGAATGCCTTCCCGCGCAACCACGACTACCACTGGGTGGTGTTCAAGGGCGACGGCGAGTTCACCCGCAAGGGCGATGGCGGTTTCCGGAACTGGGCCTTCTACGGCAGCTTCGACCGCAACGACAACGTGGTGAAGTTCCACCGCCGATGACCACCCGGGATGCGGGGTGGGGCAATGGGTGCCCCCACCCCGCATCCGGCCGTCAGCTCCCCGGCAGCCGCACCGAGGTGTGCAGGCGCAGGTCCCGGGAACTCGCGCCCACCATGATCTTGTGTTCGCCGGGCGCCACCCGCCAGCGGTGCTGCCCGGTGTCCCAGTAGCTGAACGAGCGGGCGTCCAGGGTCAGCTCGACCCGTTTGGCCTGACCCGGCGCCAGTGCCGCCTTGGCGAAGCCCTGGAGCTGGGACGGCGGTTCCGGCGCGGCCGCGGTGCCGGGATCACCGACGTAGAGCTGCACGGTCTCCACCCCGGCCCGGCTCCCGGTGTTGCGGACCTCGACGCTGACCCGCACCTTGTCCCCGTCCCGCCGGGCGGTCAGGCCGCGGTAGTCGAAGCTGGTGTAGGACAGGCCGAACCCGAAGGGGAACAACGGGTGCACGCCGTTGGTGTCGTAGTGCCGGTAGCCGACGAAGATCCCCTCCGAGTACCGGGCGTCCACGCCGATCCCCGGGTAGCGCTCGGGGGTGTTGGCCGGGACGTCGCCCTCGGCGCGCGGGAAGGTGATCGGCAGCCTGCCCTCCGGGTTGGCCGCGCCGAAGAGCACGTCGGCCACCGCGTTCCCGTCCTCCTGACCCGGGTACCAGGCCTGCAGCACCGCGGGCGTCTCGGCCAGCCAGGGCATCAGCACCGGGCCGCCGGACTTGACCACCACCACGGTCCGCGGGCTGGCCGCGGCCACCGCCCTGACCAGCGCGTCCTGCTGACCCTCCAGGGACAGGTTCGGCTTGTCCCTGCCCTCGGTCTGGTTGTCCCCGACCATCACCACCGCCACCTGGGCGGCCTTGGCCGCGGCGGTCGCGGCGGCCAGGTCGGCGCCGTCGTGCAAGGTGACCGTGGCGTCGGCGGACAGCTTGGCGCGCAACCCGTCCAGGGGCGGCACCGTGTAGAGCGGTTTGACCTTGGAGCTGCCGCCACCGCCGGTCTTGGCCTCGGTGGCGAACGGCCCGATCAGCGCCACCGAACGCAACCCGTTGGCGGACAACGGGAGCAGCCCGCCCTCGTTGCGCAGCAGCACCATCCCACGGGCGGCCAGGTCCCTGGCGATCGCGCCGTGCTCACGAGCCGGGATCGGCGTGACGGTGGTGGGCCGGTCGAACAGTCCGGCCCGGATCATGGTGGTGTAGCGGCGGATCAGCTTGTCGTCGATGGTCGCGGTGGACACCTGACCGGCCTGCACCGCCTTCTTCAGCTCCGCGCCGAAGTACTTGCCGGTGGGCATCTCCACGTCCAGCCCGGCGTTGGCGGTGGGCACGGTGGAGTGCACCGCGCCGAAGTCGGAGGTGACGAAACCCTGGAATCCCCACTCCTGCTTGAGGATCTTCGTAAGGAACAGGTGGTTCTCACAGCTGAAGGTGCCATTGATCTTGGGGAAGGCGCACATCACCGAGTCGACCCCGGCCTCCTTGACCGAGGCCTCGAACGCGGGCAGGTAGATCTCCCGCAGGGTGCGTTCGTCGATGATGTCGTTGACCTTGAACCGGTTCTGCTCCTGGTTGTTGCCAAGGTAGTGCTTGACGTTGCCCATGATCCCGTTGCGCTCGATGCCGCGGATGTTGTCCACCGCGAGCCTGCTCACCAGGTACGGGTCCTCGCCGTAGCCCTCGAAGGTGCGCCCGTTCACCGGCACCCTGGCGATGTTGACCGTGGGCGCCTCCATCAGGTTCCGGCCGACGTGCCTGGTCTCCTTGCCGAGCAGGTCGCCGTAGCGGTGCGCGGCCGCGGTGTCCCAGGTGGCGGCCAGGGAGATCGGCGCGGGCAGCGCGGTGGCCGAGGGCTGCACCACGTCACCGGGTCCGACCCCGGCCGGTCCGTTGGTCACCAGCAGCGGCGGCACCTTCAGCCGGGGCAGGCCGGGCACCACCCGGTACTGGGTCTCGGTGCGGATCCCGTGCAGCTGGGCGATCTTCTCGTCCAGGGTCATCTGCGCCACCACCGCCCGCGCCCGCACTTGTGGCGGCACGGCCTCGCCCGCGGCGGCCGGGAGCGCGGCGAGCGCGCCTGCGGACAGGGTGAGCACCAGGGCCAGTCGCAGTGTTCTCATCGCGTCGCTCCCGGGGTCGAGGGGTAGAGCTGGCTACGCGGCACGATCTGCTGCGGCTGGTTCGGGCTGGACCACAGCAACTTGGCGAAAGCCTCGCCGGTCTGCTCCCGGTACTCGATCCGGATCGCGTGCCGCTGCCCGGCCTTCAGCGCGAGGCTGGCCTTGTCGACCCGGGTCTCGTGCGGGTTGTTCGCGTCGATGACCAGCTTCCCGTCCACCCAGACCCGGATCGCCTCGTCGGAGACCGTGCGCAGGGTGTAGGTCTCGGAGAACCGCGGCTGCAGGAAACCCTGCCACCGCACCGAGAACCGGTCCCCGGCGAACCGCCAGGCGAAGTTGACCTCCGGGTCGACCCGGCGCAACTCGGGCGGTCCGGCGAGGTCGGGGTTGCCGAAGTACTCCGCGCTCAGCCCGCTGCCATTCCCCGGCGGGACAGGCGATTGCGGGCGGATCCGCAGCTCGATCACGCTGGCCACGTCGTTGGTGAACTTGCCGCTGGGCGTGATGTCGAATCCGTCGCCGGACGGCGTGACCCTGACCGGCTGCGGGCTGCCGAGCACCCGGGCGCCGAGCACGGTGAACGGCACGGTCGCCTTGAGGTGCAAGGACTTCCCTGGCTGCGGCCACTGGTAGACCGAGGCGTGCAGGGTGTCGCCGGTGCGGCTCACCGCGCCCCAGTCCGGATCGGCCACCACGCCCGGCTCACCCGCGCCGAGCACGGCCGCGCCCTGTCCAGCGGTGCGCAGCCAGTTCCCCATGGCGCGCAACCGGTCCGCGGCGATCGACGGCACCACACCGGTGCGGTCGGGGCCGACGTTGAGCAGGTAGTTGCCGCCGCGACCGGCGATGTCGGTCAGGTTGCGGATGAGCTGGGTGTGGTTCTTCCAGTTGGTGTCCCAGCGGGCGAAACCCCACTTCGAGGCGATGGTCATGCAGGACTCCCACAGCTGGGCGTCCACCGTGCCGGTCGGGAAGGTCTGTTCCGGGGTGCCGAAATCCCCGTCGACCACCCGCCGCTCCTTGACCCCGGCAGGCCGGTAGCTGATCCGGTTGTTGATCAGCAGGTTCGGCGATCTCGCCCGCAGGTAGCCCTCCAGCTCGGCGCCGTCGCGGCGGGTCCAGTGCAGGGTCGGGCCGTCCGCGGCCCAGTCGCCGTCGAACCACAGCACCGCCGGGTCGTAGCGGTCGACCAGCTCGGTGAGCTGGGCCCGCATCCGCGCCTTGTACTTGTCGTAGCTGGCGAGCTGGGCGGCGTCGGGGTCGTGCCAGTCCCAGATCGAGTAGTACAGCCCGAACTTGATGCCCTGCCGGTCCGCCTCGGCCTTCAACTCGGCCAGCAGGTCCCGGTTCTTGTCGAACGCGGAGTGCTCGCGCAGGTTCCACCGGTTCACCGCGGTGGGCCACATCGCGTAGCCGTCGTGGTGCTTGCTGGTGATCACGATGTACTGCTGGCCCGCGGCCTTGGCCAGGCCGACGATCTCCTTGGCGTTGAACCGGGCCGGGTTGAACGCCTTGGCCTGGCGCTCGTACTCGGTCACCGGCACCTTGCACTTGCGCATGATCCACTCGGCGTCCTGGCACAGCGAGCCGTCCGGCCTGCGGTACTCGCCCTCCAGCTGGGAGTACGCGCCGAAGTGGATGAACATGCCGAATCGGGCGTCCCGCCACCACTGGGTGCGGGCCGCGGTGAACGGGTCGTCGGCGGCAGCCCCCGGCGGTGGGGCGGGCGGTGCGGCTGAGGTGATCGGGCTGGTGCTCAGCAGCGCCGCCAGGATCACGGCGCACAGTGCGGCCATCCGGCGCATCGCTCCTCCTCGAGCTTGGCTGGCACCGACGCTAGGAGCGGTATACATCGGACGTCAATCGGCCTTCGGTAGGGAAGTTGCCAATGAAAGCGTTCATCATCCAGTCATAGATCGGATCTATTTCCGGCGGCCGCTGGCCCTATGCTCAGCCCGTGCGACTGGGTGGATGGACACGGCGGATCGGGGTCACCGCGGGTGTGCTCGCGGTGCTGGGCAGCGTTCTCGCGTCACCGGAGGTCTCGGCGGCCGAGGCGGAACCTGGGCAGCCGGTGCTGCCGCACGTGGTGATCGGCAAGGCGGGCCCGCTGGGCGCCTGGCAGGCCGAGCGCGCGGTGCGCCAGGCCGGCGGCACCGTGGTCGCCGCCTACCCGAGGATCGGGGTCGTGGTGGCCTACTCGGCCAGGGACGACTTCGCCGCCACCGTGCGCAAGGCCCGCGGCGTGACCGAGGTCGGCGCCACCCGCACCACCAAGGTGCCGCTCGAATACTTCAAGCCGCGCCGCGACCTGACCTACACCGGCCCGGGTTCACCCACCAGCGCCCAGGTCCCGCCGGAGGGCACCGCCTGGGACGTGCCCGCGCTCGGCCTGGACGAGGCGCACCGGGAGACCACCGGCAGCCGCCACGTCGTGGTCGGCGTGCTGGACACCGGCGTGGACGACACCCACCCGGACCTGCGGCACGCGGTGGACACCCGCCGCTCGGTCTCCTGCGTCTCCGGCTGGGCCGACCGCAGCCCCGGCGGCTGGCGGCCCACCCTGGACGGCCACGGCACGCACGTGGCGGGCACCATCGCCGCCGCCCGCAACGGATCCGGCGTCGTGGGCGTCGCGCCGGGCGTGCGGCTGGCCGCGGTGAAACTGGCCGAGAAGGACGACACCGAGACCGCGGAGAGCATGATCTGCGGCTTCATGTGGGCCGCCGAGCACAACTTCCGCATCACCAACAACAGCTACCGGGCCACCCCCTGGCGCTACCACTGCCCCGGCCACGTCGACCAGGCCGCGATCCGCACCGCGGTCGGCCGCGCGGTCGCGCACGCCCAGTCCCGCGGTGTGCTGGTGGTCGCCTCCGGCGGCAACGGCGCGCTCGACCTGCACAACCGCACGGTCGACACCGAAAGCCCGGCCGACGGCACCCCGGCCCGCCGGGAGATCACCAACGACTGCGTCCGGCTGCCGCACGAACTGCCCGGCGTGCTCGGCGCTGGCGCGGTGGACGAGAAGCTGGTCAAGGCCCGCTTCTCCAACCACGGCATCGGCCCGATCGGCCTGGCCGCCCCCGGCGTGCGGGTCTGGTCCACCGTCCCCAACGGCGAGTACGCGGCCTACAGCGGCACCTCGATGGCCGCCCCGCACGTCAGCGGCGTGGCCGCGCTGCTGGCCTCCCGGCACCCGTTCTGGCGCGGCGACCGGCTGGCCGCCGAACTCCAGGAACGGGCGAAGTCCTTGCCCTGCCCCGAGTTCTACGACCCCAACGGCGACGGCAAACCCGATGCCACCTGTGTCGCGGGCGAGGACCGCAACAGCTTCTACGGCACCGGCCTGACCCACGCCGGGGCCGCGCTCACCCGCTGACGCAGTCGAAGCGCTGCCGCAGATCGGCCATGAACTGGACCAGCTGATCCCGGCTGGTCACCAGGTCGTCGATGCGCGCGTTGATGGTGCTGAGCTGGGTGTCCAGCATCTTCATCAGCGGCGGGCAGTCCTCGGCCGTCACCGGGTACTCGGGCTGCTCGCCGTGCAGGGCCTGCAACACCGGCGCGACCAGGTGCGAGGGCAGCGCCGAGGAGATCATGCAGCGGATCTTGCCGACCCGGTCCACATCGGCCTCGGCGTAGACCCGGTACCCGGATTCGGTCCGGTCCGGGCGCAGCAGCCCCTGCTCCTCGTAGTATCGGAGCATCCGGATGCTCACCCCGGTGCGCTGGCTCAGTTCGCCGATTCGCATCTGACCTCCGGTTATTCCCATGGCGGCTGAAGAGAGCGATGGGTCACCCGCGGCTTGACCCTCACACTCATGTCAGACTTTAGCGTCTTTTCCCGTGATCGCTTTCGTCCTGATGTTGTGCGCGTTCGCTGTGGGGACCTCCGAGTTCGTCGTTGTCGGCGTGCTGCCGGAGGTCGCGTCCGACCTGGGCGTCCCCCTGTCCGTGGCCGGTTTGCTGGTCACGGGCTATGCCATCGCCGTCGCTGTCGGTGGCCCCGTGCTGACCGTGTTCACCCGCCGCCTGCCGAGGCGGCCGTTGCTGATCGGAGTCATGGCCCTCGGCGTCGCGGGCAGCCTGCTCTCCTCCATCGCCGAGAACTACACCGTGCTGATGGGCGCCCGGATGGTGGCCGCGCTGGCCCAGGGCCTGTTCTTCGCGGTCGCCTCCCAGGTGGCCACCGCCTCGGTGCCGCCGGAACGCCAGACCGCGGCCATCGCCAAGGTGGTCAACGGCGTCGCACTGTCCACTGTGGCCGGTGTGCCGGTCGGTACCCTGGTCGGTCAGGCCTACGGCTGGCGGGCCTCTTTCGTGCTGGTGACCGCGCTGGCCGCGATCGGCATGCTCGGCGTGATCCTGGCCTGCCCCAAGGTGGACCACGCGCCGGACGCCGGTTTCCGGGCCAGCATGCACGTCTTCGGCCGCCGTTCCATCCTGCTCGGCCTGACCACCACCGTGCTGGCCTTCACCGGCATGATCACCACCTTCACCTACGTCACCCCGGCACTGCGGGAGATCACCGGGTTCTCGCCCGGCTGGGCCACTGTGGTGCTGCTGGTCTACGGCCTGGGCACGGTGGTGGGCAGCAACATCGCCGGCCGGGTCCGGCCCGAGCTGATCCCCAGGGTGCTGCCGTTCACCATCGGCGCGCTCAGCCTGGTGCTGCTGGTGCAGGGAATGGCCATGCACACCAAGGCGACCAGCGTGCTCGCGTTGTTCCTGCTCGGCGCCTCGGCCTTCGCCACCGGTCCGCTGCTGCACACCTGGCTGATGCGGCAGGCCGAACCGGCGGGGGGACTGGTGGCCTCGGTGAACATCTCCGCGTTCAACGTGGCCGCCGCGCTCGGCCCGGTGCTCGGCGGTGCGGTGATCACCGGCGGGTTCGGGCTCGACCTGGTCGGCCCGGTGGCCGCGCTGCCCGCGCTGGCCGGACTCGGGGTGGCCTTCCTGGTGCGGGGCTGGGCCCGGCGGCAGGACCAGGCCGCGCAGCCGGACGGGGCGGCCCGCCCGCTCCCGGTGGCTGCCTGATTTGTCCTGATTCTCGCTGGGCGGAAACTCCCGCGTTGACCGTCGGCGTCGCCGGTGCCCACGATCAGGACCATGCCCAAGGTCCTGATCGTCACCGGCGACGCCGCCGAATCGCTGGAGGTCCTCTACCCGTACCAGCGGCTGCGCGAGGAGGGCTACGACGTGGACATCGCGGCGCCCTCGGCCAAGCGATTGCAGTTCGTGGTGCACGACTTCGTGGACGGGCACGACACCTACACCGAGAAGCCCGGCTACACCTGGCCCGCCGACCTGGCCTTCCGCGAGGTGGATCCGGCCGGGTACGTGGCCCTGGTCATCCCGGGTGGCCGGGCGCCGGAGTACCTGCGCAACGACGAGCACGTACAGCGGATCGTGACCCACTTCTTCGAGGCCGGGAAACCGGTCGCGCACCTGTGCCACGGCGCGCTCGTCCCGGCTGCTGTGGGCCTGCTCAAGGACCGGCGCACCGCGGCCTACCCGGAATGCGCGCCGGACGTGCTGGCCGGTGGCGGGGAGTTCGTCGACGACGAGGTGGTCGTGGACGGCCCGATGATCACCGCCCGCGCCTGGCCGGACCACCCGGCCTGGATGCGTGAGTTCGTGGCTCTTTTGCGGGCCAGGGCGCCCATCGCGTGACCAGGTAATGCCCGGAAGGTCCTTGTGCCGGGCCCCGTCGGGCGGCAACCCTGTCGGGCATGCCTGACCCCGAACCGCCGCCACTGCCAGCGCCAGCCGGGCTGCTCGGCTCGGTCCGCCGCGCCCTGCAGGTACTGGAGGCGGTGGCCGACTTCGGCGACGGCGTCACCGCCAAGGCGGTCGCCAGGCGGCTCGGACTCAACCTGTCCAGCACCTACCACCTGCTGAACACGTTGGTGTACGAGGGATATCTGGTCCGGCTCAACCAGCAGCGCGGTTACGGCCTCGGCTACAAACTGACCACTTTGGACAGAGCGCTGCGGATCCAGCTGGAGGTCTGCCCCGAGGTCTCCGGCCTGCTGCGCGAGGTGCACGAGCTGGCCGGGGTGCCCGCCTACTACACCGTGATGCGGGACAACGACATCGTGGTGGCCGAGATCGCCGACTCGGTGGAGGCGCCCAGGGTCGAGCCGCTCGACGTCGGCTTCCACGAGGCGGCGCAGGGCACCGCGTTCGGCAAGGTGCTGCTGGCCGCGATGAGCCCGCAGCGGCGGCGGGAGTACTTCGCCGGGGCCGGCATGCGGCGGGCCACCGAACGCACGCTGACCGCACTGCCCGCGCTGGAGGAGCAACTCCTGGAGGTCCGGCACACCGGGGTGGCCGCCGAGATCGAGGAGTTCCGGCCGGAGCTGGCCTGCGTGGCCGCGCCGGTGCGCGACTGTGCGGGGCGGATCAGCGGGGCACTGGCCTTCTCGGTGCCGCTGGCCGAGTTCGGGCGGCGGCGGACCGAGCTGACCGAACAGGCCAGGGCGGGCGCGGCCCGGCTAGGGCACCTGCTCGCCCTGCGGGCCACCCTGGGCTGACCCACTGCGCGGCACCCGGACGGTCGGATTGGTGTCCGCGGGCGAGCTGACCGGCGGCAGTTCCACGGTCGGACCCAGTGGCGACACGCCCGGACCCGGGGGCGGACTGGGTGGTTCCGGCGCCGGGGTGATCCCCGCTCCGGCGGCACTGGAGCGGCCCGGTCCGGCCAGCGTCGCGCCGTCCGCTCCGCGCACGGTGGTGACCGGTCCGTCGTGGTCCGGCTCGTTCTCCTCGGCGACCTGCCGCCACGCCTCCTGCTCGGCCTGGCTGCGCAGCTTCTCCGCGGTGCGCACCATCTCCAGCCGCCGCCAGCGCCGCCGCTCCCTGCGGGTCATGCTGGCCGGCCACAGCTCCTGGATGGCCGCGTTGAAGTGCGCGCCGAGCACGATCGCGATGCCGATCACGAAGGCGAACAGCAGGAAGGCGATCGGGGTGGCCAGCGCGCCGTAGGTGAACCCGGTGCTGGTCACCCAGGAGATGTAGAGCCGCAGCCCGTAGCTGGAGATCAGGAAGAACACCATGGCCAGCGCCGCGCCGGGCAGCCCGCGGTGCCAGGGCAGTTTGCGCGGCAGCGCGACCTTGTACAGCGTGGCCAGCGCGAGTACCAGCAGCAGGCCGGTGCCCGGGTAGTAGAACCGGTTCACCCACAGGCTGACCGTGGGTTTCCAGCTCTCCGGGAACACCTCCGGCAGCAGTTCGGGACCCAGTGCCAGCACCGGCAGGCCGATGATCAGCAGCACCAGCGTGACCAGGTAGAGCAGCAGGGACAGGATCCGCTGCCAGACCAGGTTGCGGGCGCCGTACTGGCCGTGCGCCACGGTGATGGCGTCCACGAAGGAGGCGGTGGCCGAGGAACCCGCCCACAGCGAGATCAGGAAGCCGATCGAGACGATCTCGCTCTGGCCCTTGGTCAGGATGTTGGTGACGGTGTCGCCGATCACCCCGTCCACCACGTTCGGGGTGAAGACCTTCCCGGACAGCTCGATGATCCGGCTGTGCACGATCTGGATGACGTCAGGGCCGATCCAGTCCGCGATGAAGCCCAGCGAGCCCAGCAGCCCGAGCAGCAGCGGCGGCAGCGACAGCGTCTGCCAGAACGCGGCCTCGGCGGCCTCGCTGAAGATGGAGTCGTCCCACGCCTTTTGCAGGGTGCGCGCCAACAGCCGCAGCGGCCCGCGTCGAGCACGCTTCGGCTTCGCGGCGCTCGTACCGCGTTCGTCCGGGTCTTCCAGCGGCGAAGTCATCGCACCGCCAAGCATGCTGCATGGCCCGCCGTCCTGATGCGGAACCCCGCAAAACGGGTGTGTCGTCACCCTCATCGGTTACCCACCGGCCGGGTCGTGGAACGGAGCACCCCCGTCGGCGGGGTAGGCTCGCAGGGCCCTCGGGGACCACTGTCGCGGAGGGCTTTCGCATGTGACCCAATGGGTGTGGATCTTCGAGTGGCGAGGGGAGCGCGAGAGTGACCGAGGCCCTGGAAGCCGACATTGACTCCGACCCGTCGCTGCGCTCGCCACGCACGAAGGTCGCCACCAGGCCACTTCGCGCCTGGCAACGCCGCGCGCTGACCAAGTACCTGGCGGCGAAACCGCAGGACTTCCTGGCCGTGGCGACCCCCGGCGCGGGCAAGACCACCTTCGGGCTGCGGGTGGCGCTGGAGCTGCTGGCCGACCGCACGGTCGAGTCGGTCACCATCGTCACGCCGACCGAGCACCTCAAGCACCAGTGGGCGCAGGCGGCCAGCGAGGTCGGCATCGCCATCGACCCGAACTTCCGCAACACCACCGGCGTCACCTCGCGGGACTACCGCGGCGTCGCGGTCACCTACGCCCAGATCGCCGCGCACCCCACGCTGCACCGGGTACGCACGGAGAACCGCAAGACCCTGGTCATCCTGGACGAGATCCACCACGGCGGCGACGCCAAGAGCTGGGGCGACGCGGTCCGCGAGGCGTTCACCCCCGCGGTGCGGCGGCTCTCGCTGACCGGGACGCCCTTCCGCAGCGACGACTCGCAGATCCCGTTCATCACCTACGAGCGCGGCGGCGACGGCTTCGAGCGCAGCCGGGCCGACCACTCCTACGGCTACGCCGACGCACTGCGTGACGGCGTGGTCCGCCCGGTGATCTTCCTGGCCTACTCGGGCGAGGCGCACTGGCGGAACAACGCCGGCGAGGAGTTCAGCGCCCGCCTCGGCGAGCCACTGACCCAGGAGCAGACCGCGCGGGCCTGGCGCACCGCGCTGGACCCGGCAGGCGAGTGGATGCCCGCGGTGCTCAAGGCCGCCGACCGCAGGCTCACCCAGAAGCGCGCCGAGGTCCCCGACGCGGGCGGCCTGGTCATCGCCACCGACCACGTCACCGCCAAGGCGTACGCGAACATCCTGCACCAGGTCACCGGCACCGAGCCCACCATCGTGCTCTCCGACGACCCCAAGGCGTCCGGCCGGATCAGCCAGTTCTCCCAGACCACGGACCGCTGGCTGGTCGCGGTGCGGATGGTCTCCGAGGGCGTGGACGTGCCAAGACTGGCCGTTGGCGTCTACGCCACCAGCGCCTCCACCCCGCTGTTCTTCGCCCAGGCCATCGGCCGCTTCGTGCGGGCCAGGCGGGCAGGCGAGACCGCGAGCGTCTTCCTGCCCAGCGTGCCGGTGCTACTGGGCCTGGCCAGCGAGCTGGAAGCGCAGCGCGACCACGTCCTTGGCAAGCCGCACCGGGAGAAGGACGGCTGGGACGACGAACTGCTCCAGCAGGCCAACCAGCAGCAGGACGAACTGGGCGAGGACGAGAAGGCCTTCACCGCCCTGAGCGCCTCGGCCGAACTCGACCAGGTGATCTACGACGGCTCCTCCTTCGGCACCGCCGCCCTGGCAGGCACCGAGGAAGAGCAGGAGTACCTGGGCCTACCCGGCCTCCTGGAACCCGACCAGGTCCGCACCCTGCTCCGCCAGCGCCAGGAACAACAACTGGCCAACGCCACCAAACGCAAAAACACCCAACCGGCCGCCGCCCCGCCACCCCCACGCGCCGTCTCAGTCTCCGAACGCATCCACAGCCTGCGCAAAGAACTGAACACCCTGGTAGCGATGATCCACCACCGCACAGGCAAACCCCACGGCGTGATCCACAACGAACTCCGCCGCCAATGCGGCGGCCCCCCAACCCCCATGGCCAGCATCGAGGAACTAGAAGAACGAATAGTCACCCTCAGAACCTGGTAACCCAAACCAAGATCATCCCGAGTGTTGGCCGTTGTCGTACGGAGTGTTGGCCGCTTTGGTACGGAGTGTTGGCCGTTGTGGGACGCCGGGCGGGCGAAGCCCGGAGCGGGGAGCGTTGGGGGCAGGCGGGCGAAGCCCGGAGGCTGGCGGCTGGGCGGTTAGAACTGTTGTGGGCGGGCGGAGCCCGGAGCGGTGAGCGTTGCGGGCAAGCGGGCGAAGCCCGGGAACGCTGCGGCTAGGCCGTTAACACGCGCCGCGACCGGGCGAAGCCCGCACACAGGCAGCCGGGGTGGCTTTTCAAACCCCACCTGAGCGGTTCCCCATCCCCGTCAGCCTGGAGAGGACACACCGCATCCTGGGCGCGCGGACCCGCAACCCGCCGCCGCCCTAGCCACCCAACCGCACGGGTCCGCGCGCCCAGGATGTGGTTTGGTATCGGAAGGCTGACGGGGATGGGGAACCGCACGAGCACTGCTCTCTGCCCTTGACTTTGAACCTCCCCCCATCCTTTGATTCCTGCCCGTCCGGCGAGGACGCCCTTGATCTTGATCTTCCGCTCGTGAACCAACCCGCCCACACCGGCCAACACCCCGTACAACAACGGCCAACACGCCGTACCAGAACGGCCAACACGCCAAGGCTTGAGAACCCCCACCGGAGTGTTGGCCGATCTCGTACACCACGTCGGCAGTTACGGACGAACGACGGACCCCCCAGACACCCCCGAACACCCACAACGGCCAACCAGGTGTCCCACATCGGCCAACACCCCGTACAACAACGGCTAACACGCCGACAGATCGACCACCCCAGCACACCCCGGGCGAGTCGCGCGATTGGCCGAACCCCGTGCTACCTCCGCGAACGCGCTCTCACACGAGTTACGCGCCGGTTATCAGCCCGTGCCACCATCGTGTCTCTTCTGTCCTTCTGTATGGATTCAGAAGGCTTCCGATTCGTCTATCCGAGGCATACGTTGTGACCCACAACATTTCCGGGTCGTGACGCTCGTCGCGGAGTGTCACGACCACGGCAGTAGGAGGAACGGGCGGATGCGGAGCAAGACGCTTGGCCTGATCGCCGTCGGCTCGGGGTTGGCCCTGGCCCTGTCGGCGTGCGGAGCGAACAGCACCGGTGGTGGCGGTAGCACCACCGGCGCGAGTGGGTCCGAAGGCAGCGGACCCAAGGTGGGTGTGATCCTCCCGGACACCAAGACCTCGGCCCGCTGGGAGGGCTTCGACAAGCCCCTGCTGGAGAAGGCGCTCAAGGAGGCGGGGGTCACCCCGCTGATCCAGAACGCGGAGAACGACCCCGGCAAGTTCTCCACCATCGCCGACTCGTTCATCACCCAGGGCGTCAAGGTCCTGATGATCGCGCGCCTGAGCAACGAGGGTGGCGCGGCGGTGCAGAAGAAGGCCAAGGCCGCAGGCATCCCGACCATCGACTACGACCGCCTGACCCTTGGCGGTTCGGCGGACTACTACGTCTCCTTCGACAACACCAAGGTCGGCGAGCTGCAGGGGCAGGGGCTGGTGGACTGCCTCAAGGGCAAGCCCACCCCGAACATCGTGCAGATCAACGGCGGTCCCGAGGACTACAACGCCACGCTGTTCAAGAACGGCGCCGACAAGATCCTCAAGCCGCTCTACTCCTCCGGTCAGGCCAAGCTCGGTGGCGACCAGTGGGTGCAGAAGTGGGACAACCAGCTCGGTAACACGATCTTCGAGCAGGAGCTGACCCGCAACAACGGCAAGGTTGACGGCGTGCTCGCTGCCAACGACGGTCTCGCCTCCGCGGTGATCACCGTGCTGAAGAAGAACGGCCTCAACGGCAAGGTCCCGGTCACCGGCCAGGACGCCGACCCGGCCGCGCTGGCCAACATCCTGCGTGGCGACCAGTGCATGACCGTGTTCAAGCCGATCGCCGAGGAGGCCAGCAACGCGGCCAAGATCGCGATCGCGCTGGCCAAGAACGACAAGGCCTCGGCCGACGCGCTGGCCACCGGCATCGAGAAGGACCCGGAGGGCAAGCGCGACGTGAAGTCGGTGCTGCTGTCCGCGCAGACCATCACCAAGGCCAACGTCAAGGTCGTGGTGGACTCGGGCTTCGTCAAGGCGACCGAGTTCTGCAAGGACGACCTGGTCGCGAAGTGCAAGGAAGCGGGAATCACCGTCGGTTGATCGACGGATGAGACTCAGCCGGGCAGATCCGGCTGGTTGATCGCCACGGCAGGGCGGCGCCCCCCGACCCGCCCTGCCGTTGGCTCATGCCTGAGCACTTTCTTCTCAACCTGGAGTTCCAGCAGTGAGCAACATTCTCGAACTGCGCGGCGTGAACAAGAGCTTCGGTCCGGTGCACGTGCTGCACGACGTGGACCTGGCGGTCAAGGCCGGTGAGGTCACCGCGCTGGTCGGTGACAACGGCGCGGGCAAGTCCACGCTGGTCAAGTGCATCGCGGGCATCCACCCGACCGAATCAGGCGAGATCCTGTTCAACGGGCAGCCGGTGGCCATCGGCAGCCCGAGGGACGCGGCCGCGCTGGGCATCGAGGTCGTGTACCAGGACCTCGCGCTGTGCGACAACCTCGACATCGTGGACAACATGTTCCTCGGCCGGGAGAAGACCAACGGCCTGACCCTGGACGACGCGGCCATGGAGCAGGCGGCCCGCAAGGTGCTCGCCGACCTGTCCGTGCGCACGGTGAAGTCGGTGCGCACCCCGGTGGCCTCGCTCTCCGGTGGGCAGCGGCAGACCGTGGCCATCGCCAAGTCGGTGCTGTGGGACAGCAAGGTGGTGCTGCTCGACGAGCCGACCGCCGCGCTGGGCGTGGCCCAGACCCGCCAGGTCCTCGACCTGGTGCGCAGGCTCGCCGACAACGGGCTCGGCGTGGTGCTGATCAGCCACAACATGAACGACGTGTTCGAGGTCTCCGACACCGTGGCCGCGCTCTACCTGGGCCGCCTGGCCGCCCAGGTGCCGACCAAGAGCCTGTCGCACGCCCAGGCGGTCGAGCTGATCACCTCGGGCCGCACCGGCGACATCGGCATCGCCAAGCCGGAAGCCGCCACGATCTGAGTCGGCGCAGCCGCCACTGAACCTTCCCGCGCACTTTTTCACCCAAGGAACTCCAGATGACCGAGACCCAAGCCGACACCGGGGCCGCCAAGCCCGATGGCGGCTCGACCGCCGTCGCCGACTTCGGCATCGACAACACGCAGCGCAGCTTCGGCCAGGCCGTCGGCGACTACGGCGCCCGGCTGCGCGGCGGCCAGCTCGGCGTGCTGCCCGCCCTTGGCGGACTCGCCGTGCTCTTCCTCTTCTTCGCCAGCCAGTCCAGTGACTTCCTCACCCTGGGCAACCTGTCCAACCTGCTCGCCCAGGGCGCGGGCACCGTGGTCATCGGCATGGGCCTGGTGTTCGTGCTGCTGCTCGGCGAGATCGACCTCTCCGCCGGCACCGCCTCCGGCGTCACCGCGGCGATCTTCGCGCTGCACCTGTCCACCGGCGGCAACCTGCTCGGCAAGATGGGCCTCGCGGTCTTCATCATCACCATCATCGGCCTGCTGGTCGCCGCGGCGATGGCCGTGCTCACCAGGCTCTGGGTGGCCGCCATCCCGGCCGTGCTGGCCGCCGGGATCATGATCGTCGGCGTGCCGGCCAACCCGTGGGTGGAGATCCTGCTCGCGATCTGCTTCGGCACCGCGATCGGCTGCCTCACCGGCTTCCTGGTCGCCAGGGTGGGCATCCCGTCCTTCGTGGTGACCCTGGCCCTGTTCCTCGCCTGGCAGGGCGTTGTCCTGCAGTACATCGGCGAGGGCGGCACCCTGGGCGTCGGCGACGGCGTGCTGTTCGAGGTGGCCAACGGCAACCTGTCCATCGGGCTGAGCTGGCTGCTGCTGGTGCTGGTCGTCGGCGGCTACGCGGTGGCCGTGCTGACCAGGCACTTCGGCAGGCTGAAGAAGAAGCTGGTGGCCCCGCCGACCTCGCTGGTGCTGGTCAAGGTCGGTGCGGTGGTGGTGCTCGGCGCGATCGGCACCTACCTGCTCACGCTCAACCGCAGCCTGAACGAGGCGATCACCATCGCCGGCGTGCCCTACGTGGTGCCCATCGTGCTGTTCCTGCTGGTCATCGGCACCTTCGTGCTCGACCGCACCCGCTACGGCCGGCACGTCTACGCCGTCGGCGGCAACGCCGAGGCGGCCCGCCGGGCGGGCATCGACGTGCGCAAGATCAGGATGTCGGTGTTCGTGATCGCCTCCACCATCGCCGCGATCGGTGCGATCATCTACTCCTCGAAGGTCGGTTCGGTCGACCCGCAGGCCGGTGGCGGCAACACCTTGCTCTTCGCCGTCGGCGCGGCCGTCATCGGCGGCACCTCGCTCTTCGGCGGCAAGGGCCGGGTGCGGGACGCGGTCGTCGGCGGCGCGGTCATCGCCACCATCGAGAACGGTCTGCGACTGCTCGGCGAGCCCGCCGCGGTGGTCTCCATCGTCACCGGGCTGGTGCTGCTGCTGGCGGCCAGCGTGGACGCGCTGTCCCGGCGGCGTGCGCCTGCCGGCGTGCGCTGAGCTGACGCGGGTCTGACCGGGTTCGGCGGGGGCCGAGGACGTCCCCCGCGTGCGTCGAGCAGGGGAGTGACGTTGAGCAGCGCGCCCACCGCGGGCACCAGACCGGACGAGGTCCGCAGGCACAACCGGGCCGCGCTGCTCCGCAGACTGCATGTGGACGGCCCGAGCACGCGTGCCGAACTGGCCACCGAACTCGGGCTGAACCGCAGCACGATCAAGGCACTGGTGGACGAGCTGACCGCGCTCGGCCTGGTCACCGAACAGGTCCCCACGCACCGCCAGGGCGCCGGACGGCCCTCGCTGCTGGTGCTGCCCCAGGCGCGGGCGGTGCCGGTGCTGGCGGTGGACGTTGGCGTCGAACAGGTGACCGTGGCCGCGGTCGGCATCGGCGGCACCGTGCTCGGCGGCAGGCACTGGGCCCAGGCCAGGGGTGGGGCCGATCCGGAGACGGTGCTGGCCAAGGTGGCCACCGCCTGCCGGGAACTGGCCACCGAACTGGGCAGGCCGCCGGTGCGCATCGGCGTGTCCGTGCCAGGGGTGGTGCGACGCGCCGACGGACTGGTGCACGAGGCGCCGAACCTGCACTGGACCGGGGTGCCCTTCGGCCGGATGCTCTCCACCGAGCTACGGCTGCCCGTCCAGGTCGGCAACGACGCCGATCTGGGTGGGCTGGCCGAGCACATCCGAGGCGCGGCCAGGGACGCCGCGGACATCGTGTTCCTGTCCGCCGAGGTCGGCGTCGGCGGCGGGGTGATCGTCGGCGGCGCGCCGTTGCGCGGCACCGGCGGCTACGTCGGCGAGCTGGGGCACATGGTGGTCAACCCGCAGGGCCGGTCCTGCTACTGCGGCTGCCGCGGCTGCTGGGAGACCGAGATCGGCGAGGACGCGCTGTGCCGGGCGCTCAACCTCACCGGGGGCGCCGCACGTGCGGAGATCGTGGCCGAGCTGGCCTCGCTGGCCCTGCGGCCCGAGGACGCCAGGCACCGGCTCGAGGGGTTCGCCGGGTGGCTGGCCCTTGGTCTGACCAACGTGGTCAACGTGGTCGCGCCCGAACTGGTGGTGCTGGGAGGACTGCTGGCCGTGCTGCCGCCCGTGGTGGTGACCGAGGTGGCCGAGACGGTGTCCCGGCGCAGTCTGGTCGGGCGGGCCGCGGGCCGGCTGCGGATGGTGACGTCCACGCTGGGCGCGGACGCCGCGCTGGTTGGCGCGGCCGAACTGGCGTTCGAGCAGGTGTTCGCCAACGGCTGAATCAGCGACCAGCGCTGATCCGGTGCCAGTCCAGCGCACCGCCGTCCGTCAACACCTGCTCGTGCAATGGCAACCCTGCTGTCGGCCGCCGTTGGCCCGTTGCGTGTTCGCTGAGAGCTGAAAAAGATCCGGGATATGTCACGGGCGGAGATCCCGGTCAAAGGATCTCCGCCCGTGGGGCTCGTCGGATCAGGGGCTGTGCGCCGATCACCCTTCCTGGATGTTCGCCGCAAGCTCCTTCAGCTTGGTCTCGTGTTCCCTGGCGTGGTGACCGCAGAACAGGAGCTCGCCCCCGGACTGCAGAACGGCACGAACTCGAGCAGCGGCCCCGCAACGGTCGCAACGGTCGGCAGCGGTCAGCTCGGGGCGGGTGAGTGTTCCAGGCATGTGAATCTCCCTCCGTCCCGGCACCGGCTTATCCGGTGCCCGTTGTTGCCAGCGAAACTCCGAGGCGGTGTGGCTGCTGCCGCGGTGTCGCGCTGGTTCCACTCTATGCAGACGTCCGGCGGTTCGTCAGTGTTCCCGACCTCGTGGCGATGCCGGTCACGTCCGAACTACCCGGTTGTCGCAGGGTTGAACACTACGAGTGTGCATGGGCGGTTGTGAAGATCGCCCATCGACATCCAGATGCCTTATCAAGTTGCCGCCGTTCGTCCTCAATAACCGTGACATGGCGGCAACTCGTGCCCAGGCTAGGGCTGACCTTGTGAAACTGTCGTGGAGTCACCGTTGCTGTGGGTAACCGCGCTGGTCAGCGCTGCGGCAACCAGTGGGCTCCGGTTGACCTGATGCGGTTCGAACTCCAGTACGTGTCTGTTTTGTTGTACTGGTCCGGAGTATGGGATCCCGAATTCTGGGAATCAGACCGCGACCGGCTGGCGGGCGATCCCGTTCGGCACCGGCATCATGGCCATCCGCATCGAGGGCTCCTCGGCCAGCGGCTGGAAGAACGCGTGCAGATCGTTCTGGGTGCGGATGGTCGAGTTGTGCGGCCACAGCGCCGAGTTGAGCCGGATGTCCACGCCCGCGGCGCCCACGGTGAAGCCCAGGCCGCGCAGGTGGGTCAGCCAGGCGTCGTTGCCCATCCGGCACTGCCCGAACACCCACTGGAACCCGGCGCCCCGGTAGTGCTTGGCCATCCCGCTCAGCAACCGGCCGACCAGGCCGTGCTGGAGCGTCTGCGGCAGCACCGCGACCCCGTTGACCGCGATCAGCGAACGCACCAGCAGCCGGTTGGCCTCCGCGGGCAGCCCGAGCCCGCCGATCAGCGTGCGCGGCACCCCGGCCGCGGCCACCCCGACCAGCTTCTCCTCATGCCGCCGGTCGGCCGCCACCAGCACCAGCCCGTGCGAGCCGTCGGTGCCGTCGGCCCGATCGGCGTCCACCGAGGCCCGCAGCGCCTTCCCGGTCGCCGGATCCGACACCAGAAGCTGCTCGACCTGGCGGCCCTCACCGGGGCGCGCGGGCCGGAGCCACACCGAACTACCGAGGGGGCGGTCACTCCGCCGAGTCTGCGTCTTCCGTTTCGTCACGCGGAGTACGGTAGCGCTCACCGGTCGTGCACCGCCGAGTGGGGGTACGGGTACCGCCGTTCGCCCCGGTCACTCCCTAGGGGACGAAATCCGGGACGTCTCAGGTCCCGCCCACCCCCACGTGGCCGCGCCGCTGGGCAGCCTGGAGGGTGAGTCCCGAACCGCCCGAGGAGCGCCCCGTGTCCTGCCGCGACTGCCGCACCTGCACCGACCCCGGCTTCGTCTGGCTGGTGAAGCGGTTGTTCATCGCCGCCGTCTACCTGGCCACTCTCGGCCTGCTGTACCTGCTCAAGCACTTCCTGCGCCGGCACTGCCCGCAGTGCGGCCACATCCTGGCCAACCACCGCCGCCGCGCCGACGGCTCGTTCAAGGACTGAGCACCCGGGAACTGAGACCGGCACGGCAAAGGCCGCCGAACCCTGGAGGGAGGGGTCGGCGGCCTCGTGTTGTTCGGGCCGGAACTCAGTCGAGGTAGTCGCGCAGCACCTGGGAGCGCGACGGGTGCCGCAGCTTGGACATCGTCTTGGACTCGATCTGGCGGATCCGTTCCCTGGTCACGCCGTAGACCTGGCCGATCTCGTCCAGGGTGCGCGGCTGGCCGTCGGTGAGCCCGAAGCGCAGCCGGACCACGCCCGCCTCGCGCTCGGACAGCGTGGCCAGCACCGACTGGAGCTGGTCCTGCAGCAGGGTGAAGGAGACCGCGTCGACCGCGATCACGGCCTCGGAGTCCTCGATGAAGTCACCCAGGTGCGAGTCGCCCTCGTCGCCGATGGTCTGGTCCAGCGAGATCGGCTCGCGGGCGTACTGCTGGATCTCCAGGACCTTCTCTGGCGTGATGTCCATTTCCTTGGCGAGTTCCTCGGGGGTGGGCTCGCGGCCCAGGTCCTGCAGGAGTTCGCGCTGTATGCGGCCGAGCTTGTTGATGACCTCGACCATGTGCACCGGGATGCGGATGGTGCGGGCCTGGTCGGCCATGGCCCTGGTGATGGCCTGGCGGATCCACCAGGTCGCGTAGGTGGAGAACTTGTAGCCCTTGGTGTAGTCGAACTTCTCGACTGCCCGGATCAGGCCCAGGTTGCCCTCCTGGATCAGGTCCAGGAAGGCCATGCCGCGGCCGGTGTAGCGCTTGGCCAGGCTGACCACCAGGCGGAGGTTGGCCTCCAGCAGGTGGTTCTTGGCCCGCTCGCCGTCGCGGATGATCCAGCGCAGGTCCCGCCGCATCTGGGTGGAGAGCTGCGCGCCCTCCTCCTCGGCCTGGCGGTAGCGCTCGGCGGCGTAGAGGCCGGCCTCGATCCGCTTGGCCAGGGCCACCTCCTCCTCGGCGTTGAGGAGGGCGACCTTGCCGATCTGCTTGAGGTAGGCGCGGACGGAGTCGGCGGAGGCGGTGAGTTCGGCGTCCTTGCGGGCCTGCCGCAGCGCCTCGGACTCCTCCTCGTCCCAGACGAAGCTGCCGGTCTTCTGCGGCTCCTCCTCGGCAGGCTCCGGGTCGTCGGCGACGACCAGGTCGGCCTCGAGTTCGAGGTCCTCCTCGATGTCCTCCAGGACCGGCTCGTCGCCGTCGGCCGGCTTGGCCGCGGCCTTGCCTGCCGGACCGGGCTTCGCGGCGGCCTTCTTCGCCGGGGCCTTGGCCCCAGCCGCCTTGGTGGTCTTCGCGGCGGGCTTCCTGGCGGCTGGCTTGGCCGCCGTCTTCGCCGGGGCCTTGCGGGCCGGGGTCGCCTGCTCGTCGGCCTCGACTGCGGGGGAAGGCCGGGTAGCGGTGTCTGCGGTGGCCACGTACGCCCTTTCGCGGGGATCGTTCACTGGCAGGCCAAGGGCGCGAACCTAGGCCGCCGGAGTGTTCGGGGGAGCGCCCCCGGCGCAGAGTGCCGCGGGCGTCCACCATTGTAACGACGGGCCTGGCCCGGCCGTTGCGGGCCAGGAAAGGGAAATCAGCCGCGCAGCCCCGCCGCGGCACTGGCCGCGCCGACGATGCCGGCGTCGTTCTTCAACGTCGCCGCCACCACCTCGGTGCGCACCTCCAGCAGCGGCAGCCACTTGTGCGCCTTCTTGCTGACCCCGCCGCCCGCGATCACCAGGTCCGGCCACACCAGGTCCTCCAGCACCCGCAGGTACCGGGTGACCCTGGGCGCCCATTCCTCCCAGGACAGGTCCAGGTCCTCCTTGACCGAGGCCGCGGCCTGCTTCTCCGCGTCGTGCCCGTCCACCTCCAGGTGGCCGAACTCGGTGTTGGGGACCAGCTTGCCGTCCAGGAACACCGCGCTGCCGATGCCGGTGCCGAAGGTCAGCAGGACCACCGTGCCGTCCTTGCCCAGGCCCGCGCCGAAGCGCATCTCGGCCAGGCCCGCCGCGTCGGCGTCGTTGAGCACGACGACCTCGGTGGTGGCCCGGCCCAGCTTGCCCGCGAACAGGGCGGCCGCGTCCGTGCCGATCCAGCCGGGGTCGACGTTGGCCGCGCTGTGCGCGACGCCCCGCTTGACCACACAGGGCAGGGTGACGCCGACCGGCCCCTCCCAGCCGAACTTCCCGACGATCTCCGCGACGACCTCGGCCACCGCCTCGGGCGTGGACGGTTGCGGGGTGGGGATGCGTAGCCGCTCGCCCTCGAGCACTCCGGTCTCGAGGTCCACGACACAGCCCTTGATGCCGGAGCCGCCGATATCGACTCCGAACCCGCGGGTAGCGCTCATCCCCGTGGTCCTTCCTGTTCGATTCAGAAACGTGGTGCGCAGACCATAACGGTCATGTGGTCGTATGGTCCCGTGGGTCTGGCTGATGAGGTACCGACGTTGGTGGATCCGGCCCGGTTGCGCACCGTCGCGATCGAGGTCGCGAGCGCGGCAGGCGAGCTGGTCGCGGCCATGAGAGGTGGTCAGCGGCGGTTTTCCGGCGCGGTGGACACCAAGAGCACCGCGACCGACGTGGTCACCGCGGCCGACCGCGCCGCCGAGGAGCTGATCCGGTCCCGGCTGGCGGAACTGCGTCCCGCCGACGGCGTGCTCGGCGAGGAAGCCGGTGACGACGCCGCCGGCGCCAGGGTGCGCTGGGTGGTCGACCCGATCGACGGCACGGTGAACTACCTCTACGGCCTGCCGCAGTACGCGGTCTCGGTGGCCGCCGAGGTGGACGGCATCGCGGTCGCGGCCTGCGTGGTCGAACCCGCGGCGGGCCGGGTGTGGAGCGCGGCACGCGGACAGGGCGCCACCCTCGACGGCGAACCGCTGCGCGCCTCGGCCACCGTCGAACTGCCGTTGACGCTGGTCGCGACCGGTTTCGCGTACAAGGTCGAGCGACGAGGGCGGCAGGCCGACCTGGCCGCCCGGCTGGCCAGGAGCGTGCGCGACCTGCGGCGCAGCGGCTCGGCCGCGATCGACCTGTGCTCGGTGGCGGCGGGCTGGGTGGACGCCTATTTCGAGCACGGGCTCGGGCACTGGGACTGGGCGGGCGGCGGGCTGATCGCCGAAGAAGCCGGGGCGGTGCTGCGGCGGCCGAACGCGGACGGTATCGATCCGGACGGGCTGGGCGCGGACCTCACCCTCGCCGTGGCCCCAGGGGTGGCGGCAGAACTGACAGAACTACTGCGCCGCTCCGGAGCCGCCGAGATCTGAAAAAAGCCGCGTCGGCCGACCGGGCGTACCGGATCGGCCAACGCGGCGTACGAGTTCAGCCAACGCGGCGTACGAGTTCGGCCAACACACCGTGCTCAGCAGTGCACGTTGCGTGCGCTCGCGAGCTGGTCGGCGTCGAGTTGCGGGGGTGGCGGCGCGGCCTGCTGGCCGCCCTTCTCGGGCTGCTGCTCGGCCCATTCCTTGAGCTTGTCCATCAGCTGGCGGGTGCTCGGCGCGGGCTTGATCCCGTCGAACTTCTTGCCGAGCACCACGTCGATGGTGGAGTCCTGACGCTCGTCCCGCACCAGCTGCACGCACGGCGCCAGCAGGCTCATCGTGCGGGCCGCACCGGCCCCGTTCGGGCCGTAGCGGAGCTGGCCGTGGCAGCTGAGCTTGTCCCCGTAGACCGGGTCATCGCCCGGCTCACCGGCCTTGTTGAAGCCGAAACCGATCAGCTCCTCGTTGACCAGTTTCGCCTGTCCGCGCAGGCCACCGCCATTGAGCACGCGAATCTTCACATCGGCCGCCGGCCACGGATCGGTCTTGTCCAGCGCGTCCCTCGGCTGGCCCTGGCCGTTGTAGGGGGTCTTGCCGGCCTCCACCGCCGGGGGCCCGTCACAGCGGACCGCGGCCTCCACGTCGTCGACGTTGCGGAAGACCTTGCTCCACACGAACGTCGCTATCACACCCAGCAAGGCCAGGATGATCAGCGCCGGTAGCGGGCGTCGCCTCCGATAACGTCCGAGGCCCTGCCTCACGCTCCCCGCTGCCACGTCCTCCGCCCTCCCCGGCGTTGTCCGCCATCGCCTGTACCCACGTCGACGATCAGCCTAGGCGGTAACGGCTCGGCATGCGTGACCAGTTTCGTCTTCCTTGTCGGCCGATGGGGTGCTACTGGCCACATCCACCGCGCTTCCGGGTGACCCAGTGAACGCGACTGGCCGCGATGGGCTACCCTCTCGGCGCTCCGGCCCGCCGGTAAGCCGATTTACCTGATCGACTTCTCCGGTGGCACCGAGTTCTCGAAGAGAGACGGCCGTCACTGGGGACGGCGGGCACAAAACGGTGCGCTGGAACGTTAACCAGCGGCACGAACCACCATCTTGAGCAAAACGCAGGGGTGACTACACGATGGCGACCGACTACGACGCACCGCGCCGTGGCGAGACCGACGACCTCGCCGAGGACTCGCTTGAAGAGCTGAAGGCGCGGCGTAACGAGACTCAGTCCGGGGTGGTCGACGTCGACACCGACGCGCCGGACGAGAACTTCGAGCTGCCCGGCGCCGACCTGTCCGGCGAGGAGCTGACCGTCAAGGTGCTCCCGAAGCAGGACGACGAGTTCACCTGCTCCCGCTGCTTCCTGCTGCACCACCGCAGCCGGTTGTCCAGGGAGAAGGCCGGGCAGTACATCTGCCGCGACTGCGACTGAGCGGGCACGGGCACCAGCCTGGGGATGGCTGGTGCCCGGACCGACGGTCGTTCCGGCGGCGTCAACGACGCCGTCCGCGGTACCTAGGGCGTGTCCGCAAAGCCACGCACGCGATAGCCGCGCCGAGGCGGCCCCTGGCGGCACGGCCGGACCGCCCGAATACGCCCGGTATGAGGGCGGCCCGGCCGCGCCACCAGGAACCACCTCGATCACGACTCTCGCCCACGCGGCTCCGCGGACACGCCCTAGTGGGCGGACTTCGCCGCCAGTTCGCGCAGCAGTCCGGCCAGCTTCTCCGCCTGCCGGACGCTGAAGATCCAGTACGGGGTGGGGTCGTCCGGGTCGGTCAACTCGACCAGTACCGCGGGTCCGACCCAGCCCTGGTGCGCCACGAACGCGGCCGGGTCCAGGTCCCGGCCCAGCGCCGGGCGCTTCTCCTCGGCGTTCAGCGTGCTGACCCTGCCGACGAACTCCAGCGGCAGGTGGGCCTCGCCCACCCACAGCTCACCGCCCTTGACCTGCACCTGCCGCCTGCCCAGCCACAGCATGGTCACCACGACCAGTGGCACCAGCAGCAGGTACGGCAGCCAGGAGCGCACCCCCGGGTAACCCATGTGGATCTCCGCGGCCAGCAGCACCGCACCGGCCAGGGGTAGCGGCCAGCCCCACCACGGGAGGTAGAGCCGCTCACTGAAGAGGACATCCCCGGTCGTATCGACCGCGCGCGCGTTCCTGCTCACGGGCATCAGGGTAATGTCGCCCGCCGTGCCCAGCGTTGAGGTGCTCCTGACCCGGCTTGATCCGGATGTGCCCGTCCCGTCCTACGCCCGTCCCGGCGATGCCGGCGCCGACCTGGTGACCACCAGCGACCTGGTGCTGCCACCCGGCGAGCGCGCGGTGGTCGGCACCGGGGTGGCGATCGCGCTGCCCATCGGGTTCGCCGCCTTCGTGCACCCGAGGTCCGGGCTGGCGGCCAGGGCCGGGCTCAGCGTGGTCAACACGCCTGGCACCATCGACGCGGGCTACCGCGGCGAGATCAAGATCTGTCTGGTCAACCACGACCTGCGCGAACCGATCAAGCTGCTCCGCGGCGACCGGATCGCGCAGCTGGTCATCCAGCGGGTCGAACAGGCCGAGTTCCGCGAGGTCGCCGAGCTGCCCGAGTCCGTGCGCGGTGCGGGCGGCTACGGGTCGACCGGGGGAGCCGCGGCACTGGCCGGGCAGCGAGCCGGGCAGCACGACGGCTCGCCTGATGTGACGGAGGTCTGAGGGGATGTTCGGGTTCGGGCGGCGCGGCAAGCGGCGCAAGGCGGCTGGCGAGCAGGCAGGCGGCGGGGAACACCTCGAGCCGGCCGGCGAGGCCGCCGAGGAGGGTTTCGACGGGCCCTACGACGAGCGTGAGGCGCCCGCGGACCAGGTGTCCCGGCTGGATCTCGGTTCGATCCGGGTGCCGGTGCCCGACGGCACCCAGCTCCAGGTGGAGGTGGCGCCGGAGGGCGAGGTGCAGGCCGTGCACCTGGTGACCCCGGTGGCCAGGCTCACCGTGAGTGCTTTCGCCGCCCCCCGATCGGGTGGGCTGTGGCAGGAGGTGCACAAGGAGCTGGCCGAGCAGCTGCGCAACGACGGCGCCCGCGTGGTGCTGGAGGGCGGGGACTGGGGCACCGAGCTGGTGGCCTCCTCGCCGGAGATGTCGCTGCGCTTCGTCGGCGTGGACGGGCCGCGCTGGATGCTGCGCGCGGTCGCGGCCGGACCGACCGAGCACTCCGCCGCGGCCGGGGAGGCGCTGCGCGAGATCGTGCGCGGCACCGTGGTCGTGCGCGGGGAATCGCCGCTGCCGGTG
The DNA here is from genome assembly GCF_014204915.1 of Crossiella cryophila. Classification (NCBI taxonomy): domain Bacteria; kingdom Bacillati; phylum Actinomycetota; class Actinomycetes; order Pseudonocardiales; family Pseudonocardiaceae; genus Crossiella; species Crossiella cryophila. The sequence goes on from NZ_JACHMH010000001.1 coordinate 3,342,993, forward strand.
CGCACCCCGCTGCCGCTGGAGCTGCCGGACGCGATCGCCAAGCACCTGGCCCAGGAACAGGGCTAGAGAAACCGCACCCGGGCCCGGATCGGGGTCCGGGTGTGATCTGGCCTGCTGTGCCCAAACACACCCCCGCCGAGCAGGGCGAATCAGCCGGGAACTTTGTCCCGTTTGTAGGCGTTCTAAACGGTGTAACCGCCGGTCAGCCCGTCTGGAGTAAAAGTAACCCCAGATGGTTACCCTGGCGGAATAACGGGGCCACAACCGAGGGCCCCTTTCGTGTACTGGGAGCGCCGGAAAATGAGTGGCAGCGGGGGCTACTGGCGGCGGATGGTCCGCAAGCTGACGAGTGACGTCAGTGAGCTGGACGCCGATGACCTGTCCCGAAAAGCCGAGGCACAGGGCGCCGTGAAGGCGTGCGACTGCCGATCCGGCGAGGAGGTCACCGTGCTGGGCAGGCTGCGCAGCGTGGAGCTGTGCCCGCGCGACGCGGTGGCGACCCTGGAGGCCGAGTTGTACGACGGCACCGAGGGGGTCACCCTGGTGTGGCTCGGCAGGCGCCGCATCCCCGGTATCGAGCCGGGCCGCACGATCAAGGCGCGGGGGCGGATCGCGGTGCGGGACGGGCGTAAAGTGCTCTACAACCCGTACTACGAGCTGCAGACCACCTCCTGATCGTGAGCGTATGAGCGAACCCACCACTCCGCAGGCCGGTCCGACCGCCGCCGTGCCGGAGCATCCCGAGTCCCCGGACCCCAGGTCCGCCGATCTCGAACCCGCCAGGAGCGCCACCGAGGACGCTGTCACCGAGGATGCCGTGGCAGAGCCCGAAGAGCCCCCCATGCCCACCATGTGGGAGCAGATGGGCGGCCTGGTCGGCTTCATCTCGGCCTCCGTGCCCGTCGCGGTGTTCGTCTTCGTCAACTGGGCCACCAGCATGTGGCCGGCGATCTGGAGCGCCCTCGGCGTGGCCGTGGCGATCGGCCTGTGGCGGCTGATCCGCAAGGAGAAGCTGATGCCCGCCGTCTCCGGCGTGCTGGGCGTGGGCATCGCCGCGTTCATCGCCTACCGGGTCGGCGAGGCCAAGGGCTTCTTCCTGTACGGCATCTGGGTCAGCCTGATCTTCGGCGGCCTGTTCCTGGTCTCGCTGCTGGTGCGCTGGCCGTTGGTGGGCGTCATCTGGTCGGGGCTCAACGGGCACGGCTTCGGCTGGCGCGAACATCCCAAGGCGCGCTTCGGGTACGACCTGGCGACGGTGTTCTGGACGCTGGTGTTCGCGGCCCGGTTCGTGGTGCAGAACTGGCTGTACGAGGGCGATCAGACGACGCTGCTGGGAATCACCCGGCTGGCCATGGGATATCCGCTGACGGCGATCGCCCTGCTGGTGACGGTATGGGCGGTCCGGCGCGCGAAGCAGATCGAGGAGAACCACAACCAGGCCATCACGGCCCAGCCCACCGGCCTCAACTCAGCCTGACCCCACCCCCACAACGGCCAACACCCGGTTCAGTCCGCGTGTTGGCCGTTCTTGTACGCCGTGTTGGCCGTTGTCGTACGGAGTGTTGGCCGTTGTTGTACGGCCGCAGGCCGGGGGTTCGGTTTGGGGTTGGGGGTGAAAACCCCACGACGAGGGTTCTCGCGTGTTCTCCGTACGGCCTGGAGCTTGCTGACCACACCCCGAGGAGCGGCCCCTGCAACACAAACCGCCGCCGACCCCGCCCAACGTGACGGGGGCCGCTCCTCGGGGTGTGGTTGGCTTGCGGAAGGCCGTGCGGAGAACACGCGAGCCCTCGGAGCCACGCTGGGTCCGGCCCCGGCAGCACAATCCCCGCCCCGCAACCTGCTCATGCCGGTTCTTGATCTGCCCTCCCCCCTCCGGTGGTCTGCCCGGCCGGCGAGGCCATCTTTTCCGCTCTTGATCTTTGCGCTTGTGGCCTCTGTTGCTGAGGTACCCGAACAAAGATCAAGATCGTCCTCGCCGGACGGGCAGAAATCAAAGGATGGGGGGGAAAATCAAAGACAAGGGCAAAGAAGAAGAGCAAGAGCAGTGCTCGTACGGTTCCCCCATCCCCGTCAGCCTTCCGATACCAAACCACATCCCGGGCAAGCAGACCGTGCGGTTGGCAGGCTAGGGCGGCGGCAGGTTGCGGTCTGCTTGCCCGGGATGTGGTGTGTCCTCTCCAGGCTGACGGGGATGGGGGAACCGCTCGGAGAGTGTTGAAAAGCCACCCCGGCCACCTGTCCGGGCTTCGCCCGGTCGCAGTCGCCTATGGCGTACAAGAACGGCCAACGTGGTGTCCCACATCGGCCAACACTGGGTACGACAACGGCCAACACGCGCGGAGGGTTGAGGGTTGAAACCCTCGTCGGCGTGTTGGCCGTTCTGGGACGGTGTGTTGGCCGTTCTTGTACGGCGTGTTGGCTGTTGTGGGTCAGCTCAGCAGGGCTTGCTGGACTTCGTTTTCCACGTCGCTGGTGGCTACGAAGAGGAGTTCGTCGCCTGCCTCGAGGGTGTCGTCGGGCTGGGGGACGATTACCCGGCCGCCGCGGAGGATGGTGACCAGGGCCGCGTCCCGGGGGAGGCGGAGGGCCTTGACCGCGCGGCCGGAGAGGGGGGTGTCCTCGGGGAGGGTGACCTCTACCAGGTTGGCGCCGCCCTGGCGGAAGGTCAGCAGGCGGACCAGGTCGCCGACGGTGACGGCTTCCTCGACCATGGCGGCGAGCATCCTCGGGGTGGAGACGGCCACGTCCACGCCCCAGGCCTCGGTGAACAGCCATTCGTTGCGGGGGTCGTTGACCCTGGCGACCACCCGGCGGACCGCGAACTCGGTCTTGGCGAGCAGGGCCACCACCAGGTTGACCTTGTCGTCGCCGGTGGCGGCGATGACCACGTCGCACAGTTCCATCCCCGCCTCCTCAAGGGAGGAGAGTTCGCAGGCGTCGGCGTGGACCCATTCGGCCTGTTCGACGGCGTGCGGGTCGAAGTGGTTGCGGTCGCGTTCGATCAGCATGACCTGGTGCTCGGAGTCGAGCAGTTCGCGGGCGATGGACCGGCCGACCGCCCCGGCCCCGGCGATGGCGACGCGCATCAGTTGTTCTCCTCGGGAGCCTGGGCAGCGGCCGCGCTGACATCGGTGACGGTGCCGGAGAGGGCGGCGACGTAGACCTGGTCGCCGGACTGCACCACGGTGTCCCGGTCCGGGAGCACGCCGGTGCCGAAGCGCATCACGAAGGACACCCTGGCGCCGACAGCTTCCTCGACCTCGCGCACCTCGCGCCCCACCCAGCCCTCGTGCAGCGGCAGCTGGAAGACCGCCACCGTGCCGGAAGGGTCGCGCCAGGCGGTGGCCACGCCGTCGGGCAGCAGCATCCGCAGGAACCGGTCGGTGGTCCAGGGCACGGTGGCCACGGTCGGGATGCCAAGGCGCTCGTAGACCGCGGCCCGCTTGGGGTCGTAGATCCGGGCGACCACGTGCTCCACGCCGAAGGTCTCGCTGGCCACCCTGGCCGAGATGATGTTGGAGTTGTCGCCGTTGGAGACCGCGGCGAAGGCCCCGGCCCGCTCGATCCCGGCCTCGATGAGCACCTGCCGGTCGAAGCCGATGCCGACCACCTGCTGGCCGTGGAAGTCCCCGCCCAGCCTGCGGAAGGACTGCACGTTCTTGTCCACCACCGCGACGGTGTGGCCGAGCCGCTCCAGGCCCTTGGCCAGCGACGCCCCCACACGGCCGCAGCCCATGATGACCACGTGCACTAAGTTCCTCCTCCAAGCACGGCGGTGCACCATAACCTTCCCCCAGATGGGGGATGGCCGCGACCCGTGTTCCGACTTTGCCAACATACCGACGGCTGACCGGGCCCGGTGCTGGTGGCCCCGTCTACGCTGCGTCCCGTGTCCAAGTTCGCCACCGCGGCCAAACGCCTCCTGGTGGGGCGGCCGTTCCGCAGTGACCGGCTCTCCCACACGCTCCTGCCCAAGCGCATCGCGCTGCCGGTGTTCGCCTCCGACGCGCTGTCGTCGGTGGCCTACGCACCGGAGGAGATCTTCCTGGTGCTCTCCATCGCCGGGATCTCCGGTTACGTGTTCGCGCCGTGGATCGGGGTGGCGGTCGCGGTGGTCATGATGACCGTCGTCTTCAGCTACCGGCAGAACGTGCACGCCTACCCCTCCGGCGGCGGCGACTACGAGATCGCGAACGCGAACCTGGGCCGCTACGGCGGCCTGACCGTGGGCAGCGCCCTGCTGGTGGACTACATCCTCACCGTGGCCGTGTCGATCTCCTCGGCGATGGCCAACATCGGCTCGCTGATCCCGTACGTGGCCGAGCACAAGGTGATCTTCGCGGTGGTGGCCATCGTGCTGCTGACCGCGGTCAACCTGCGCGGCATCCGGGAGTCCGGCAGCGCCTTCGCCATCCCGACCTACGCGTTCATGATCGGCATGATCCTGATGATCCTGTTCGGTCTCTTCCGCGGGTTCGTGCTGGACGAGTCGATGCCCGCCGAGAGCGCCGGGTTCACCCTGAACGCGGAGAACGACCAGCTCATGGGCCTGGCGCTGGCGATGATCGTGCTGCGCTCGTTCACCCAGGGCTGCGCCGCGCTGACCGGGGTCGAGGCGATCAGCAACGGCGTGCCCGCCTTCCGCAAGCCGAAGTCGCGCAACGCGGCCACCACGCTGCTGATGATGGGCCTGATCGCGGTGATCATGCTGATGGGCCTGGTGGTGCTGGCCCAGCTGACCGGGGTCAAGATCGCCGAGCACCCGGACACCCAGCTCGGCGGGGCCCCGGCGGACTACCACCAGAAGACCATGGTGGTGCAGATCGCCAACGCGGTCTTCAACGGCTTCCCGGTGGGCGCGGTGTTCATCGCCGCGGTCACCGCGCTGATCCTGGTGCTGGCCGCCAACACCGCCTTCAACGGCTTCCCGGTGCTCGGCTCGATCCTGGCCCAGGACCGCTACCTGCCGCGCCAGCTGCACACCCGTGGCGACCGGCTGGCCTTCTCCAACGGCATCGTCTTCCTCGCCGGGTTCGCCATCCTGCTGGTCATCCTCTACGAGGCCGAGGTCGGCAGGCTGATCCCGCTCTACACCGTCGGCGTGTTCGTCTCCTTCACCCTCAGCCAGGCCGGCATGGTCCGGCACTGGAACAAGCTGCTGCGCGGCGAGCAGGACATCGCGGTGCTCACCCGGCTCAAGCGGTCCCGGCTGATCAGCGGTTTCGGCATGATCATGACCGGCGTGGTGCTGATCGTCGTGCTGATCACCAAGTTCACCCTTGGCGCCTGGGTCGCGATCGCGGCGATGGCCGCGGTGTTCGCGCTGATGACCGGCATCCGCAAGCACTACGACCACGTGGCCCAGGAGCTGGAAGCGGCCGAGGCGGACCGCTCGCACACCCTGCCCGCGCGCAACCACGCGGTGGTGCTGGTCTCCAAGCTGCACATGCCGACCCTGCGCGCGATCAGCTACGCCAGGGCCACCCGGCCGGACGTGCTGGAGGCGGTCACGGTCAACGTGGACGACACCGACACCCGGCGGCTGGTCACCGAGTGGGAGCGGCAGGACATTCCGGTGCCGCTCAAGGTGGTCGAATCGCCCTATCGCGAGATCACCAAGCCGGTGCTGGACTACGTCAAGCGGATCCGCACCAGCAACCCGCGGGACGTGGTGACCGTGTTCATCCCGGAGTACGTTGTCGGCCGCTGGTGGGAGCATGTGCTGCACAACCAGAGCGCGCTGCGCCTGAAGGGCAGGCTGCTGTTCCAGCCCGGCGTGATGGTGGTGTCGGTGCCCTGGCAGCTGGTCTCCTCCGAACGCCGGGTGGCCGAGGCCCCGGTGGTCGCCCCCGGTGCCATCCGCCGCGGGTTCGACCCGATCCACGCCGCGCAGAAGGCCGCCGAGGACCGCCGCAAGAAGGCGGCGAGCAAGGCCGCCGCCAAGAAGGAGAGCAGCAAACCGTGACGCAGCCCGACCGCCTGGACTGGACCGGCCGCAGCCTGGAGGTCGAGATCGGCCCGGTGGCGCACGGCGGCCACTGCGTCGCCCGGCACGAGGGCAGGGTGCTCTTCGTCCGGCACGCCCTGCCGGGGGAGAAGGCCCTGGTCCAGGTCACCGAGGACAACGGCGGCTCGTTCTGCCGGGCCGACGCGATCACCGTGCACACCCCGTCCCCCGACCGGGTCAGCCCGCCCTGCCCGCTGGCCGCGCCCGGCGAGTGCGGCGGCTGCGACTGGCAGCACGCCAGCCCCGCCGCCCAGCGCGCGCTCAAGGCCACCGTGGTGATGGAGCAGCTCCAGCGGATCGCCGGCCTGGACCGCGAGGTCACGGTGGAGGAACTGCCCGGCGGCTCCCTTGACTGGCGCAGCCGGGTCCGCCTGGCCGTGGGCCAGGGCGGCCGCGCGGGCCTGCGTGCTCACCGCAGCCACCGGGTGATCCCGCTGCGGGACTGCGCCATCGCGCTGCCAGGGGCGCTGGAGCCGGTGCTGAACCGGAGCTGGAAGCCCGGCACCGAGCTGGAGGTGGCCAAGGACGGCACCGGCCAGGTGCACGTCGCGGAGATCCGCAAGGACCGCCCGCCCCGGATCATGATCGGCGAGGGCCTGGCCCACGAACACGCCGCCGGCCGCGACTGGCGGCTGGCCTCCGGCGGCTTCTGGCAGGTCCACCCCGCCGCCGCGGACACCTTCGCCCAGGTCGTGGACGACTGGGCGCAGGCCCCGGTCGGCGGCACCGCGTGGGACCTCTACGGCGGGGTCGGCCTGTTCGGCTCGGTGCTGGCCCGCCAGGTCGGCCCGACCGGCTCGGTGCTGGTGATCGAGTCCTCCAAGCGCGCGGTCGTGGACGGCACGGCGAACCTGGCGGACCTGCCGCAGGTGCGGCTGCGGGTCGGGCGGGTGGAGCGGGTGCTGGGCTCGGCCGAGCTGCGCGCGGAGCGGCCGGATGTGGTGGTGCTGGACCCGCCGCGCAAGGGCGCGGGCAAGGACGTGGTGGCGGCGGTGGCGGCGGCCGGGCCTGATCGGGTGGTGCACATCGCGTGCGATCCGGCGGCGCTGGCCCGGGATGTCGGACTGTTCGCCACGCACGGTTACCGGCTGGCCGAGCTGCGTGCGTTCGACGCCTTCCCCAACACTCATCACATGGAGTGCATCGCCTTGCTCACGCGCTGAAACCACGGCGTTTCAACGAGATTTGTCCTCCAGGGCCGAGCATGATGGGATCGCAGTCCGGCGGGGCGCACCCCGTCGATGATCTTGTAGTCCGGGGAGGTCCTGGCCGGTGTCTGGCGACTCATTCGTCCACCTGCATGTGCACACCGAGTACTCCATGCTCGACGGGGCGGCCAAGATCGCACCGTTGTTCGCGGAGGCGGCCCGGTTGGAGATGCCCGCGGTCGGCATGACCGACCACGGCAACATGTACGGCGGCGACGAGTTCTACCAGCAGGCCAAGAAACACGGCATCAAGCCGATCATCGGCATCGAGGCCTACATCGCCCCCGGCAGCCGCTTCCACAAGAAGCCGATCTTCTGGGGCGACCCGGGCCAGCGTGGCGACGACATTTCGGGTGCCGGTGCCTACACCCACATGACCATGGTGGCGCGCAACTCCACCGGCGTGCGCAATCTCTTCAGGCTCTCCAGTCAAGCGTCCATGGAGGGCTACTACTACAAGCCCCGGATGGACCGGGAGATCATCGCGGAGAACTCCGAGGGGATCATCGCGACCACCGGCTGCCCCTCCGGCGAGGTGCAGACCCGCCTCCGCCTCGGTCACGAGGCCGAGGCGTTGCAGGCCGCGGCGGACTACCGCGATATCTTCGGCGCCGACTACTTCTTCCTCGAACTCATGGACCACGGGCTGTCCATCGAGCGGCGGGTGCGGGAGGGGCTGCTGGAGATCGGGCGCAAGCTCAACATCCCGCCGCTGGCCACCAACGACTCGCACTACGTCACCAAGGACCAGGCCGACGCGCACTCGGCGTTGCTGTGTGTGCAGTCCGGCAAGATGCTCTCCGACCCCAATCGGTTCAAGTTCGACGGTGACGGCTACTACCTGAAGTCGGCCGCGGAGATGCGCGAGCTGTGGGACGGGCAGGTGCCGGGCGCCTGCGACTCCTCCCTGGTGATCGCGGAGATGGTCGAGTCCTACGACGACGTGTGGGCGCACCGGGACCGGATGCCGGTCTTCCCGGTGCCCGAGGGCGAGACCCAGGAGTCCTTCCTCTTCAAGCAGGTCATGGAGGGGCTGCACCGGCGGTTCCCGGAGGGCATCCCGGACGGCTACACCGACCGGGCCGAGTTCGAGCTGAACGTCATCGCGGGCAAGGGGTTCCCGGCCTACTTCCTGGTCGTCGGCGACCTGGTGGACTACGCCAAGTCCGTGGGCATCCGGGTCGGGCCGGGCCGGGGTTCGGCCGCGGGCGCGCTGGTCGCCTACGCGCTGGGCATCACCAACATCGACCCGATCCCGCACGGCCTGCTGTTCGAGCGGTTCCTCAACCCCGAGCGCACCGCCATGCCCGATATCGACATCGACTTCGACGACCGCCGCCGCGGCGAGATGGTCCGCTACGCCACCGAGAAGTGGGGCAGCGACCGGGTCGCCCAGGTGATCACCTTCGGCACCATTAAGACCAAGGCCGCGATCAAGGACTCGGCGCGCGTGCACTACGGGCAGCCAGGGTTCGCCATCGCGGACAAGATCTCCAAGGCGCTGCCGCCGCCGATCATGGCCAAGGACATCCCGCTCTCCGGCATCGTCAACCCCAAGCACGAGCGCTACGGCGAGGCCGCCGAGGTCCGCACCCTGATCGAGAACGACCAGGACGTGGCCAAGATCTTCGAGACCGCGCGCGGGCTGGAGGGCCTGATCCGCAACGCGGGCGTGCACGCCTGTGCGGTGATCATGTCCTCCGAGCCGCTGATCGAGTCCATCCCGCTGTGGCGGCGCGACGACGGTTCGATCATCACCGGCTGGGACTACCCGTCGTGTGAGAACCTCGGCCTGCTCAAGATGGACTTCCTCGGTCTGCGCAACCTCACCGTCATGGGCGACGCGATCGACAACATCAAGGCCAACCGCGGCCTGGACATCGACCTCGACGTGCTCGCCCTGGACGACAAGGCCACCTACGAGCTGCTCTCCCGCGGTGACACCCTCGGCGTGTTCCAGCTCGACGGCGGGCCCATGCGGGACCTGCTGCGCCGCATGCAGCCCACCGCCTTCGAGGACATCGTCGCGGTCGGCGCGCTGTACCGCCCCGGCCCGATGGGCATGAACGCGCACAACGACTACGCCGACCGCAAGAACCGGCGGCAAGAGGTCAAGCCGATCCACCCGGACCTCGAGGAACCGCTCAAGGACATCCTGTCCGAGACCTACGGCCTGATCGTCTACCAAGAGCAGATCATGTTCATCGCGCAGAAGGTCGCGAACTACTCGATGGGCCGCGCGGATGTGCTGCGCAAGGCGATGGGCAAGAAGAAGCAGGAGGTCCTGGAGAAGGAGTACGAGGGCTTCCGGGACGGCATGCGCAACCACGAACTCCACTTCAAGGACGACGCGGTCAAGGCGCTGTGGGACACGATCCTCCCGTTCGCCGGGTACGCGTTCAACAAGTCGCACGCGGCCGCCTACGGCCTGGTCTCCTACTGGACCGCCTACCTCAAGGCGAACTTCCGCGCCGAGTACATGGCCGCGCTGCTCACCTCGGTCGGTGACAACAAGGACAAGTCCGCGGTCTACCTCTCCGAGTGCCGCCGGCTGGGCATCAAGGTGCTGCCGCCGGATGTCAACGAGTCCGCGCTGCGCTTCGCCGCGGTCGGCACCGACATCCGCTTCGGCCTCGGCGCGATCCGCAACGTCGGCGCCAACGTGGTCGAGTCGATCATCGCCAGCCGGGAGAAGAAGGGGAAGTACGGCTCCTTCACCGACTTCCTGGACAAGTCCGAACTGGTCTGTTGCAACAAGCGGGTCATCGAATCGCTGATCAAGGCTGGCGCCTTCGACTCCTTCGAGAGCACCCGGCTCTCCCTCATGCAGGTGCACGAGGAGGCGGTGGACGCCGTCGTCGGGCTCAAGCGCCAGGAGGCGATGGGCCAGTTCGACCTCTTCGGCGGCGGCGATGACAGCGCGGACGCGGAAAGCTCCTCCCCGCTGGCGCACCTGAAGTTCGGCGCCGAGGAATGGCCGCGCAAGCAGATGCTCGGCTTCGAGCGGGAGATGCTCGGCCTCTACGTCTCCGCGCACCCGCTGGACGGCGCCGAGCGCATCCTGCGCAAGAACGCGCAGAAGACCATCGCCGAGATGCTCAACGACCCGCCCAAGGAGGGCGAGGTCGTCATCGCCGGGATGATCTCCGGCCTGGAGCGCCGGGTGAACAAGAACGGCGAACCCTGGGCCATCGCCACGGTGGAGGACCTGGACGCCTCGATCGAGGTGCTGTTCTTCCCCAAGAGCTACAGCGTGCTCTCGGCCGACCTGGTCGAGGACGCCGCGGTGGCGATCAAGGGCCGGGTGAACTGGCGCGAGGACAAGATGTCCATCTTCGGCGGCGGGGTGATCCCGCTGGACATCGCCGACGCGGAGAACAACCCGGGCATGGACCCGCCGTTCGTGCTGGCCTGCAACCCGGAGAAGCTCAGCGAGGAAGTCCTGCTGGAGCTGAAGCGGACGCTGTCCATGCACAAGGGCGACACCCCGCTGCACCTCAAGCTGTGCTTCCGCCGGGAGGCCACCCTGATGGCGGTGGACGACTACCCGATCAAGGTCAGCCCGGCCTTCCTCGGCGAGATCAAGGCCCTGCCGGGGATCGCGGTCGGCGCCTGATCAGCGCCTGGGCCGAGTTGTCCAGTCAAGACTCGTAATCTGGTAGACGTCCACCCGTTCGAGTGACTGGTGGCGTCTGCCCTGGGTCTTGAGTGGGAGGCCGGAAGTTTTAGGACCCGGCAGGAGTGGTGGCCGGAAGCGATCAGCCCGTGACCACTCCTGCGGTCTCCGTAGACTGGCCGACAGCCGCCGAACGGGCGGCGTTTCCCGTTGTGGAGCGGGATGACAGGCGAGCTACAGCGTAACGAGGGGTGTGAGGTGCAACTACTCGAATCCGTGCGTAGCCCGGCGGATCTGAAACGGATGAGCCAGGAGGAGCTGGCCCTGCTGGCCGCGGAGATCCGCGCGTTCCTGGTGGACAAGGTCTCGCGTACCGGCGGGCACCTGGGGCCCAACCTGGGCGTGGTCGAGATCACCCTCGCCATCCACCGGGTCTTCGACTCCCCGCACGATGCCGTGCTGTTCGACACCGGGCACCAGTCCTACGTGCACAAGATGGTCACCGGCCGCCTCGACGGCTTCGACAAGCTGCGCCAGCGCGGCGGGCTCTCCGGCTACCCGAGCCGCTCCGAGAGCGAACACGACCTGGTCGAGTCCAGTCACGCCTCGACCGCGCTGTCCTACGCCGACGGCCTGGCCACCGCGTTCAAGCTCTCCGGCAAGCGGCGGCACGTGGTCGCGGTGGTCGGCGACGGCGCGCTCACCGGCGGCATGTGCTGGGAAGCGCTCAACAACATCGCCGGCGACAAGTCCCGGCCACTGGTCATCGTAGTCAACGACAACGGCCGGTCCTACTCGCCGACCATCGGCGGCCTGGCCGACCACCTCGCCTCCCTGCGGCTGCGGCCCGGGTACGAGCGCGCGCTGGAAAGCGGCAAGCGGACCCTGCAGAACACCCCGGTCGTCGGCAAGCCGCTCTACGCGGCCCTGCACGCGGCCAAGCGCGGCATCAAGGACGCGCTGAGCCCGCAGGTCATGTTCGAGGACCTGGGCCTGAAGTACTTCGGCCCGGTGGACGGGCACGACCAGCAGGCGTTCGAGGCCGCGCTGGAGCGGGCCAAGGCCTTCGGCGGCCCGGTCATCGTGCACGCGGTCACCCAGAAGGGCCGCGGCTACGCCCCCGCGGAGAACCACGTGGCCGACGTCATGCACGCCATCGGCGTGATCGACCCGGTCACCGGCAAGGCCACCAAGAAGAAGGCGGCCGACTGGACCGGCGTCTTCGCCGAGGAGATCGTCAAGATCGGCGCCGAGCGCGAGGACGTGGTGACGATCACCGCCGCGATGCTCGGCCCGACCGGCCTGGCCAAGTTCGCCGAGACCTACCCAGGGCGCTGCCTGGACGTTGGCATCGCCGAGCAGCACGCGATGACCGCCGCGGCCGGCCTGGCCATGGGCGGCATGAAGCCGGTGTTCGCGGTCTACTCGACCTTCCTCAACCGGGCCTTCGACCAGCTGCTGATGGAGGTCGCGCTGCACAAGCAGCCGGTGTCCATCGTGCTGGACCGCTCCGGCGTGACCGGCGACGACGGCGCCAGCCACAACGGCATGTGGGACCTGTCCATCCTCGGCATCGTGCCGGGCATGCGGGTCGCGGTGCCGAGGGACGCGGTCACCCTGCGTGAGGAACTGCGCGAGTCGGTGGCCATCGACGACGGCCCGTCCGCGATCCGCTACGGCAAGGGCGCGGTGATCGAGGAGATCCCCGCACTCGAGCGGATCGGCGTGGTCGACGTGCTGCGCCGCCCGGCCGATGGCGAGGGCAAGGACGTGCTGCTGGTCGCGGTCGGCTGCTTCGCCGAGCTGGCCCTGGAAGCGGCGCAGCGACTGTCCGACCAGGGCGTCGGAGTGACCGTCGTCGACCCGCGGTGGGTTGTTCCCGTTCCCACCGAACTGGTCGCGATGGCCGCCGAGCACCGCCTCGTGGTCACCGTCGAGGACGCGGGCCGCCACGGTGGCTTCGGCTGGGCGACCTCGGCCGCACTGCGCGATGCCAACCTGGACGTGCCACTGCGCGACCTGGCCATCCCGCAGCGCTTCCTGGACCACGCCTCGCGCAACCAGGTGCTGGCCGAGCTGGGGCTCACCGCCCAGGACGTGGCCCGCCGGGTGACCGAGTGGACCGCGGAGTACCTCGGCGAGGACGCCGAGCAGGACACCCCGGCCGAGGCGCCAGCGCCGCAGGCCAAGGAGTCCACTGTGGACAAGACCCCGGCCAGCAGGTCGCGCAAGCGCCCGCAGAGCTGAGAGTCCGCAGACCGCGTGCACCGGCCCGTCCCCGAGTTCTGGGGGCGGGCCGGTGCCGTGCTCAGCGGATCCTCAGCTCATCGACAGGGTGTCGACAGCCCTGCTGGTCCACAGTGGTCCGTGGCCGTGGCATCGTGGTGAGGTGCGGATCCTGATTGTGGAGGACGAACAGCCCCTGGCCGACGCCATCGCGCGCGGTCTGCGCCGGGAGGGCATGGCCGTGGACGTGGCCTACGACGGGGAGTCGGGGCACGAGAAGTCCGCGGTGACCCGGTACGACGTGGTGGTGCTTGACCGGGACCTGCCCGGCATGTCCGGCGACGAGCTGTGCAGGCAGATCGTCGACTCCGGCGCGCTCACCCGGGTGATCATGCTGACCGCGAGCGGCACCGTGCAGGACCGCGTCTCCGGCCTGTCCCTCGGCGCCGATGACTACCTGGCCAAGCCCTTCGCCTTCCCCGAGCTGGTGGCCAGGGTGCGGGCACTGGGTCGGCGGGCCACCCCGGCCATGCCGCCGGTGCTCACCGTGGCCGACGTGGTGCTCAACCCGGCCCGGCGCAGCGTGCAGCGGGCCGGCCAGCCGGTCGAGCTGACCCGCAAGGAGTTCGGCGTGCTGGAGGTGCTGCTCGCCGCGGGCGGGGCCGTGGTCAGCAGCGAGGAGCTGCTGGAACGGGTGTGGGATGAGAACGCCGACCCGTTCACCACCACCGTGCGGGTGACCGTGATGACGCTGCGCAAGAAGCTCGGCGAACCGGGCATCATCGAGACCGTGGTCGGCTCCGGCTACCGGGTGCCGGTCAACGCCGGAGCGGAGCCCGCTGATTCCTGACACCCAGCCCGCCGCCGAGGCCGGCGCGCTGCGCCGCCGCCGCGGCCCAGGGCTGCGGGTGCGGCTGACCCTGCTGGCGACCTCCCTGGTGGCGGCCGTCAGTCTGCTGCTGCTCTGGCTGGGCTGGATGCTCGTCGGCGGGGTGGTCGACCAGTACCCGACCTTCCCGCCGAATGCCAAGATCCGGGTACTCGGCCAGGACCTGCCGCCGTCCCAGGTGCACGAGATCCTCAAGGAGAACGCCCGCGAGGTCGTGCTCAACTCCGGCGCGATCGCCTTCGTCTGCATGGTGCTGGCCACCGCGATCCTGGCCTGGGCGCTGACCGGCCGGGTGCTGCGCCCCCTGCACGAGGTCACCCACACCGCGCACCGGCTGTCGGTGGAGTCCATGGACGAGCGCATCGCGCTGCGCGGCCCCCGCGACGAGGTGGCCGAACTCGCCGACACCTTCGACGCCATGCTGGACCGCCTGCAGGCGGCCTTCGAGTCCCAGCGCCGCTTCGTGGCCAACGCCAGCCACGAACTCCGCACCCCACTGGCCGTGGTCCGCACCGAACTCGACGTCACCCTGGCCGACCCGGACGCCGACGTCGCCGAACTACGCCGGATGGCAGGCGTGGTCCGCACCGCCACCCTGCGCGCCGAACACCTGGTCGAAGCCCTGCTCCTGCTCGCCCGCACGGACGCCGTCGGCGTCTCCGTCCGCGAACCCGTTGACCTGTCGGCGGTCGTGCACAGCGCCTGGTCGGCGGCTCGGGCCGCTGCCGAGGAACGTGGTCTGCACATCGAGTTCGACACGCCGGCCGTGCAGGCTGTGGGGGATCCGGTGTTGCTGGAGCGGCTGGCGGGGAATCTGCTGGAGAACGCGGTGCGGCACAACGTGGACGGCGGGTGGATCAAGGTCCACACGGCGGCTGACCCGAAGCGGGCGACGTTGCGGGTGACTTCCTCGGGTGGGCGGATCTCGTTGGAGCGGGTGGCGGAGTTGTTCGAGCCGTTCCGGCGGGGCGGGGCGGAGCGGACCGCGCACCGGGGGGCTGGGTTGGGGTTGTCGATCGTGCGGTCGGTGGTGCAGGCGCATGGGGGTGAGGTGGCGGCTGATCCGGTGCCGGGCGGGGGGCTGGACGTCACCGTGACCCTGCCGATCGCGCCGTGACTCCCGGTGTGTTTGCCGTTGTGGGACAAGGTCAAAAGCTACAGGCGTCCTCGCCGGACGGGCAGAAATCAAAGGATGGGGAACCGCTCGGGGGATGTTTGAAAAGCCACCCCGTCTGCTGGTGTTCGGGCTTCGCCCGGTCGCGGCGCGTCAGAACCGCCTAGCCGCAGCGTTCCCGGGCTTCGCCCGCCTGCCCCCAACGCTCCCCGCTCCGGGCTTCGCCCGCCCGGCGTCCCACAACGGCCAACGTGGCGTACAAGAACCGCCAACATGGCGTACAAGAACGGCCAACACGCGCGGAGGGTTGAAACCCTCGCCGGCGTGTTGGCCGTTCTTGTACCGCGTGTTGGCCGTTTTCGTACGGTGTGTTGGCCGTTGTGGGACGCCGTGTTGGCTGTTGTGGGTGGGACGGCTGGGGGTCAGAGCCTCGGCTCGCCTGTGTCATAACGGCCAACGTGGCGTACGACAACGGCCAACACTCGGGGTGGGGTGGGGGTGGTTAGCGGACTTCGACGAATAGGGGGTTGGTGTAGCACCACAGGTCTTGCCAGGGGTTTGCGGCGCCGGGGATGTCCTGGATGGGTTCTAGGCCGCCGGGGGTGTGGCGGTTGCCGTCGGTGCCGCGGACTCGGACGTAGAAGGAGTCGCGGACGTCGCGGAAGGTGTGTTTGAAGGCGACCACCTGGCCGGGGCGGAACCGCGGTTCGTAGGAGCGGGCCACTGTGGTCTCCGGGGCGTGCACGGACTGGCGGTTCGTCGACCTGCCGGTGATCGTGCCGCGGATCAGGTCCAGGCGGGCCAGCTTCGGCACCTCGCCGCCGGTGTGCGGGCGGGCGGCCAGGCGGGCCAGGACCACGACGGTGATGTCGGTGCCGCGGCGGACGCGCAGGCGGCCGCCCAGGCCGACCGGCCAGGAGAGGCGGTCGTTGGCGAAGGCGTGTACTTCGAGTTGCTGGGCCAGGCCGCCGTGGGTGACGAAGGTCCGGCCTGCGCGCAGGCCGTCCATGACGCCCCGGTAGCTGCGTTCGGTGGCGCCGACCACGGTGCGGCTGAACTCGCCGGGGTAGAAGTCGCAGTACGGCGGCTGGGTCTGGGCCGGGCCGCCGGGGAGGGGGTCCAGGTGTTTGCCGACGCGGTCGTACAGGTCGCCGGGTTCGGGCTGGCGGATGATGGTGTCGCGGAAGTTGAAGTGGCTGTCGGAGTTGCTGGTGATCCACCAGCTCCGGCCCTCGGCCAGCAGCGAGTCCCACAGGCCGCCCAGGGTGGCCGTCACCCAGTCGAAGCCGCCGAAGGTGCGGTAGGTCTCGGGCGGGAAACCGGGCCAGGAGTCGGCGCCGGGGGAGTTGCCGTAGCCGCCGCGGTGGCCGCCGCTGCCGCCGGGCTTGGGGTGGCCGTCGCACTGGGCGCCGGGCGCGCCCTCCATGCCGATCACCACGTTGGGGGCGGCGTCGTGCCAGTTGCGGAGTTCGGCGGGGGCGATCCGGCCGTTGCGGGACGGGTGGTTGACCACGACCAGGCCGCCGCGTTTTTCCAGCCAGCGCAAGGCTTCCAGGGCCTTGGCCTCGTTGGCGGGGGTGCTCGCGCCGGTGTTGGTCAGGCGGGAGTCGAAGGTGCGCTCGAACTCGCGCAGCAACGCGGCCTCGTCCCGGCTGGGCGGCAGGAACACCGTGGCGTGCTCGGCCGCCGGCATGTTCCACTCCAGGCCCTGCCACAGCAGCAGGCCGGGGTGCCTGCGGCGGGCGGCCACGATGTCGGCGTGCGCGGGCTCCACCGAGTTCGCCTCGTGTGCGACGTGGCCGTGGTCGGAGAAGACCAGCCAATCCGCGCCGTGCCGCCGCGCGCCCGCGACCACCTGGTCCACGGTGTACATCGCGTCGTTGGAGTACTGGGTGTGGATGTGGTGATCACCCACCAGCCAGCGGTGCGGGCTGGGCAGCCGGGGCAGCCCGAGGTCCAGATCAAGATCCAGATCGAGGTCGACGTCCAGGTCGATCCCCGCGTTCGCCGTGCCCGCGCCCAGCAGCGGCGCACCCACCGCGGCCGCACCCACACCGCGCAGGAACCCGCGGCGACCCACCTGACCCATCCTGACCTCCTGGTTAGTCCGGGTGACCGTAGACAGCCGAGATGACCGGCAGGTGGACTCGGTGGAAACGTTTAACCGGCGGCCCGGTGCACGGACGGACTGACCCCACGGGTCCGCTTGAACGCCGAGCTGAAGGCGAACCCGTCCGCGTAGCCGACCCGCCTGGCCACCCTGGCCACCGTCTCGTCCGGATCGCGCAGCAGGTCCGCGGCCAGCGCCATCCGCCAGCCGGTCAGGTAGGTCAGCGGCGGCTCGCCGACCAGTTCGGTGAACCGGCGGGCCAGCGTCGCCCTGGACACCCCGACCTCCGCGGCCAGCGCCGCCACCGTCCAGGTCCTGGCCGGATCGGCGTGCAGCGCGCGCAGCGCGGCCCCGGCCACCGGATCGCTCAGCGCCAGGTACCAGGCAGGCGGGTTGGCCTCGGGCATGTTGAACCAGCAGCGCATGGACAGCACCAGCAGCAGGTCCAGCAGCCGGTCCAGCACCAGTTGCTGGCCGGGCTCCTCGCTGTCGATCTCCAGTTCCAGGATGCGCAGCAGCGCGCACGGACCTTGGTCATCGGGCAGCACCAGCAGTGGCGGCAACGCGCTGAGCAGCCGCTCGCTGATGTCGCCGTGCACCTGGTAGGCCGCGCTGATCAGCACCGCCGGACCGGTCGGCGCCTCGCCGAAGGTGCGCGGGCCCAGGCACAGCTGCTCGCAGAGGTCGGTGCCGTCCGGGCGCACGCAGCGTTCCGCGTCCAGCACGATCACCCCGGCCGGGGTGTCCGGGCGGTCGGCGACCTTGTACACCTGCGGGCCGCGCACCAGCGCCACGTCCCCGGCCCGCAGCAGCCGCGGCTCGCCGTGCTCCGGCACGATCCACGCCTCGCCGCTGAGCAGGGTGCACAGGGTCAGCCGGGCCGGGTTGCGGAACTCCAGCCCCCACGGCGGACTCATGATCGACCGGCTGAACAGCGCACCCCGCGCCCGCACGCCCTGCAACAGGTCAGCCAACGCGTCCATGCCCTCACCTTAGACGGATGGACATGCGTTCGAGCTTCCTGGCCATAGATCGTCTCAGTTTTCGCTGTTTGACTTGCGGACATGAGCAAACAGACGATCTTGGTGCAGGCAGGGACCGGCAAGACCGGCAAGCGGGTGGCCCGGCTGCTGCGCGAGCAGGGCCACACCGTGCGGATCGCCTCCCGCTCGGGCGAGCCCCGGTTCGACTGGGCGGAGGAGTCCACCTGGGGACCGGCGCTGGCCGGGGTGGACGCGGTGTACGTGGTGCCGCTGGACGCCACCGGCGACGAGCACGAGCAGCTGACCCGGTTCGTGGCCACGGCCACCGCCGCCGGGGTGCGCAGGCTGGTGATGCTCTCCGCCCGCGACATCGACACCTTCGCGGCGGTGAACTCCCTGGTCGCCGAGCGCGCGGTGCGGGAGAGCGGGGTGGCCTGGACCATCCTGCGGCCGGGCTGGTTCAACCAGAACTTTGACGAGGACTACTTCGACGCGGCGGTGCGGGCCGGTGAGGTGCTGCTGGCCACCGGGGACGGCCTGGAGCCGTTCATCGACGCCGAGGACATCGCCGAGGTCGCGGTGGCCGCGTTCACCCAGGACGGCCACGACGGGCAGATCTACGACCTCTCCGGCGCGGAGCTGCTGAGCTTCCCGCAGGCGGTGGGGATCATCGCGGCCGAGCTGGGCCGGGAGATCCGGGTGGTCGACCTGGAGCCTGCCGCCTACGCCGGGCAGATGGCCGGGCAGGGCATGCCGCTGGAGTTCGCCGAGCTGATCGCCCGGCTGTACCAGCGGATCCGGGAGGGCAAGGAGGCCCACCTCTCCGACGGCGTGCAGCGGGTGCTGGGCCGGGAGCCGCGCACCTTCGCCGCCTACGTCAAGAACGCGGTCGCGGCCGGCGCCTGGAACTGAGCGCCGAAAAGGGGCGCCCCCCGCGATGGGAGGCGCCCCTTTCGACGTGCTGGGTCAGGCGGTGTCGCTGGTCAGGCGGTGGGCACGCTGGCCACGCCGGGGGCAAGGAACCGCTTGCCGGTGACCTTCTCCGAGATGCCGGTCCGGTCCAGGTACGGGGTGATGCCGCCCAGCCAGAACGGCCAGCCCGCGCCGAGGATCATGCACAGGTCGATGTCCTGCGCCTCGGCCACCACACCCTCGTCGAGCATGATCCGGATCTCCTGGGCCAGTGCCTCCAGGGCCCGGTTCTTGACCTCGTCGCCGGTCAGCGGCTTGTCGCCGAACTCCCAGAGCGCGGTGACCTCGGGGTCCACGCTCTGCTTGCCCTGGGCGTCCCACTGCCAGACGGCGGCCTTGCCGGCGGCCACGAACTTCTTCATGTTCGAGCTGACGGTGAACCGGTCCGGGAACGCGTGGTGCATGGTCTCCGAGACGTGCAGCGCGACCGCGGAACCCACCAGCTGCAGCAGGATCATCGGGGTCATCGGCAGGCCGAGCGGGTCGGTGGCCTGGTCGGCGACCTCGAAGGAGGTGCCCTCGTCCACGGAGTTGATGACCTCGCCCATGAACCGGGTGAGCAGCCGGTTGACCACGAACGCCGGGGCGTCCTTGACCAGCACGCTGGACTTCTTCAGCTCCTTGCCGACCGCGAAGGCGGTGGCCAGGGTGGCGTCGTCGGTCTGCTCGGCGCGCACGATCTCCAGCAGCGGCATGACCGCGACCGGGTTGAAGAAGTGGAAGCCGACGACCCGCTCCGGGTGCGCCAGCTTGCTGGCCATGTCGGTGATGGACAGCGAGGAGGTGTTGGTGGCCAGCACGCACTCGGCGGAGACGTGCTCCTCCACCTCGGCGAAGACCTGCTGCTTGACCGACAGCTCCTCGAAGACGGCCTCGATGACGAAGTCGGCGTCGGCGAAGGCGGCCTTGTCCAGCGAGCCGGAGACCAGCGCCTTGAGCCGGTTGGCCTCGTCGGGGGAGACCCGCTTCTTGCCGAGCAGCTTGTCGATCTCGCCGTGCACGTAGCCGACGCCCTTGTCCACCCGGGCCTGGTCGATGTCGGTGAGCACCACCGGCACCTTGAGCCGACGGGCGAACAGCAGCGCCATCTGGCTGGCCATCAGGCCGGCGCCGACGATGCCGACCTTGGTCACCGGGCGGGCCAGCTTGCGGTCCGGCGCGCCAGCCGGGCGCTTGGCCCGCTTCTGCACCAGGTTGAACGAGTACAGCCCGGCCCGCAGCTCATCGCTCATCACGACGTCGGCCAGGGCCTGGGTCTCGGCCGCGTAGCCCTTGGTCAGGTCGTTCTCGCGGGCCAGTTCCAGCAGCTCAAGGGCCTTGAGCGCACCGGGGGCGGCGCCCTTGGTCTTGCCGTGCACGATGGCCTTGGCCCGAGCAACGGCCTGGTCCCAGCCCTCGCCGCGGTCGATCTCCTTGCGCGGCGGGGTGATCTCGCCGCCGAGCACCTTGGTCAGCCAGACCAGCGACTGCTCCAGGTAGTCCGCGGACTCGAAGACCACGTCCACGATGCCCAGTCCGGCGGCCTGCTTGGGCTTGAGCATCCGGTTCTGGTTCAGCGCGTTCTCGAAGATCACGGTGACCGCGTCGTTCGCGCCGATCAGGTTCGGCAGCAGCTGGGTGCCGCCCCAGCCGGGGAACAGGCCGAGGAAGACCTCGGGCAGCGCCAGCGCCGCGGTGTTGCTCGACAGCGTGCGGTAGTGGCAGGACAGTGCCAGTTCCAGGCCGCCGCCCATGACCGCGCCGTTGACGAAGGCGAAGGTGGGGATCGCCGAGTCGGTGAAGCGGCGGAACACGTCGTGGCCGAGCTGGCCGATCGCCACGGCCTGGTCCCGGGAGGTGGCCTTCTCCACCGCGGACAGGTCGGCGCCGACGGCGAAGATGAACGGCTTGCCGGTGACCGCGATGGCCGCGGGCTCGGCCGCGGTGGCCGCGGTGAAGGCGGCGTCCAGGCTGAGCAGGCCCTGCGGGCCGAAGGTGGACGGGCGGGTGTGGTCGTGCCCGTTGTCCAGGGTGATCAGCGCGACCGGCTTGTCCAGGCCGGGCACGCGCAGCAGGCGGGTGACCGCGTGGGTCACGACCTCGTCGGGGAAGAGGGTTTTGGCTTCCTCAAGGGTGAAGGTGCTCACTTGCTTTCCCCGTTCCACAGCGGGTTCTCCCAGATCACGGTGCCACCCATGCCGATGCCGATGCACATGGTGGTGATGCCGTAGCGCACGTCGGGGCGCTCGGCGAACTGGCGGGACAGCTGGGTCATCAGCCGCACGCCGGAGGAGGCCAGCGGGTGACCGGTGGCGATCGCGCCGCCCCACTGGTTGACCCGAGGGTCGTCGTCGGCGATGCCGAAGTGGTCCAGGAAGGCCAGCACCTGCACCGCGAACGCCTCGTTGACCTCGAACAGGCCGATGTCCTCGATGGACAGCCCGGCGATCTTGAGTGCCTTCTCGGTGGCAGGCACCGGTCCGACGCCCATGACCTCGGGCTCGACCCCGGCGAAGGAGTAGGCGACCAGCCGCATGCCGATGGGCAGGCCCAGCTCGCGCGCGGTCTCCTCCTCGGCCAGGATGCAGCCGGTGGCGCCGTCGTTGAGACCGGCCGCGTTGCCCGCGGTGATCCGGCCGTGCGGGCGGAACGGGGTCTTCAGCTTGCCGAGGTCCTCGACCGTGGTGCCGGGGCGCGGCGGCTCGTCGGCGGAGGCCAGGCCCCAGCCGTGCTCGGTGGAGCGGGTGGCGACGGTGACGAACTCGGGCCCGATCTTGCCGGCCTTGACCGCCGCGTCGTACCTGGCCTGCGAGGTCGCCGCGAAGGCGTCGGTGCGCGCCTTGGTCAGGTGCGGGAACCGGTCGTGCAGGTTCTCCGCGGTCTGCCCCATGACCAGCGCCGAGGTGTCGACCAGCCGATCGGCCAGGAATCGCGGGTTCGGGTCAACGCCCTCACCCATGGGGTGGCGGCCCATGTGTTCGACGCCGCCGGCGATGGCGATGTCGTAGGCGCCGAAGGCGATGCCACCGGCGACCGTGGTCACCGCGGTCATCGCACCCGCGCACATCCGGTCCACGGCGTACCCGGGCACCGACTTCGGCAGCCCGGCCAGCAACGCGGCGGTCCGCCCGATGGTCAGCCCCTGGTCGCCGATCTGCGTGGTCGCGGCGATGGCGACCTCGTCGACCCGCTCCGGCGGCAGTTCGGGATGGCGGCGCAACAGTTCCCGGATGACCTTGACGACGAGATCGTCGGCGCGGGTCTCCGCGTAGATGCCCTTGGCACCGGCCTTGCCGAACGGCGTGCGAACGCCGTCGACGAAGACCACGTCCCGAACGGCGCGCGCGCTGGCGCTGCCGGGTTTCGCCGGCGCAGGTGCGACCACGGCGTGCTCCTCACTCAGTGCTGAACCCCTGACATCGGCCCGCGGCGGCTTCCGCTGCGCTGCTACCGGCCGGTAACACCACTCTAGCGCGTATTACTCACTGGTAACTACGGGGATCGCGCTGTCGAGTGGGTCACACCAGTCTTTCGGTGTGGGCGGGTGTTCGCGTGGCCGGGGGCGATGTGGCTGGGGCCAGGTGTGGCCGGGGACTGGGGGCGAGGTGGGTGATGGCGGGCCGACTGGGCCGTGCCGGGCCGTGCCGTGCCGGGTTGGACCGGGTTGGACCGGGTTGGGCTGGGCCGGCGAGGCGAGGCGAGGCGGAGAATCGCTGGTTGGTGGCTCGCGAACGCTGTAGGAGGTCGCCTGGGGAATCGATGAGTGGTCGATCACTCACTCAAGATGAGTATGGCCATGGTGCTGATCGACCGGGTCATTCGCCGCACAGCCATGCGCGAGCGGGACGGCGATCCCAGCCCATCGGCTGACCAGCACTCCCACCTCGCGGCGTTGCGACACACCACCCGGTTCTCGTGCTTCACCGCACGGGGCCGGGTCTTTTTCTGCCCGGACTCAGCCCGAGGTGGAGACAGGCACCCGCCCGCCCCCACCACCGCCTCAGTCCTTCTCCGCCGCCTTCTCCGTAGCCTTCGGCTGCGCCAGCAAGGCCGCCGCCAGCAGCTCACCCACCTGCTCCACCTGCCAGTTCCGGGCCCCACCAGCCGCCAGCGCCGCCCGCACCGACCCAAGGTCGATCTCGGCAGGCGGCTGCCAGCACAGCCGGCGCACCAGGTCCGGCTGGGCCAGGTTCTCCACCGGCATCCGGAGTTGCTCGGCCAGCGTCGTCAGCGCGCCGCGCGCCGCCACCAGGCGGGCCGCGGCGGCGGGGTCGCGTTCGGCCCAGCGGTTGGGCGGCGGGGGGCCGTCGTGCTGGGGCGAGGGGTCCGGGAGGTCGGACTTGGGGAGTTCGCGGGCCTCGAGCAGGGCGCCGGACCAGACGTCGGCCATCCGGCGCTGGGCCCGGCCGCGGAAGACCGGCAGGGACAGCAACTCGGCGTGGCCGGTGGGGTCGTGCAGGGCGGCCTCGACGATGGCGGAGTCCGGCAGGACGCGGCCGGGGGCGATGTCGCGTTGCTGGGCGATGGTGTTGCGGGCCTGCCAGAGTGAGCGGACCGCGGCGTACTGGCGCGGGCTGCGCAGGCGGTGGATGCCGGAGGTGCGGCGCCACGGTTCGGCGCGCGGGGGCGGGGGAGCGGCGGTGCGGACCGCCTCGAACTCCTCCAGGCCCCAGGCCAGTTTGTTCTGGCTGATCAGCTCGGCCTCCAGGGAGGCGCGCAGCTCCAGCAGCAGTTCGACGTCCAGGGCGGCGTAGGCCAGCCAGTCCGCGGGCAACGGCCTGCGGGACCAGTCGGCGGCGCCGTGGCCCTTCTCCAGCCGGAAGCCCAGCTGGCGTTCGACCAGGGCGCCGAGAGCCACCCGCTCGAACCCGGCCAGCCGGCCGGCCAGCTCGGTGTCGAACAGGGTCTCCGGACCCAGGCCGAGTTCGTGCAGGCACGGCAGGTCCTGACTGGCCGCGTGCAGCACCCACTCAGCGGGGTTGAGCACCTCGGCCAGCGCTTCCACCCGGCCATTGACCGCGACCGGGTCGATCAGCACCGTGCCGGCGCCCTCGCGGCGGATCTGCACCAGGTAGGCCCGCTGCGAGTACCGGTATCCGGAAGCACGTTCGGTGTCCACCGCGAATGGCCCCGTACCGGCGGCCAGCATCGCGGCGGCCCGCCTGACACCATCAACAGTGTTGATGACATCAGGAACGCCACCGGAGGGGGTGGTGAGCAACGTCAGTTCCGGTTGCTCACCCGAGTCGTTGACAGCGGTTCGGCCTACATCCACGGCCGTGACCCTATGCGTCAACGGTGCGCTCAGACAGTCGAGATCCACTGAAGTAGGCTGACCGGCACGGTGCGCCAACCGGAAACCGCTGGTCAGAGGCTGATCCAACGCTTTCCGATCTTTCCGTACCGGCCAACCACACCCCGGTCGTCATGGGGTCCGGACTTCGTGTGCCGGGCGTGTCCGCGCTCTGCAACGCACCCGACAGCGAAACTCGAACCCCCTCGGCTGAGGAGTCAGCGGATAACGCCGGCACGCATGGCCAGCGCTACCATCTGAGCCCGGTCCCCGGTTCCCAGCTTGCGCCCTATCCGCGACAGGTGAGACTTCACCGTGAGCGCGGACAGGTTCAGTGCTTCGCCGATCTCCTTGTTCGAGCGGCCGTCGGCTACCAGCTGCAGCACTTCGACCTCTCGCGCGGAGAGTTCCCTCGGCGTGTTGTCCGTACCGGGCACCCTGGTTCCGGCAGCAAGCACCGGAGCCACGCTGGGATCGGCATAGACGCCACCCTCGAGGACCCTGCGCACCCCGTCGGTGACCACCATCGGCGAGGCGGACTTCAGCAGGTAGGCCTGAGCGCCTGCCTGGAAGGCCGCACGCACCGCGTACGGGTCATCGGAGGATGCCAGGACCACGATTCGTGGCCAGCCCTGGGCACGAAGTTCCGTGACCAGGTCAATGCCGCTCCCATCCGGAAGCCCGAGATCCAGTATCGCGAGATCGCATGGCCCCGTGGCCAGGGCACGCGCCCTCGCCTCGGCCACCGATGCGGCCTCGTGCACCGTGCCGGCTCCCATCTGCATCAGTCGAGCCGCAATGGCCTCCCTCAGCAATGGGTGGTCATCGACCACCAGCACCGAAAACAGCTCTTCCCGCGGGTGCGGGACCATGTTCGCCGGCAAAGTGCCGGCTGGCGTGGTTCGAACGGCCTGTCCTAAGCCGACGGCAGCCACGTCACTACCTCCCTGGAGTCGGTCGTGCCCCCCGACCGGCACCGGGACTTTCGACCGATCGGCCGCGCCACCGATCGACCGAAAGTGGTGTCGTCGGGAGGAGCGTAGCCGCCCAAGCGGGTCAGTGGGACGATCAATTGGGTATCTGTCCCGATCGGGTTGTCACTTTGACGTGGTCTGATCACACGATCGGGCGGTCCCTCGGATGGTGGTTAACGCCGGGCCGTACACAAACGACATGAAGGATTTGCACTATGCCGACCAGCGGGTCGTTAGGCCGTTCGCAGGAGCTTCTCCGGCGGGTTCCGCTCGTCGACGGGCACAACGATCTGCCGTGGGCGATCCGGGACAAAACGGGCGGGGACCTCACCGCGATCGAGCTGACCGTCGAGCAACCCGGTCTGCACACCGACCTCGTCCGGCTGCGCCACGGTGGCGTGGGCGCTCAGTTCTGGTCGGTCTACGTGCCGTGCCGCTTCCTCGAGCATCGCGCCGTGACGGCGGTGCTGGAACAGATCGAGCTGGTTCACGAGCTGGTCGAACGGTACCCCGAACAGCTCCGGCTCGCTCGGTCCGCGGCCGAGGTGCAGTCCGCCTTCGCCGACGGCCGGATCGCCTCGCTGCTCGGCGCCGAGGGCGGGCACTGCATCGGGGAGTCCCTCGGGGCGCTGCGCGCGCTGTTTCGCCTGGGTGTGCGCTATATGACGCTCACCCACAACGACAACACGCCGTGGGCGGACTCGGCCACCGACCGGCCGGTCGCGGGCGGTTTGACCGATTTCGGCCGCGAGGTCGTGCGTGAGATGAACCGCCTCGGCATGCTGGTCGACCTCTCCCACGTCGCGCCCAGCACCATGCGGCACGCGCTGGAGACCAGTGTCGCGCCGGTGATCTTCAGCCACTCCTCGTGCAAGGCGGTCACCGACCACCCGCGCAACGTGCCCGACGACGTGCTGCGCGAGCTGGCCGCCAAGGGCGGCGTGTGCATGATCACGTTCGTGCCCGCGTTCGTCTCGGCCGACCCGGTGCGCCGGGCCAGGCGGGCCGACGTGGTGGCTCACCTGGAACACGCGCGCGAGGTCGCGGGCATCGACCACATCGGATTGGGCGGCGACTACGACGGGACCGGCGAACTCCCGGACGGACTGGAGGATGTCTCCAGGTATCCGGAGTTGTTCGCCGACCTGATGGACCGTGGCTGGTCCGAGCAGGACCTCACCAAGCTGGCGGGCGGCAACGTGCTGCGGGTGCTGGAGCAGGCGGAGAAGGTCGCCGCCGAACTCCGCAGGCCCGGCTGACCAGCCGCCGCACCGCTGCCCGAGTGATCGCGGTTGCCCGAGTGATCGCGGTGCTCAGTCGCCCTTGCGCTGGCTGATCATCGCGATCCCCACCGGCGGCAGCCCGGACGCGCTGGAGAGCAGTTCGCAGAACGCCTCCGCGTGCGCGGCCAGCTCGGTGTCCCGCGCGGTCCAGGACGCCCGTAGCTCCAGGTCATGGGTGCTGCTGGGCCCGGAGATGTCGCCGAAGCGGGCCGAGGAGGTCTGGGTGACCGTGCCGCCCAGCGCGGTGAAGGCCGCCCCGGACAACTCCAGCGCCTCGGTCAGCCAGGACCAGCCGACCGCCGGTAGCAACGGGTCAGCGGCCAGCTCGGTGTCCAGCTCCGCCCGGACGTAGGCCACTAGTCGCAGCACCCCGTCCCAGGCTTCGGCCCCGTCCGGATCGTGCAACAGCACCAACCGGCCCGTGGCCAGCTCCCCGGCCGGTCCGTTGGCCTCGGCGCTGAGGGCGAAGCTCCATGGGGCGAGACGTTGCGGGGCACGGACTTCGCCCAGCTCGACCTCGGGTCGTGGATGCATCGACCGCAACGCGGCAACAGCCTGCCGGAACACCTCGGGTTCGCCCGATATCCCGGTCACGTTGGCGAACTCTAGGCCGCGCGGAGCGGGTGCGGCGGTAGCCACGCCGACGCCGGGCAAGAGCAGTACCGAACCCGTGGGAACATGGGAGGGAGATGACTAACGCTGCCTCGGTCTCGGCGCGTCGAGACCTTCCCGAAGCCCCGTTGCTGGTCGCCGCGCGTGGCGGCTCGCCGAGCCGGACCCCGGTGTGGTTCATGCGCCAGGCCGGGCGGTCCCTGCCGGAGTACCGCAAGGTCCGCGAGGGCATTCCGATGTTGCGCTCCTGCTTCATGCCGGAGCTGGTCTGCGAGATCACCATGCAGCCGGTCCGGCGGCACGGGGTCGACGCGGCCATCCTGTTCAGCGACATCGTGGTGCCGCTGGCCGCCGCCGGCGTCGACCTGGACATCGTGCCCGGCACCGGCCCCGTGGTCGCGAACCCGGTCCGCTCCATCCACGACGTGGAGAAGCTGCCGGTGCTCGACCCCGAGCAGGTCGCCCCGGTCGCCGAGGCGGTCGGGCTGCTGACCAAGGAGCTGGGCGAGACGCCGCTGATCGGCTTCGCCGGCGCGCCGTTCACGCTGGCCTCCTATCTGATCGAGGGCGGGCCCAGCCGCAACCACGAGCGCACCAAGGCGCTCATGTACAGCGACCCGGCCGCCTGGCACGCGCTGCTCGGCCACCTCGCCGACATGGCGCTGACCTTCCTGTCCGTGCAGGTCCAGGCCGGGGTGGACGCGATCCAGCTGTTCGACTCCTGGGCAGGCGCGCTCTCCGAGCGGGACTACCGCGAGTTCGTGCTGCCGCATTCGGCCAGGGTCTTCGCCGGACTGGCCGACGCGGGCGTGCCGCGGATCCACTTCGGCGTTGGCACCGGCGAGCTGCTGGTGGCCATGCGCGAGGCGGGCAACGACGTGGTCGGCGTGGACTGGCGGGTGCCGCTGGACGCCGCGGTCAACCGCCTGACCAGCGCCCGGCCCGACCTGCCCAAGCCGGTCGTGCAGGGCAACCTGGACCCGGCCGTGCTCTTCAGCGGCGAGGACGTGCTCGAGCGGGAGATCAACCGGATCGGCGCCGAGGGCCGGGCCGCGGCCGGGCACATCTTCAACCTGGGCCACGGCGTGCTGCCGGAGACCGACCCCGGGAAGATCACCCGCGCGGTCGAGCTGGTGCACGGCCTGCGGCCATGACCAGCGCGCCGCAGCGGGTCGCGGTGATCGGCGGCGGCATCGCCGGGCTCACCGTGGCGCACCGGCTCCGCGGCCTGCTCGGCGAGCAGGTCCGGGTCACCGTGCTGGAGCAGACCGACCGGTTCGGCGGCAAGCTGCGCACCGAGCAGCTGGCAGGCGGACCGGTGGACGTGGGCGCGGAGGCTTTCGTCACCCGCCGCACCGAGGGCCTGGAGCTGGTCACCGAACTCGGCCTGACCGAGGAGCTGCGCCACCCGCTGCGCGCCGCCCCGACCATCCGGGCCGGCGGCGCCACCCGGCCGCTGCCGCCGCGCACCTTCCTGGGTGTGCCCGCCGATCCGGCCCTGCTGCGCGAGGTGCTCAGCGCGGACGGCTTCGCCAGGGCGATGGCCGAACCGGACCTGCCGCCACTGCGCCCGGACGGCCCAGGGTGGGACGCCACGGTCGCGGACCTGGTCGGCACCCGGCTCGGGCCGGAGGTGGTGGACCGGCTGGCCGAACCACTGCTCGGCGGCGTGTACGCGGGCCGCGCCGAAGGTCTCGGCGTGCGGGCCACGATGGCGCCGCTGGTCGAGGCACTGGAAAGCGGTGCGGGCTCGCTGACCGCCGCGGCCGCGCAGGCGCTCGGGCCGGGCCCCAAGCCCGGGGAGACCCGGCCGCCGGTGTTCGGCACCCTCACCGGTGGCCTCGGCGAACTGGTCGACCGGCTGGCCGAGACCTCGGGCGCGGAACTGCGGCTGGGCGTGACCGTGCGCGGACTGCGCCGCACCGCCGAGGGCTGGCGGCTGGAACTGGGTTCGGCGGCCAGTCCGGAATTTCTGGACGCCGACGCCGTGGTGCTGGCCGTGCCCGCCCCGGCCGCGCGCAAACTGCTCGCCGAGGTCGTGCCGGCCGCCGCCGCGGCCTACGGGCGGATCGAGGTCTCCTCGATGGCGGTGCTCGCCCTGGCCCTGCCGCCGGGGACAGAACTGCCTGCCGCCTCCGGTGTGCTGCTGGCCGTCGGCGAGAAACACGCGGACGGCACCCCGTTCACCGCCAAGGCGTTCACCTTCTCCAGCCGCAAGTGGGGCCACTTCGCCGAACGCGGCACCCTGCTGCGCGCCTCGGTCGGCCGCTTCGGCGAGACCGCCACCCTGCAGCGCGAGGACGCCGAGCTGATCACCGCGGTGCGCGCGGACCTGGCCGAACTGACCGGGGTGCGGGCCGAGCCGGTGGACGCGGTGGTGCGGCGCTGGGGCGGCGGACTGCCGCAGTACGCGCTCGGGCACATCGTGACCGTGGCCGCGATCGAGGCCGCCGTTGCCGAGGTGCCCGGCCTGGCCGTGGCGGGCGCGAGCCTGCACGGGGTGGGCATTCCGGCCTGCATCGCGACCGGGCAGGCCGCGGCGACCCGTGTCGCCACTCACCTGGCCGTCGCCCGCCGCCCGACTGGTGCGAGTATGGGGACATGGCCCGCCTGAACTACAACGAACTCAACGACACCATCCGGTACACCATGTGGTCGGTCTTCCGGATCCAGCAGGGCGCCCTGCCCGAGGACCGCGCGCAGGCCGGGGCGGCCACCGCGGAGTACCTGGAGTCGTTGGAGGGCAAGGGCGTTGTCGTCCGCGGCGTCTACGACGTCGCCGGGCTGCGCGCCGACGCCGACTTCATGATCTGGTGGCACGCCGAGGAGATCGAGCAGGTGCAGGAGGCCTACAACGGCTTCCGCCGCAGCACTCCGCTCGGCCGCGCCAGCACCCCGGTGTGGAGCAACGTGGCGCTGCACCGGCCCGCGGAGTTCAACCGCAGCCACATCCCGGCGTTCCTGGCCGGGGAGGAGCCGCGCAAGTACATCTGCGTGTATCCGTTCGTGCGCTCCTACGAGTGGTACCTGCTGCCGGAGGAGGAGCGTCGCAAGATGCTCGCCGACCACGGCAAGGAAGCCCGCGACTACCCGGACGTGCGGGCCAACACGGTGGCCTCCTTCGCCCTCGGCGACTATGAGTGGATGCTGGCCTTCGAGGCGGACGAGCTGCACCGGATCGTCGACCTCATGCGGCACCTGCGCGGCACCGAGGCGCGGCTGCACGTGCGCGAGGAGATCCCGTTCTACACCGGCACCCGGCTCCCGGTCGCCGACCTGATCACCAACCTGCCGTAACACGTCGAAAGTTGCTGATGCGCAAGGCAGTTCGCGTCGCCGTAGCCGCGGGAGCCTGGACGGCCCTCGCCGGTGCCACCTGGTTCGCGCTGGCCAGGCTGGCCACCGCGGTGAGCCTGCGGCGCGGCGCCGAACTGCAACGCTGGCGCTGGCTGCACGAGCTGCTGCCCCTGCACCTGCGCCGGTTCCTGCTGGTCACCGCAGGGGTGGACGAGTCGGTGCCCGCCCTGCGCAGCGTGCTGGCCCCCGCGCGCGGGCTGGTGGTGGACGTGATCGCGCACCGGCGGGCCGTGGTCAGCCTGCTCCGTCCGGAGACGGTGCGGGTGATCCCGGCCCGCCCGGAGTCGCTGCCCGGCCGACCCGGTTCGGTGGACGTGGTGCTGGCGGTGTTCGCCGCGCACGAGCTGCGGGACGCGGCCGAGCGGGAGGCGTTGTTCGCCGAGGCCCGGCGGTTGCTCAGCGCGGACGGGCGGATGGTGCTGATCGAGCAGCACCGGACCGTGCGCACGCTGGCCGCGTTCGGGCCGGGGGCGTGGCAGTTCTACCCGAGCGAGGAGTGGCGGCGGGCCGCGGCGCTGGCCGGGCTGAAGGTGGTGGCCACGCGGCAGGTGAGCCCGTTCGTCACCGGCTGGGCACTCGCCGCGGGCTGAGCCGAGGGCTCGATCAGTAGTGCCGGATGCCCGCGGACAGGGTCTCCGCCCATGGCGCGTCCACCCGCTCGGCGCCCATGGCCACGACCAGGTGGCAGAGCGCACCCCGGGAGAAGAACTCCTGGACCTGGTAGTCGCTGCCGCCGGAGACCTCGCGGACGTACTCGACCAGTTGCGCGTAGCCCGC
Organism: Crossiella cryophila; assembly: GCF_014204915.1. NCBI lineage: Bacteria > Bacillati > Actinomycetota > Actinomycetes > Pseudonocardiales > Pseudonocardiaceae > Crossiella > Crossiella cryophila. Next base: position 3,374,396 of record NZ_JACHMH010000001.1, read on the forward strand.
CTGCACCGCCGACCGCACGAGTTCGTCGGAGGCGGCCGCGGCCTGGGCGTGCAGCTGGAGCAGGAGCAGGTCCCGGTCGGCGACGAGCCGGGCGTATGCCTCGCCCATGGCGCTGATGACGGCTTCGGGCGTGCGATCCGGGGCTGAGGCCGCGCCCCGGGTGAGGGCTTCCTGGATCTGGGCGAAGCACCGCTGGACGACGGCGACGAAGAGCGCTTCCTTGTTGGGGAAGAGGCGGTAGATGTAGGCCTGCGAGATGCCGGCGAGCTTGGCGACCTCGGTGGTGGTGGTGCCGTAGTAGCCCTTGGCGGCGAACGCGCCGACGGCTGTGCGCAGGACCGTCTCCCGCCGTTCCTCGGCCGTGGAGAGGACTCGTCCGGTGGGGGTCATGTGAGTAATAAACCACTCACACTTGGGCTGGTCAAGTGGGTGTTCGAGTCAAGGGCGAAGATCAAAAGACACAGGCGTCCTCGCCGGACGGGCAGAAATCAAAGGATGGGGAAACCGCTCGGGAGGTGTTTGAAAAGCCACCCGGCTGCTTGTTCTCCGGGCTTCGCCCGCCCGCTTCCGCCGCCCACAACGGCCAACACACCGTCCCAGAACGGCCAACACGCCGCCAGGGCTTGAAAACCTCCCCGCGTGTTGGCCGTTGTTGTACGCCGTGTTGGCCGTTCTCGTACCTCACGTTGGCCGTTCTGGGACGCTGCATCACCAGCCGGGCCCACCTCGTGTACGACAACCGCCAACATGGCGTACAAGAACGGCCAACACGGCGTACGAGAACGGCCAACACGCCGGGTGGGGGTGGGTGGGCTAGGGGCGGCGGCGGGGCCACCAGCGGGGGCGGGGTTTGGGGAGGTGGCCGGATTGGGTCAGCCAGTCGGCGAAGGTGTTGGCGTCGGTTCGGGCGCCTACGCCCTCGTGGCGGGGGTGGGTGGTGGCGTATTCGTCGAAGAGGGGGCGGAAGCGGGGGCCCAGGTGTTCGGGGAGGTCTGGGCGTAGGGCGGCGGTTACGCGGCGGCGTTTCGCGCGTAGGGCAAGGGTTTGGGCCTGTAGGCGGGTGGGGTCGAAGCCTGGGGGTGGGGGGCCGTCGGCCAGGAGGGCTTGCAGGAGTTCGGCTTGGGCTTTGGCCAGGCGGGTGCGGTCCGGGGTGGTCATCGGGGGGTCTCGACCACCGCTCGGATGGCGGACAGTTCCGCGGCGAGTTCGGCGTCCGGGGGGTAGGCGTCGTCGCGTTCGAGTAGGACGCCTGGTGGGGTTACTCGCGCGCACAGGTCGGCGAGGAGGTCCAGGACTTCCTGGGGGACGGCGTGGGCGTGGGTGTCGTGGTAGAGGCCGTGTTCGGTGTTGCCGCCCGCCACGTGCACGTAGGCCAGGCGTTCCAGCGGCAGGGTGGTGAGGAATTCCTCGGGGTCGGTGCCCAGGTTGAGGTTGTTGGCGTGCAGGTTGGCCACGTCGACCAGGAGGTGGCAGCCGGTTCGGTCGGCCAGCTCGGTGAGGAACTGGGCTTCGGTGAACTCGTTGTCAGGCCAGGAGATCAGGGCCGCGACGTTCTCCAGCGCCAGCGGGACCGGGAGGTCCTGCTGGGCGGCTTTGACGTTGGCGCACAGCACGTTGAGCGCGTCCCTGGTACGCGGGACGGGCATCAGGTGACCTGCTTCCAGGCCGCCCGCGCGGACGAAGGCGACGTGGTCGCTGACCAGCGGGGCGCCCAGGCGTTCGGCCACCTCGGCCAGGTGGCGGACCCGGTCGGGGACGACCGGGTCCGCGCCGCCAAGGGACAGCGTGACCGCGTGTGGGAGGACCGGGATTCCCCTGGCGCGCAGGATCTCCAGCGACTCGGGGAGGGTGGGGCCGGACAGGTTCTCGGCCACCACCTCCACGAAGTCCACCTGCGGCAGGCGTTCGACGGTCAGGTCGATCTCCGGGCGCCAGCCGATGCCGACGCCCAGCCGCGGGATCGTGCTCATCCGCCGCAACCCCCGCCGCCGCCGCCCCCACCGCCGCCACCGCAACCGCCGCCGCCACCGGAGCAGCCGCCACCGCCACCGCCGCCCCCACCGCCGCCGTCGGTGGCCAGGCCCGAGGCCACGGTCGAGTCCGGGTGGCTGCTCATTCCGCTCAGCGCGACCAGGAGCACCACGTCAGCGGCCACGAATCCGCCTGCCGTGACGCCTGCCGCCTTGCGCCGGTAGGCGCCGGAGCGGGCGTTGTACAGCGTGCGCTGGCCCAGCGTGGTGGCCCTCGGTCCCGGCACCAGCGTGATGACCAGTGCCAGCACCGTGGTCAGCGCCAGCAGGACGATCAGGATCGCGATCGGCTTGCCGCCGCTGGCCCCGTCGGACAACCGCAGCGCGCCGATCAGCCCGATCGGCAGGAACACCATGGCCGCGGCCAGCCGGCACGCGCGGGAGCGTTCCGGGGCCACCAGCAGGTGCCCCCTGGTCAGCCGCTGCCGCATCTCGTGCAGCTCCGGGGACTGCTCGAGCACCCGGACGGCGCCCTCGACGCCGACCCTGGTCCGGCGGTCGCGCACCTCGGCGAGCACTCGTGCGTCCATTGTGGACTCGGCGGGCTTGCCGGTGGCCGTTGGCGGGGTGCCGCGGCTGACCCGCAGCATGTCGCCTGCGACCAGCCGGGCCAGTGCCGTCTCCACCAGCCTGCGGGTGCCGCCGGCGAGATAGGCCATCTCGTCCGCGCTCAGCAGCGGCAGGTTCGGGTGACCGGGCGGGAGCTTGCGCGCGGCCAGCCTGCGGCGGATCGCCACCGCGACGGTGATGATCAGCGCCAGTACGTAGAGTCCGATGAATTCCGGGCCGGTGAGGCCCCAGGTGTTGTGCATTGCGCCACCCCCAGGGTGCCGTGGTGATGTAACGGGATCAGCCCCCGCAGCCGCCTCCGCCGCCGCCCCCACCGCTGTCGCTGGAGGAGGAGGAACAGGAGGAGCTGCTGGAACCGGTGGAACAGGACGAGGAACCGCTGGAACTGCTCGAACCGCCGGAGGAGCCGCTGAACCAGCCGCCGGAGCCCGCGGTCGGCATGGCCAGCGCCTGGCTGACGTCCTCGTCCGGGAACGCCGCCACGCCGCCGACCGCGACCAGGAACGCCGCCGCGCTGCCCACCAGGACCAGGTCGCCCTGATCGGTCGTGGTCGAGCGCTGCCGGATCCGGCCGCTGAGCTTCTTCAAGGTCTCCGCGCCGGTGAAGGTGAGCCTCGCCCCAGGCCACCACAGCGCCAGCCCGGCCAGCAGCACGGTCACCGTCAGCAGCAGCGTCAGGTAGCCGACCGGTTTGCCACTCGCGTTGCCCGCGGAGTGCCGGGCCACGCCGATCATGAACAGCACCCCGAAGGTGGCGGCGCCGATCACCTTGCCCACCCGCTGACTTCCCTGCGGCACCACCAGTCCCAGGGAGATCAGCCGGTTGCGTACCTGCCCGACCAGCTTGTGGTTCTTGTACTTATCCCGCAGCCAGCGCAACCGGGTGGTGCCGGTGTGCGAGCGGTTCAGCATGGCCACGATCTCCCGGTCCAGCGGGTGCTGCGGGAGCACTCTGGTGACGGTGAGCGTGCCGTCCCTGGAAGCACGCACCATGTTGTGCTCCAGCATCCTGGCCACCGCGGCGAGCACCACCTGGGCGCCACCGCCTGCCAGGTAGGCGATGTCGTCCGGACTGAGCCGCCCCACCGGTGGACCGTGCCGGCCGCGCCGGCTGGACCGGCGCGCCCAGACGGCCACCACGATCGAGACGAGCATCCCCGCCCCGTACAGGAGCAGGAACTGCGGGCCGGTCAGGCCCCAGGTCTCGGTCATACCCCCACCTCGCGTCGCTCTTGGTTGGGGCGACGGTAGCGCGTCAGCCGCCGCCACCGCCGCCGCAACCACCCCCGCCCCCACCACAGCCGCCGCCCCCGCCGACCGCACCGCCACCGTCTCCGGCACCGCCACCACCGGCGGAATAGCCGCCGGCGTAGCCCCCGGCCAGGTAACCGGTGTCGCTGAGGCCCCGGGAGCGGCGACCGCCCCTGGTTCCGTGCACCTGCTGCTGCGCCGAATGACCGAGCAGCGCCGAACGCACTCGCGCGTCCGGATAGGCCGCGATGCCGTCCCTGGCCACGTGTTCGGCCGCACTGTCCGAAGTGGACTTCAGCGCCCGCTCGACCGCGGCGTCACCCGCCTGGGTGCGCCAGGCCACCGGCAGCCAGGCGGCGAAGCCGGCCAGCACACCGGTCAGCACCAGCAACAGCATCACGTAGCCGACCGGGAAGTCCCGGCTGGCGCCGTCGATCGCCCGCATCACGCCGAGCAGGCCGAGTGCGATCAGCGGCAGCGCCGAGCGCAAACCCATGCCGCGCAACCGATCCGGCGGCACCAGCAGTCCGCGGTCGACCAGCCGGGCACCCACGTCGGTGACCGCCTGACTCTCCGCGACCCGGTGCACCAGCAACCGCAGGGTGCCGCGACCGGTGTCCCCGGTGTACTCGCGCACCTGCCGGGCCACCGGGTCCTTCAACAGCAGTGGACCGGTGCCGCTGACAAAACCGCCCCTGGCGGCCCGCAGCGCCTCCCGCTCCAGCAACCCCGCCACCGTGGTCTCCACCGCGCGCGACGAGCCCCCGACCAGGTAACCGAGTTCGACCGTGGTCAACTCGGTCACCTGTGTGGTGGCGTGGGCGTCCGGTCGCCTCCCCGCGATCCGGATCCACCCGGCCAGCACCAGCGCCACCGCCAGTCCGACGGCGTACAGCTGCAAGAACTCCGGGCCGGTCAGTCCCCATGGATTGTCCATCGTGACCCCCTCTCACCAGCAAGGAAGCCTCATGGTGCGGTCTGGGTCACACTGGGACAAGAGTATTTGATACAGGATTGGGCAGAACTTAGGGAAGGCTTGAGCTTGGCCGGATTTCGCTCAACCACAACGAAATCCGGCCGTTACACAGCTACTCCGAGCGGCCGCTCAGGCCTCTTCGGCGGCAGGCGCGGGAACCAGGCGCAGACTGATGCTGTTGATGCAGTAGCGCTGGTCGGTCGGCGTCGGGAAACCCTCGCCCTCGAAGACGTGCCCCAGGTGGCTGTGGCAGGTCGCGCACAGCACCTCGGTGCGCACCGCGCCCATGCTGCGGTCCTCGCGCAGCAGCACGGCCTCCCCGGCCAGCGGGGTGAAGAAGGACGGCCAGCCGCAGTGCGACTCGAACTTGGTGTCGCTGCGGAACAGTTCGGTCCCGCACGCCCGGCACTCGTAGATGCCCGCGGTCTTGGTGTCGGTGTACTCGCCGGTCCATGCCCGCTCGGTGCCCGCCTGGCGCAGCACCCGGTACTCCTCGGGAGTGAGCTGCTCCCGCCACTCCTGCTCGGTCTTGGCGACCTTCGGACCCTGATCCATGCCACCACGCTAATACGCCGCGCGCCGGGGTGCTCGCAGGCGGATCTTTCAGAACAGGAACAGCAGGATGGTGTTGAGCGCGCCGGTGAAGGTCAGGATCAGGCCGAGCAGGATCAGCCCGGCCAGCACCACCGCGGTGAGCCTGCGCCCGCCGCCGACCCGGTTGGCCGAATCGGCGAACTCGCTGACCCCGGCCAGGTAGCCCTCCACGGTGTAGGGCTTGGGCGCGTGCTCGATCCGGTCGAGGTGCTGGGCGAAGGCCCTCGCCTCGGGATCGTGGGGGTCCAGCCCCACCAGGTCCTCACCGAACCGCCCTGGCGGGCCCTGCGGCTCGTCGTCCGGTTCCGCTGCGCGCATACCGGCAACGGTAGCGTGCGGAGCTGTGAACAGGGCAGACACCGACAGCACGCCACTTTATGATCCCGCACTCGGCCTGGCCGGGCTGCCGAGCGCGCCGCGCTGGGAATCCGCAGGTCAGCGCAGCCTGTACCGCAGTGACTGGGTCAGCCTGGACCTGATCGCGGTGCGCCCGCCGACCGCGCCGCCCTATGAGCACCACGTGGTCCGCACCGCCAACGCGGTGGCCGTGGTGCTCGAACACCCCGACCGCGGCGTGCTGATGCTGCACCGGCACCGCTTCATCACCGAGACCACCGGCCTGGAACTCCCGGCAGGCGGCATCGACCCGGGCGAGGACCCGGTGGCCGCCGCGGTCCGGGAGACCGCCGAGGAGACCGGCTGGGCCGCGGTGCGCCCCCGGCTGTTCCTGACCAGGTGCGTCTCCAACGGCAACAGCGACCAGCTCTTCCACTTCGTGCACGCCGAGGTGGGGGAGTGGCTGGGCGGGCCGGAGAGCCCCGATGAGGGCCCCGCGGTGTGGGTCCGGCACGAGCACCTGCGGGACGTGCTGGGCCGCGATCTGGTCAGCTGTGCGCCCTCCAGCCTGGGGCTGCTGCACGCGATGACCTTCGGTCTGCTGCGCGATGGGGCCGCGGCCGGTAGCGTCCAGGCCCGTGAGCAGGGGTGAAGCACTCGAGCTGACCGTGGACGGCCCGGCGGGACCGCGTGCCGTGCGGGTGTCCAGCCCGGACAAGGTGTACTTCCCGGAGCGCGGCATCACCAAGCGCCAGGTGGTCGAGTACTACCTGGCCGTGGCCGAGCCGCTGATGCGCGTGCTGGGCGAGCGCCCGACCACGCTGAAGCGGTTCCCCGACGGCGTGGCAGGGGAACCCTTCTACGCCAAGCGGGTGCCCAAGGGCGCGCCGGAGTGGGTGCAGCCGGTGCGGATCACCTTCCCGTCCGGCCGCACCGCCGAACAGGTCTGCCCGACCGAGCCCGCGGTGCTGATCTGGGCGGCCAACCTGGGCACCCTGGACTTCCACCCGTGGCCGGTCCGGCGCCCCGACGTGGACCACCCGGACGAACTGCGGATCGACCTGGACCCGCAGCCGGGCACCGACTTCCACGACGCGGTCCGGGTGGCCGGCGTGCTGCGCGAGGTGCTGGACGAGGCCGGCATGACCGGCTTCGCCAAGACCTCCGGCGGCCGCGGCATCCACGTGCTGGTCCGGATCCGCCCCGAATGGGACTTCATCGACGTCCGGCACGCGGTGATCGCGCTGGGCCGCGAGGTCGAGCGCCGCCTGCCCGAGCAGGCCACCGTGGCCTGGTGGAAGGAACAACGCGGCGAACGGGTGTTCCTGGACTACAACCAGGCCGCGCGGGACCGCACGGTCGCCTCGACCTGGTCGGTGCGCGGCACGCCGCGGGCGACCGTGTCTTTCCCGCTGGACTGGGCTGATCTGTCCACTGTGGACCCGGACGACTTCGACGTGCTGACCGTGCCGGGGTTGCTGGCCGAACGTGGGGACTCACACGCGAGTATGGACGAGAACGCCTTCGGGATCGAGACTGCGTTGGAGTGGTACGCCAGGGATGAGCGCGATCACGGGCTCGGCGAGATGCCGTACCCGCCGGATTACCCGAAGATGCCGGGGGAACCGCCGAGGGTGCAGCCGTCCAAGGCGCGCAAGGTGGACGGCGAGGGCTAGGCCAACTGGCCGGATTCCCTAGAGCGGTAAGGCATTTCCAGTCGGATCGGGCAGACCATGGGGCGGTTCTTCGCGCCTCATGGGGCTGAATCTCCTTGGTACGGCGGGATTCCTGGCAGCGTCGGCGGTAGTCGCACGACGGTCTTCTGGGAAGGGATGAACCGATGCTGCGCATTACCGCAGATATTTTCTCCGGTCGGTCGAACCCGGTGTGGGAGGTGCGGGACGGGGCCGAGGCGCGGGCCGCGTTACGCGCGCTGACCGCCGATCGGGGGTTGCTCACCGAGTCCGCGCCGGCGGCGAGCGGACTGGGATTCCGTGGTTTTCAGGTGGAGACGCTGGGGGACGACCACGCGTCGGACCTCGGGCTCGCCAGTGTGTACCTGCCGGTGGGGGCGACGGCAGGTGGCGCGGGAGCGGCCGATTTGGGGGAGCGGCTGATCAGCCTGATCGGTCGCAGTGAGAGCGCGGGGTACGCGGCCGAGGACGCGTTGCCGCTGGATGAGTCACTGGCCACGTTCCTGGGTTCGCAGCTGGAGTCGGTCAGTTCGGCCACCGGTGCCGCCTCCCGCTCGATCAGGGACACCCGCAGCGGTGAGGCCACCGCCGCGCCGGGGCAGGAGCAGGCGCCCGAGGACGGCGAGTCCGCCGCCGCGGTGGTCTGCTACATCGAGCGGACCGCGTTCAACCCCGGGTTCTGGAACAACGACGCCACCACGTTGCGCAACAACAACTGCTACAACTACGCCAGCAACTGGCGGACCAACACCTTCGCCCAGCCCGGCCGCGGCGCGGGCGCGATGTACACCGCGGTCACCTGTGCCGAGGTGACCAGGGGCGCGCTGGCCGACGGCATGCACCGCCGGTTCGACTGCTTCCCGGACACCGAGGCGCCACGCCCGCTGTGCGCACTGGTGGTCGCACCCGGCCCCGGCTTCATCGACTACCACTGGTACCGGCTGCAGTCCGAGCCGTTCTGGGGGCACAAGCCGGGCGGCACGGCGGCCCGCAACACCGACAACAGCGGTGTGGTGATCGGCAACCCGGAGACCGCCAACCGTGGTCCCTACACCCAGTTCTGCGGCTACTTCTACGGCTGCAACACCCAGCGGAACCGGATTCGCTGAGCCGGCAGGGTTTTCCACTCCGGCGGGCGGAGGCCTCTCGCCCGCCGGGGCCATCCGGCCTAACCCCGGGTGTCCTTGACGATCCGGCCACCGCGCAGCACCAGCACCACCCGGTCCGGATCGGCGAACAGCTCCGGCTCGGCCAGTGGATCACCGTCGACCGCGATCAGGTCCGCGCACTTGCCTTCCTCGACCGAGCCGATCTCGTGCTCCAGCCGCAGGATCCGGGCGTTGGTCAGGGTGGCGGAGACGATCGCGGCCATCGCGCCGAGCAGGGTGGCCTTGACCGCGATCTCCAGGCCGCGCCGGTACTGGCCGGGGCCGAGGTGATCGCTGCCGGAGCCGACCAGCACGCCTGCCGCGGTGGCCACCAGCACCGCCTCGCGCATGGCGGTGCGCACCGCGGCCAGGCGGTCGGCGAGATCCGGACGGTCCAGAATGTCCACAATGGACAGTGTGGGGACCAGGGCGGCGCCGTGCAGGGCCATCCGGGCCGCGGTCTGCTCGTCCAGGAAACTGCCGTGCTCGAAGCAGCTGATCCCGGCTTCGAGTCCATTGTGGATCGCTTGTCTGCCATGGGCGTGCGCGGTCACGTAGCTGCCCCTGGCCGCCGCCTCCTCGACCGCGGCGCGCAGTTCGGCCACGGTGAACTGGGTGTCGCCCAGCCCGGCCGAGATGGACAGCACCCCACCGGAGGCGGCCACCTTGAGCTGGGTGGCGCCCCGCCGGAAGGCGTGCCGGGCGGCCCGGCGGACCTCCTCGGGGCCGTCACAGGTCTGCACCGCCTGGGACAGCCCTGGTAAGCCGCCGTGGTGCTGCTCGCGGTCCAGGAAGCCCGGGGTGTGGTCGCCGTGGCCGCCGGACTGGGTCAGCATCGGCCCGGAGGGCAGCAGCCGGGGGCCGGGCACCAGGCCCGCGTCGATCACCTCGGCGAGCCCGCCGTCCGCCCCGCCCAGGTCGCGCGCGGTGGTGTGCCCGGCCAGCAGGCACAGCTCGGCGTTGCGGAACATCTCCGCCGCGGTACGGGCCGGGGACATCGGCGCCCGCTCACCCAGGTCGATCAGGCCCAGGTGCGCATGCGCGTCGATCAGGCCGGGCAGCAGGGTCAGGCCGGACAGGTCCAGCACCCGCGCGCCCGAGCGCACCGGGCTGTGCACCGAGGTGATCCGGTCGCCCAGGGTGTGCACGGTGGCCGAGGACACCGGATCGGCTCCGGTGCCGTCGATGAGGGTCGCTCCGGTCAGTGCCAGCCCAGCCTCGCCGCCCATGGCGGGCAGCGTAGGCCGGAATTCAGTTCTTGTCCGTCTGGCCGGGGTCGGTGGAGCAGATCTGGTCCAGCGAGTCCGGCGGCGCGATGTTCGGCGAGCTGCCCGCCGGCGGCTGGGTGCCGCTGGTGCGCACCGGCGGCTTGCCACTGGGCGCGCCCGGCTTGCCGGGGGTGCTCGACGGCGGGGTCGCGGTGCTGGTGGTGGTCGGGCTGGCCGAGGTGGTCGAGGTGGTCAGCGCCTGGGCGTTGCGCACGACCTCGCGCATGTAGTTGAAGTCCGGCATGGCGGTGGAGAACTTGCCGCCGTTGCGGGTGGCCAGGTTGGGGTCGAAGGAGATGCTCTGGATCGGCAGCGCGCGGGCCTTGTTCGCCAGGCCCAGCAGTGCGGGCAGCACGTCCTGCGGGATGTTGGTGGACACGTTGTCCTGGGTGGCCGCGGCCACGCCCTGGAAGTTGGTCAGCATGTCCATCGGGCTCTTCTGCTCGATGACGTACTTGATCAGGCAGCGCTGGCGGCTCATCCGCATGTAGTCGCTGCCGTCGCTGCGCGCACGGCCGTACCAGAGCGCCTGTTCGCCGTTGAGGTGCTGCTGCCCGGCCGGGATCCAGCCCTTGGGCCGGATCTGCTCGCCGTGCGGGCCGAGGCCGTTGATCGGGATGGGCCGGGGGCCGACGTTGACGTCCACCCCGCCGAGGGCGTCGATGATCGAGGCGAACCCGGCCATGTTGACCTGGATGTAGTAGTCCAGCTCCACGCCCAGCATCTGGCTGATCGAGGAGTTGAGCAGGTTCAGCCCGGCCACCGTGCTCGGGCCGCTGGGCGCCAGCTGCGGGTGCTCGTTGCCGTACTTGTACAGCGCGTTGAGCAGGTACTCGCCCGAGTTCGGGTCCCGGCCGTCGTGGAAGCCGTTGGGGAACTGCCTGGCCATCGGCGAACCGGGCGGGAACTGGGCGCGCTGCAGGTTGCGCGGGAGTCCGAACAGGACGGTCTGGCCGCTGCGGGTGTCCAGGCTGGCCACCATCATGGTGTCGGTCCGGGTGCCGGTGCGGTCCGGGCCCGCGTCGCTGCCCACCAGCAGGATGTTGAGCCGCGGCTTCTTGATCGCCTCCACGTCGCCGCCCTGGCTGGGCTGGGTGCCGCCCTGGCCGCCCGCGGTGCTCCCGTTGGTGGGGAACAGGTTCTGCAGCAGCGAGCGGTAGGTGTTGACGGTGTAGGCGGCGTAGCCGAACGGCGCGGCGATCACCGCGCACAGGGTGAGCACGACCAGGGTGGCCATGATCCGGCCGCCGGCCCGCATGCCGCCGCGCGGGCGCGCCAGCGCGAAGGTGCGCAGCACCACGGTGATCCACAGCAGCGCGAGCACGGCGCAGGCGATGATCGCGCCGAGCAGCACCCGCGGTGACACCGCGTAACGGAGCAGCTCCTCCTGGGTGAGGGTCAGCCCGACGTAGAGCCCGCCGCCGAGCAGCAGCAGGAAGATCGCCAGCAGGAACCAGCCGGCCCGCTTGCGCAGGGCCAGGTGCCCGGAGCCGGGCACGATGGTGGATCCCAGGGTGAGCAGCAAAGCCTTACCCAGAGTGCGGGATTGCTCACTCTCTCGCGATCGACGGCCCATGTGTCCAGCTCCTCGGTTCTGTCCTGCGCTGTTCATACGCCGCAGTCCCGAGCCGGGTTGCACCGCTGACCAGTGGTTCCACTGGGCCGCCGCAGGTGGCGCCGGCCCTCGGCCGTTAAACGTACCGATAGTCGAATTGGTTGCCGCACGTGACCGGAATCGCGTGGATCCCCTCTCCCGGGGGAGCGCGCTGGTTCCTGTGGGGGAGTTGTCACTGACCGCTTCGCAGCAGGCTCGACAGGGTCAGTGCAGAGCGTCACGAACGGGGAGAGCGATGAGCGGACCGCAACGGATCGTCGTGGTCGGGGGCGGCTATGTCGGCATGTACACCGCGCTGCGACTCCAGAAGAAGCTGAGCGCGGGCGAGGTGACGATCACCGTCGTCGACCCGCAGCCGAACATGACCTACCAACCGTTCCTCCCCGAGGCAGCGGCGGGCTCGATCGAGCCGCGCCATGTGGTAGTACCGCTGCGCAAGGTCCTGCGCAAGTGCACCGTGCTCACCGGACGGGTGTCCACGGTGGACGCCGGGCGCAAGATCGTCACCGTGCTGCCGGTGGAGGGCGTGCCGACCGAGCTGCCCTACGACCACCTCGTGCTGGCCCCCGGCGCGGTCGCCAGGACGCTGCCGGTGCCCGGTCTGGCCGAGTGCGGGATCGGCTTCGGATCCGTCGGCGAGGCCATCCACCTGCGCAACCACGTGCTGTCCAGGCTGGACGTGGCCTCCACCACCGACGATCCGGCCCTGCGGCGGCGGGCCCTCACCTTCGTCGTGGTGGGTGGGGGATATGCCGGGATCGAGGTGTTCGGCGAACTGGAGGACATGGCCCGCGCTGCCCTCCGTCAGCACCCCCGACTGTCCGAAAAGGACATGCGCTGGGTGCTGGTGGAAGCAGCCGATCGGGTGTTGCCGGAAGTGAGCCCGAGCATGGCCGACTACACCGTCGGCCGGTTGCGCAAGCGCGGTATGGAGGTGCTCCTGGGCACCCGGGTGTCCGCAATGGACGGTGGCCACGTGGTGCTCACCGCATCCATGCTCGACCCCGCGAGCGGGTCTTCGGCAGCGTCGGAATTCGACGCCGACACCATCGTGTGGACCGCCGGGGTCAAGGCCAACCCGCTCGCCGCCCGATCGGGTCTGCCGGTGGACGCGCGCGGCCGGGTGCAGTGCGATCCGGAACTCCGGGTGATCGGCGCCGACGGGGTGTGGTCGGCCGGTGACTGCGCGGCCGTGCCCGACCTGTCGGCCAGCGGCCTGACCGTGTGCGCGCCCAGCGCCCAGCACGCGGTCCGGCAGGCCAAGGTGCTCGCGGACAACCTGCGGGCCGCGGTGCGCGGCCGGCCGGTGCGCGGGTACCGGCACAAGCACGTCGGCTCGGTGGCCAGCCTCGGGCTGCACAAGGGGGTCGCCGAGGTCTACGGCATCCGGCTGCGCGGCTTCCTGGCCTGGATGCTGCACCGGCTGTACCACCTCAGCCGGGTGCCCACGGTCAACCGGAAGGTGCGGGTGATGGGTGACTGGGTGCTCACGTTCTTCTGCGGCCGCGAAGTGGTGTCACTCGGCCAGGTGGAGCATCCGCGCCGGGACTGGGCCGCCATCGTGGCCGAGGTGGAGTCGAATCCCCAGATCACAGTCCCGAAACCGTTCTCCGGAACGGACCGGTGAGTCTGATTGACTGTTCAACCGTGCGAATTGTGCTGGACACCGATCCGGGGATCGACGACGCGCTCGCGATCCTGTATTTGGCCGCGCAGGCGGACGTGGAGATCGTCGCTGTGGGTAGCGTCCACGGAAACGTGCCCGCGCAGGTCGCCGCGGACAACAGCAGGCGGATCCTGGACGTGCTCGGGCTGGACGGCGTGCCGGTGGCCGTCGGCGCCGCCCGTCCGCTCGCCCAACCCCTGCTGACCTCGGAGTTCGTCCACGGTCCGCACGGGCTCGGCCGCTGGGAGGGACCCGAGCCGTCCCGGCCCGCGGTGCGCGAGTCCGCGGCCGAACAAATCGTCCAGCTCGCCCGGCAGCACCCGGGCGAGCTGGATCTCCTCGCGCTCGGCCCGCTCACCAACGTGGCGCTGGCCCTGCTGCTGGAGCCCGAACTGCCCAGCCTGTTGCGCTCGGTGATGGTGATGGGCGGTGCGGTGGACGCCCCCGGCAACGCCACCCCGTTCGCCGAGGCCAACATCTGGCACGACCCGGAGGCCGCCGACCTGGTCTTCGCGGCAGGCTTCGAGCTGACCCTGGTGGCCCTGGACGTCACCCACTCCGCCCGCGCCGACGCCGACTGGCTGGACACCCTGGCCGCCAGCACCGGCCCGCGCGGCAAATTCGCGCACGACGTGCTCGGCTTCTACGTGGACTTCTACAGCCGGATGCTCGGCGAACGCTGCTGCACCCTCTACGACCCGCTGGCCGCGGCCATCCTGCTGCACCCCGACCTGGCCACCTACCGCGAGCTGCCGGTCAGCGTGGAGCTGCGCGGGGAGAAGACCCGCGGGCAGACCGTGGCCGACCTGCGCGGCTACGGCAAGGAGATCTCGGCCGAACTCGGCGGGATCACCGACCGGCCGGCGATCAAGGTGGCCCGCACGGTGGACGGCCCGGAGTTCTTCAAACAGCTCACCGAGGCCCTGATCGACCGGGTCTGACCGTTAGGGAAGCGCCATGACCACTGAATCCCCCACCCTCGTCCTGGTGCACGGCGCCTGGCACGGCGCCTGGACCTGGGACGAGCTGATCCCGCTGCTCGGCGAGTGGCCGGTGGTCGCGGTCGAGCTGCCCACCCTCGGGGATCCGGCCGCGGGCCTGGCCGAGGACGCGGCCGCGGTGCGGGCGGCGGTGACTGCGGTGGACGGCCCGGTCGTGGTGGTGGCGCACTCCTACGGCGGCGTGGTCGTCACCGAGGCGCTGGCCGGCCTGCCCAACGTGGCGCACATCCTCTACCTGGCCGCGTTCGTGCTCGACGTCGGCGACTCGCTGGTCGCGGCCGCGGGCGGCGACGGCTCGCCGCCGTGGTGGGAGGTGGGCGAGGACGGTCTGGTCCGGGTCACCGGCGCGGCGGAGGTCTTCTACAACGACCTGCCCGCCGAGCGGGCCCAGGCGGCGGTGGCCCGGTTGCGGCCACAGGCCCTGCGGCCGTTCCTGGACGAGCTGACCGCGGCGGCCTGGCGGGAGGTGCCGACCTCCTACCTGGTCACCACCGAGGACAACGCCATTCCCGCCTTCGTGCAGCGGCAGTTCGCGCGGCGGTGCGGATCGGTGTCCGAACTCGGCGCCTCGCACTCGCCGTTCCTGTCCCGGCCGGACCAGGTCGCCGAGCTGATCCGGCAGATCGCCAAGTAGGTCGCTGCGGTTACGGTGAGCACGTGACGAGTTCCGCGAGCGAACGCGGCCCCCGGGTCTTCCGCGGCGAGCCGCCGGTGACCGCCGAGTTGATCGTGGACGCCGCCGAACGGCTCACCGCCGAACAGGGCCTGGCCGGCTGGACCGTGCGCAAGCTCGCCACCGAGCTGGACTGCTGGCCGACGGTGATCTACCACCACGTCGGCGACCGGGCGGCCGTGCACCACGCGGTGGCCGACCGGGTGGTGTCCCGGATGCCGTGCCCGGATGAGGATCTGGACTGGCGGGAGTGGTTCACCGAGCTGCTGATCGGCGCCCGCCCGGTGCTGCGCGGCTTCCCCGGCGTGGCCCGCTGGCTGGTGCTGCGCGGCCCGATCGTGCCCTCGGCGTTGCGCATCCTGGACCGCGGCGTGCGGGTGCTGCGGCGGGCGGGCTTCGGCGCGGAGTCGCCGATGGTCTACAGCACCCTGCTCAACGCGGCCATCCTGTTGATCATGTCCTACGACGAGCGCTCGGCGGAGGACCAGGGCACCAAGACCACCATCACCGAGGCACTGGGCGCCTACCGGGACGACCCGAGGGACGGGCTGGCCGCGATGGCCGAGTACCTGCTGACGCCGGACATGTCCGAGCAGTTCTACGCCTTCACGGTGGATCGGGCCATCGCCGGGGCGCAGGCGCGGCTGACCGAGCTGGGCGGCTGACCGAGCCGGGCCGCGGGTGAGACGCTGCTAACGCGGTAGCCACCCGGGTGCGGCGGCTACCGTCTTCCTCGACGTTGTTCGCCGAGTTCGAGGAGGCCACCCCGTGACCGGGCCCTGGGTTCGCTGCTACCAGTCCCGTCCGCAGGCACGGCTCCGGCTGTTCTGCTTCCCGCACGCGGGCGGCACCGCCAGCGCGTACCGGTTGTGGCCGCCGCTGTTGCCTGCCGGGGTGGAGATGCTGGCGGTGCAGTATCCGGGGCGGGAGGAGCGGTTCAGCGAGCCCGCGTTGACCACGATGGATGAGTTGGTCGCGCAGTTGGTCTCGGGGTTGCGGGCCGAGTTGGATCGGCCGTTTGTGTTCTTCGGGCACAGCATGGGGGCATCGGTGGCGTATGAGACCGCGTTGGCGTTGCGGCGGGCTGGGTTGCCGATGCCGCAGCGGTTGGTGGTTTCGGGGAAGGAGGCGCCGGAGCACGCGGTGCTGGGGGAGGTGCATCTGCGGGATGACGAGGGGTTGGTTCACGAGCTGAGCGCGTTGGGCGGGACGGGCGCTGCGGTGTTGGAGCACCCGGAGTTGCGGGAGTTGTTGTTGCCGATCGTGCGGGCGGATTATCGGCTGATCGAGACCTATCTGCCTGCGCCGGCGGAACCGCTTGGGTGTCCGGTGACCGCGTTCGTGGGGGACAGCGATCCGGAACTGACAGTGGACCAGGCGCGCGACTGGGACAAGACGACGACCGGTGGCTTCGATCTCCAGGTCTTCCCTGGCGATCACTTCTACCTGATGGATGGGCGGGCCCAGGTTGTCGCCGCACTCAACCGACGACTGCCCCTCGCACCCTCGCAGCCTGCGTCCTGATCACGAGGCCAAGAGCAACAATTCAGCAGGACCTTGAAAACCCACCCCGCCTGCTAGCCCTCCACGCTCTCCTCCGCCCACAACAGCCAACACGCCGTACAACAACGGCCAACACACCGTACGAAAACGGCCAACACACCGGCGGGTTGAACCCCTCGCCGGCGTGTTGGCCGTTATGGACGGTGTGTTGGCCGTTCTGGGACGGTGTGTTGGCCGGAATGGGACGGCACGTTGGCTGTTGTGGGCGGGATGTCGATCAGCCCGTAATGGTCGGGCCCCGGGCTCGACCGTCGACTGGCAGTTTCGCGTGCTTCTTGGCTCGTCTCCGTCGCCCCGCCTCGCTTTTCGGTGCGCTGCCTCGCCCACTGTCGCCTTGCCCTGCGCCGCGCATCGCCGTCCTGCGCCGCACTGCGTTGTACCGCCTGTGTCGTGCCGTGCCGTCTTGATCCGCCCGCCCGTCCGCGTCGCCCGCCGCCCCGCGCTGCCTCGGCTCGCCCCGCCCGGCCTCCGACCCGCCCCGACCTGACCCGCCTTGCCTCGTCCCGACCCGCCCCGACCCGCCTCGCCCCGACCCGCGCCGCCCAGCCACATCGCCTCGCCCCGCCGCGTGCCGCCTCGCCCCGCCGTGTCGGCCCGCCCCGTCCCGCCAGTCCCCGCCCGATCCCGGTCTCGCCTCGTGCCCTACTCCGGCCCCGTCGCGTTCCGGCCCCGCCCCGTTCCGGCCGCGACCGCCCGTGCCGCCTCGCCGGGGCTCGTCCGCCTCGCCTCGCCCTCGCCGTCCCGCAACGGCCAACGTGCCGTACGACAACGGCCAACACTCCGTACGACAACGGCCAACACTCCGGGGGTGGGGGTTGCTTTGGGGGGTTTGGGGGTGGTTAGGTTGGCCTAACTTTTGTTTGTACGTTGTCTAAATTGGGGTTGTGGGGATGGGCGAGGGTTCGGGGGGCTTGCGGCCTGATCGGGCTGCGTTGGCTCGGTTGCTGGCGCCTGTTCGGGGGCGGCTTCGGGTGGCTGTGGTGGCTCAGGTGGTTGCCGCGTTGGCCGCGGTGGTGCCGTTTGTGGCGGTGGCGGAGTTGGGGCGGGTGTTGCTTGGGGGTGGGGCCGGGGCTGTTTGGGGGATTGTTTGGGTTGCGGTGGGGGCTTTGGGGGCTCGGTTTGTGTTGTTCTTTTTGGCTGGGGGGTTGACTCATCTGGCTGATGCTGATCTTCAGCTGGATTTGCGGCGGCGGATGGCCTTTCGGTTGGGGCAGGTGCCGTTGGGGTGGTTTGGGAGTCGGAACTCGGGGGTGGTGAAGAAGGCTTTGCAGGATGATGTCACTGCCATGCATCATCTGGTCGCGCATTCTTTGCTGGATCTGACCGCGGGGATTGTCACGCCGGTGGCGGCGTTGGGGTATTTGTTCTGGGTGGACTGGCGGATGGCGTTGGTTACGCTGGTGCCGGTGGGGTTGGGGTTGCACTTCTATTTTCGGGCCATGGCCGGGTATGGCGAGAACATGGTTGCCTATGATCAGGCGTTGGGGCGGATCAATGGCAGTGCGGTGGAGTTTGTCAATGGTATCGCGGTGGTGAAGACGTTTGGGCAGTCTCGTAAGGCGCATGAGCGGTTCACCAGGGCTGCTGATGATTTCGCCACGTTCTTCTTGGACTGGGTTGGTGGGGTTACCAAGGTCAGTGCTGTTGGGCAGATTCTGCTTTCGCCGGTGGTGATGTTGCTGGTGGTGCTGGGTGGGGGCACTGTTTTTGTGACCAGTGGGTGGTTGGCGGCGGCGGATGTGTTGCCGTTCGCGTTGCTGGGGTTGGGGATCGCGGCTCCGATCACGACGCTGGCGCATACCTCGGAGCAGCTCCGGGCGGCTCGGTTGGCGGCGGCGAAGGTGGCGGCGGTGCTGGATGCGGAGACGTTGGCGGCGCCGGAGATGGTGGGGGCTGATCCGGTGGACGGGCGGGTCAGTTTGCGGGGGGTGCATTTCGGTTACGCCGTGGACGCGCCGGTGTTGCGGGGGGTTGATCTTGAGCTGGCGCCGGGGACTGTGACGGCGTTGGTGGGGCCTTCCGGGTCGGGGAAATCGACCTTGGCGAAGTTGTTGCCCCGGTTCTTCGATGTCACCGAGGGGTCGGTGAGTGTGGGCGGGGTGGACATCCGGGAACTGTCGGCTGAGCAGCTCTATCGGCGGGTTTCCTTTGTGCTGCAGGATGTTCAGTTGTTGCGGGCCTCGGTGGCCGACAACATCCGGCTGGCCGTGCCGGAGGCTGAACAGTCCACTGTGGAGCGGGTGGCGCGGGCGGCGCAGATCCATGAGCGGATCTTGGCTTTGCCGCGCGGTTATGACTCGGTGATCGGGGAGGACGCCCGGTTCTCCGGTGGGGAGGCGCAGCGGGTTTCCATCGCGCGGGCGTTGCTGGCCGATGCGCCGATCCTGGTGCTGGACGAGGCCACCGCCTTCGCCGATCCGGAGTCCGAGTCGGCTATCCAGCAGGCGTTGTCGACGCTGGTCGCGGGACGCACGCTGCTGGTCATCGCGCATCGGTTGTCCACGGTGGCCGCGGCGGACCAGATCGCGGTGCTGAACGCCGGAGTGGTCGCCGAACTGGGTAGGCATGAGGAACTTCTTGTCCGGCAAGGGTTGTACGCGCGGATGTGGGCCGCGCACGAACGCGCCGGTAGCTGGCAGCCGCACACTTCGCCGCTGGAGACTCGATGATCCGCTCGCTGTTGACCGTCCTCGGCCCTGGGCACGCCGCCCCGCTGCGCCGGATGATCGGGGTGATGGGGCTGGCCGCGGTGTTGCAGGGCGCGGCGTTCGCCCTGCTGGTGCCGGTGTTGCGGGCCCTGCTCGGGCCGACGCCGGGGGATGCCTGGCCGTGGCTGGCGGTGTTCGCCGTGGTCGCGGTGGCGCAGGCGGTGGCCGCCTACCTCGCCCAGCTCGCCGGGTACCGGGCCGGGTCGAGCATGTCCCGTGGGCTGCACCACCGGCTGGGCGACCAGATCGCCAGTCTGCCGCTTGGCTGGTTCACCGGGGACCGGGTCGGCAAGCTCGGGCAGCTCACCAGCGGTGGCGTGATCAACGTGATGCAGGTGCCCGCGCACCTGTTGCGGCCGCTGATCGACGCCGTGGTGACCCCGGCCGCCGTGGTGCTGCTGATGTACGTCTTCGACTGGCGGCTGGCACTGGCCGCCACGCTGGCCGTGCCGGTGCTCTACCTCGTCTACCAGTGGAGCGGGCGGCTGATCCAGCGCACCGACCACGGCCGGGACCTGGTGATCGCCGAAGCAGGCGGGCGGGTGGTCGAGTTCGCCCAGACCCAGCCGGTGCTGCGGGCCTTCGGGCGGACCGTGGAGGGCTATCGGCTGCTGGATGAAGCCCTGGTGGCGCAACGGGATGCCGGTCGCCGCATGATCACCACCGGGGTGTGGGGGATGATCGGGTTCGGACTGGTCGTGCAGGCCACTTTCACCGCGCTGCTGGTGCTCGGCGTGTCCTTCGCCCTTGGCGGCAGCCTGGGGGTGCCGGAACTGCTCGCGCTGCTGGTGCTGGCCGCCCGCTTCGTCGAACCGCTGGCCATGGCGGCCGACCTGGGTGGCGCGATCCGGTTGGGGCGCAACGCGTTGAGCCGGATGATCGAACTGCTGGAGACCCCGCTGCTGCCTCAGCCCACCGCCCCGCGCAAGCCGGGCGACACCACGATCGAGCTGGTCGAGGTGTCCTTCGGCTACGACAGCAGGCCGGTGCTGGAACAGGTGTCGCTGCGGGTGCCGCCGCGCAGCATGACCGCGCTGGTCGGCCCGTCCGGCTCCGGCAAGACCACGGTCACCCGGCTGATCGCCCGGTTCTTCGACGTTGACTCCGGCTCGGTCCGGGTGGGCGGGGTGGACGTCCGCGAGATCGCCGGTGACGAGCTGATGTCGTTGGTGTCACTGGTGTTCCAGGACGTCTACCTGTTCGAGGGCACCATCGAGGAGAACATCAGGGTGGGCAGACCCGGCGCCACCGGGGAACAGGTGCGCGCCGCCGCCCGGCTGGCCAGGGTCGAGGAGATCGTGGCCCGGCTGCCCGGCGGCTGGCAGGCCCGCACCGGCGAGGGCGGGGTGACCCTCTCCGGCGGCGAGCGCCAGCGGATCTCCATCGCCCGCGCCATCCTCAAGGACGCGCCGATCGTGCTGCTGGATGAGGCAACCGCCGCGCTGGACCCGGAAAACGAGTCCGCCGTGCAGGACGCGCTGACCGCGCTCACCGCCGACCGCACCCTGCTGGTCATCGCGCACCGCCTGCAGACCGTGGTCGCCGCCGACCAGATCGTGGTGCTGGACGGCGGCCGGATCGCGCAGAGCGGCACGCACGAGGAGCTGATGGCGCGCGGCGGCCGGTACGCGGAGTTCTGGGCCGAACGCAACCGGGCGCACGGCTGGCGGCTGCTCCCAACGCGTTAACGTGACGGCCAACGTTGGCACCCACCGGCATACTGTTGGGAAGACACTTGTCGCCGCAACGGTGGAAAGGACCCGGTGCACACGTTCCTGGCGCGTTTCGTCGGCGGTCCCCTGGACGGCCGGTGGCAGACGTTCACCTCCGCCAGTCCAGCCGCACTGGCCACGGTGACCCACGTCCACCTGCACCAGGGGCCCAAGATCGTGCACCACTACGACCTCCGGCACAGCGAGGAACACGGCTGGGAGTACCACCTGCGGCAGGACGTCGACGCCGAGGAGTGCTAGCCCCCATCCCGGTAGGATCTCCGCCGGAACTGGGGGTTCTTTCATGGTGAAGGTGGCGGCGGGCGTCCGCGAGCAGGTGCGGGCCGAGTTGTCCCGGCAGTGGCGGGAACCGGTGCGGGTGGTGCACATCAGCAAGGTGCGGCCCGAGTTCCGGGTCAAGGGACGGCGCAGCGACGGGACCGTGATCGGCACCCGGCGGCTGCGCAGGCTCGCCTGGAACCTGGTCCGCTTCGCCGGTGTGCTGGTGCAGCTCGTGCTGGACGGCGACGGTGACCTGGACCTGCGGCGCGGCACGGTGACCGCGCCGCCGGCCTCGCCCGCGGTGGGCTTCGCGGACGCGGCGCGGCGGGTGCGCAGGCGGTTGTGGCTGGGCTGGACGCCGGGGCGGGTGGCGTTGCTGGTGGTGGACGGCGGCGGGCCGCGGATCGTGTGGCAGGGCCAGGCCCAGTTCGCCACCCGGCAGTTCGCGGTGATCTGGCCCGACGGCGGCCGGGTGGTGCTGCCGCCGGACCGGGCCGAGCGGGCCAGGATCAAACGGGAACCGGCGTGAAGCCCGAGATCGCGGCCCGGCGGGCGGCGGAGGTCGCCGAGTGGGCGCACCGCGAGTGGGGGCAGGACGCGCGGGCGGTGCCGCTGGGGGAGATGCGGTTCCGGTACCACGTGCACGGGCGGCGGGTGGACGGCTCGGCGCGCAACCCCGACCAGCCCGGGTCCGGCGGCGCGGAGGAGATGGTGGCCGCGCCGCTGGGTGAGGCCACCGGACTCGGTGAGCTGCTGGTCGCGGCGGTGGTCTCGGCGCTGCTGTGGGTGTTGCTGCTGGGGGCGCGGCTGGTCTGGCTGCTGCTGCGGCTGGTCAGCAGGCAGGCGGCGCGGCGGACCGCGACCGTGCTCGGCCGGAGCCGGCAGCTCGGCGTGCGGTTCGCGGACGCGGCGAACCGGCAGGACGACGTGTGGCTGGTGTGGACCGGGCAGCGGATGGCGTTGCTGCACGTCCGGCCCAAATGGTGCCAGCCGTTGTGGCAGGGCGAGGGTGAGTCGGCGCCGCGGATCGAGCGGCGGGCGTTGCGCTGGGCCGACGGCTCCCGGGTGCGGTTGCCCGCGGGCACGCTGGACGGCTGAGCGACCCCGGCAACCTTCGTGGGGCCGCCGGTGTCCTGGTAGGTGACTGGGGGACTCGGCTGACTGGGGAGGATGGCGTTGGGGGGCTTGGTGGTCGCGGGGGACGCGCCGGAGGGCGTCGAGGCTGAGCAGCGGGTGCGGGAGTGGGTGCGCGGCGCCTGGCGGGAGCCGGCGCGGGTCTCGGCGGTGGGCGAGGTGCGGCTGCGGTACTACGTGCGCGGCCGCACCCGGGACGGGGCGCGGCGGCACTCCGAGGACCCGGAAGGTCCCGACCCGCTGGACATGGTGGATCTGGACGGGGTGTTCGAGACGCTGTTCGCCGCGCTGATCTCGGTGCTGTTCTGGCTGGTCATGCTGCTGCCGCGGATGCTGTCCGCGCTGTGGCGGCTGGTGGCGCCCTGGTACCGGCGGCGCTGTTCGGTGGTGATCGGCAAGCCGCGGCAGGCCGCGATCCAGTTCGCCGACGCGGTGCAGGGGCAGCCTGGGTTGTGGCTGGTGTGGGCGTCTTCCCGGATGGCGCTGGTGCGGCCGGTGGCGGAGGGCTGCGAGGTCGTCTGGGAGGGGCGGTTCGACCGGCTGCCGTCGGTGCACTGGAACGTGCTGCGCTGGATCGACGGGTCCAAGGTGCGGCTGCCGAAGCGGGTGCTGCGCGGCTGAGCGGCGGGTGCGGGCGGCTTCGCCGGTCGCCCACCCCTGACCCGTTGGCGGACACCGGGACCGGGGGCATGTCCCCTAGGCTGCGGCTCGGATGCTGAGCAGGGAGGTCCGCATGTCCGGCAAGCCGTTCGCCTCCGCCGCCGACCTGGCGCCCAAGGAACAGACCCTGGAGGTGCTCGGGGACGGGGTGTACGCGCTCACCGCGGCCGGGGATCCCAACGTGGGCGCGATCGAGGGCGAGGACTTCCTGGTCTGTTTCGAGGCCATGGCCACGCCCGCGGCGGCCAGGGGGTGGCTGGCCCGGCTGCGCGAGCACACGGACAAACCCGTGCGGTACCTGGTGCTCAGCCACTACCACGCGGTGCGGGTGCTCGGCGCGAGTGCCTTCGACGCCTCGGTGATCGTGGCGCACGAGCACACCAGGGCGCTGATCGCCGAGCGTGGGGAGGCGGACTGGGCCTCGGAGTTCGCCCGGATGCCCCGGTTGTTCCGGGAACCGGAGACCATCCCCGGGCTCACCTGGCCCACGCTGACCTTCTCCGACCGGCTCACCATCCCGCTCGGCGGCGACCGCGGTGACCTGGAACTGCGTTATTGCGGCCGCGGCCACACCGAAGGCGACCTGGTGGCCTGGTTGCCGCGGCAGCGGATCCTGTTCGCCGGTGACCTGGTGGAATCCCAGGCCGCGCTCTACACCGGGGACGCCTATCACCGGGACTGGGCATCGTCCACTCTGGACACCGTGGCCGCGTTGCGGGCCGAGGTGCTGGTGGGCGGGCGTGGCGCGGTGGCCCGCGGGCGGGAGGCGGTGGACGCCGCGATCGCGCAGACCCGGCACTTCCTGCAGGTGCTGCAGGCCCAGGTGGCCGCGGCGCATGTGCGCAACGGCAGCCTCAAGGAGGCATTCGACGCCGCGCACGCCGCACTGGCCGGGCGCTACGGCGGCTGGCCGATCTTCGAGCACTGCCTGCCGTTCAACGTGGCCAGGCTGTGGGACGAGCTGTCCGGGGTGGAACGACCGGTGATCTGGACCGCGGAACGGGACCAAGAAGTCTGGTCCCAGCTCCAGGGAAGTTAGCTAGGAGCTGGGACCAGGAAGCCGGGCTGAGGTGATCAGCCGGCCAGTACGTCGGCGATCGCGGTCAGCGGCAGGTCGTGCGCTTCGGCGACACCGGCGTTGGTCAGCAGGCCGTCGTGCGTGTTCAGGCCGAGGGCGAGCGAGGCGTCCTCGGTCAGCGCGCGCTGCCAGCCCTTGTTGGCCAGCGCGATCGCGTACGGCAGGGTCACGTTGGTCAGGGCGAAGGTCGAGGTCCGCGGCACCGCGCCGGGCATGTTCGCCACGCAGTAGAACTGGGTGTCGTGCACCGCGAAGGTCGGCTCGGCGTGCGTGGTCGGCCGGGAGTCCTCGAAGCAGCCGCCCTGGTCGATGGCGATGTCCACCAGCACCGCGCCCGGCTTCATCCGCTTGACCAGCTCGTTGCTGATCAGCTTTGGCGCCTTGGCGCCGGGCACCAGCACCGCGCCGACCACCAGGTCGGCCTCCAGCACCGCGCGCTCGACCTCGTAGGCGTTGGACACCACGGTGGTCAGGCGGCCCTGGTAGTAGGAGTCGGCCGCGCGCAGCTTGTCCACGGACAGGTCCAGCACGGTGACGTCGGCGCCCATGCCGACCGCGATCGCGATCGAGTTCATGCCGGAGACGCCCGCGCCGAGCACGGTCACCTTGGCCGGGTGCACACCGGGCACGCCGCCCAGCAGCACGCCGCGGCCGCCGCGGGACTTCATCAGGGTCTCGCCGCCGACCTGGGTGGCCAGGCGACCGGCGACCTCGGACATCGGGGCGAGCAGCGGCAGCGCGCCGGAGGGCAGCTGCACGGTCTCGTAGGCGACACCGGTGACCTTGCGCTCCAGCAGCGCGTCGGTACAGGCGCGGTCCGCGGCCAGGTGCAGGTAGGTGAAGAGCAGCTGGCCGGGCCGCATGCGGTGGTACTCCTCCGCGATGGGCTCCTTGACCTTGAGCACCATGTCCGCGATGGCCCACACCTCGTCGGCGGTGGGCAGCACCTTGGCGCCCGCCGTGACGTATTCGATGTCCGCGATGGCCGAACCGGCGCCCGCGTCATGCTCGATGAAGACCTCATGGCCATGACGGACCAGTTCGAGCACACCGGCCGGAGTGATCGCGACTCGGTACTCGTGGTTCTTCACTTCGCGGGGAACGCCGATCCTCATGGCAAGACTCCTCGTGGGTGACTGCGGCTAAACCGATGGTCAGGCCCCCGCGTGGCGTGCGTCATTGGCATCCACCGACAACATTCCATGATCACTTAGTGCTGATCGGACAACCATCACTCCTACGGAGCACCCGATCCGCCACCGCGAGGTCCCCGGGCGCCTCACGCTGAGTGAATCTTGCCGCCACCCGTTCGCGCTGTTCGACCGGCTTGTTGCCGCCGAACTTGAACTTCGCCCGCACCCCGGTGACGGTGAGTTCCAGGCCCCGGATGCCGGGCAGCAGCCGCCGGTCGGGGTTCTCGGTGGCCGAGACCGGGGTGCGCGCGCCGTCCGGCTCGAAGTGCGCGAGCTGGCGGCGCAGGATGGCCGCCTTGGCCGCCGGGTCGTCCTCGATCCGGACATCGCATTCCAGCTGCACGGTGGCGTAGTAGGAGGTGGGCACGCCGAGGGCCGGGTCGGCCTCGGGCGCGGAGTTCCAGTCGGCGCGCACGTAGGCGATCTCGCCGGTGACCACCAGCAGGCAGCGCGGGTGCTCGGTGAGCGCGCCCCAGACCGGGTTGGGCCGGGCCAGGTGCAGCCAACGGTGGTTGGGCCGGCCAGGTGCAGCCAGACGGTGGCCGGCTCGTCGTAGGTGAGTGGAGTGGGCACGACCACCGGCAGGTCCCGGCCGCGGCCGGGCGCGATCAGCTCGCCGAAGTCGTGCCCGGACAGGAAGGACCGCCACTGCTCGTCGGACTCGGCGGCGTCCCAGGGATGGTTCAACACCCCGCCAGCCTGCGCGCTCCGGCCGGGCCGGGACAGGGCCACTCCCCTCGCCCGTTCGGATGGCCACTCGGATGGTTTGTTCGACTCCTGTGCTGATGTGGTGAGAGTCGGCCGCGCGCACTTGCCGGGCGGTCCGGCCGGGCCGAAGACTGTCCGATATGGACAGACGTCTGCCACTTATCTGTTGCTGGCCTTCGCCTGCGTGTCCTGCGCCACACCGGAGCCGGGTCCGGTGGTCACCACAGCCAAGGGTCTGGTCTGGGGCGACTGCGCGCCGTTCGCCGGTGACCCCGAGCGCAAGGCCGCCTTCGACCGCTCGCTGGACTGCGCCGCGCTGGAGGTCCCGCTGGAGCACGCCAGCCCGGCGGGCCGCAAGATCCGCCTCGGCCTGCTCCGCCAGCGCGCCACCGACCCGGCCCGCCGGATCGGCGCGCTGGTGTTCAACTTCGGCGGCCCCGGCGCCTCCGGCATGGCCTCCCTCGCCGACCTCGGCGGCACCCTCGCCCAGCGCGGCGACGAGGTGGCCGCCCGGTTCGACCTGATCGGCTTCGACCCCAGGGGCGTTGGCGCCTCCGAACCGGCACTGCGCTGCCTGACCGGACCCGAGCAGGACGCGCAACGCCTGGAGTACGTGGATCTGTCCACTCCGGACGGTGTGGCCCGGATGGAGGCCCGCAACAAGGACCTCGCGGACAAGTGCGCCGAACGCACCGGCCGCACCGAACTGGCCAACCTGGGCACCCGCGATGTGGTGCGCGACCTGGACCTGCTGCGTGCCGCGCTGGGCGAGCAGAAGCTGAACTACGTCGGCTTCTCCTACGGCACCCAGATCGGCACCGCCTACGCCGAGGCATACCCCGGCAACGTGCGGGCGATGGTGCTCGATGGCGCCTCCTCCTTCGAGTTGGACGGGGTGGCCTCGGGTTCGGAGCAGGGCGAGGGCTTCGCGGCCACCTTCCGCAGCTACGCCAAGGACTGCGCGGCCCGCGAGCGCTGCCCGGTCGGCACCAGCCCGGCCAAGGCCCAGGACCGCCTGGACGCGCTGACCGAACCCCTGCGCACCCGCCCGCTGCCGGTCGGCGACCGCAAGCTCTCCGCCGACGACGTCACCGGCGCGGTGGACCACCTCCTCTACTCCTCGGCCAACTGGCCCCGGCTGACCGAGGCCCTGGACGCGCTCAAGGCGGGCGACGGCACCGACCTGCTGGCCGCCGCCGACGAGTTCCTCGGCCGCCGCCCGGACGGCGGTTACGACGCCAGCCAGGCCGCGCTCACCGCGGTGAACTGCGTGGACTCACCCCCGACCAAGGATCGGAGCAAGCTCAAGGGCGACCCCGCGGTGCTGGACACCTGCGCGTTCTGGGCCGTCCCGCACACCTCCACCCCGCACCGCCCCAAGGTCGACGGCCTGCCGCCGGTAGTGGTGGTGTCGAGCACAGGCGACCCGGCCACGCCGCATGCCTGGGGGATCAAACTGGCGGAGGCACTGCGCGCGCGACTGCTCACCTTCGAGGCCGACCAGCACACGATTTACCTGCAGGGCAACAGGTGTGTGGACCGGCCGGTGACGGAGTACCTGGTGGGCGGGGCGCTGCCACCGGAGGGCCTGACCTGCCGGTGAGCTGACCGCGGTGGGCGGAAATCGGGTTGCCGCCACCCGGTGGCTGGACGAGGGTCAGGGGCCATGATCGGACTGGTGGAGTTGGCCGTGGCGGACTGGCCGCGGTGGCGGGAGTTGCGGCTGGCCGCGCTGACCGAGGCGCCGCAGGCGTTCGGCACGAATCTGGCCGAGTGGCTGGAGGTGCCGGCGGCTCGCTGGGAGGGGCGGCTGGCCGAGGCGGACCTGAACCTGGTCGCGGAACTGGACGGCCGCGACGCCGGGATGGTCAGCGCCACCCTGGCCGGGGCCGGGACCGCGAAGCTGCGCTCGATGTGGGTGGCCCCGTTCGCCCGCGGCCGCGGGGTCGGGGACGCGCTGATCGAGGCGGTGGTCCGGTGGGCGGCGGAGCGCGGCGCGCACCGGGTCACGCTGGATGTGATGGCGGACAACGAGAGTGCGGCCGCGCTGTACCGGCGGCACGGGTTCGTCGAGACCGGGACCTTCGAGGACGAGGGTGTGGTGGAGCGGGTGATGGTCCGGGTGGCGGGGTAGCTGTCGCATGTGGCCAGCCTGCGCTGTGCCGGGCTGGCAAGGTTGGCGGATTTGTCGCACGATCAGGTGAGAAATGCCAGCTGTCGCACCACTTCCGCCAGTGGTGCGGTGGTGTTGATCTCCAGCGTGGCCGACTCGCGGAGCAGCGGCTCGACGAAGGCCAGGTGCTCCAGGATCGCGGCGCGTTCCTCCGGGGTCTTGCCGTAGGGATTGGTGGTGCGGGCCGCGATCCGGGCCAGCAGCACCTCGGCTGGGGCGGACAGCAGCACGATGTGGTCGAACAGGGGATAGAAGTCGGCCTGGTTGGACTTGCAGCCGGCCACGAAGAGGTCGCCCTCCCCGTGGCCGGTCAGCAGTTCGGTGATGGCCTGCTCCCGCCACACCCAGTCCGGCTCGCCGTCCTCATCCGAGACCCAGTGGCTCCACGCCTCGGTGTCGGTGTCGACGGTGCGGTGTCCCCGCTCGGCCAGCAGTTCGAGCGCGCTGGACTTGCCGGTGCCGGACATGCCGGTGATCAGGACCTTCGCCATATCCCCAGGTTAGGGCAGCCCCCACTGCGGAGCCGCGGCGTTGGCCGGCACATCGCGCGGGCGCAGGTCCGGCTTGTGCCCGCGGCGGGTGATGATCGCCGTCTCACCGCGGCGCAGGGCCACCGAGATCCGGCCGGGGGCCACCTGGCGCCACTGGAGCTTGCGGCCGAGGGGCGTGCGGACGTCCAGGTCGCCGGGGATGCCGTGTTCCAGGACCAGGGGTTCGCCTGCCTCGCTGTGCACGCGGACCCATTCGGTGGCGCCGTCCCGGCGGGAGGCGTCGACCAGGAAGGCGCCCTGGGCGCGCAGGCTGTCGAAGGCGGCCTCGCGCCAGGCCGTCGGGACCGCGGGGAAGACCTTGAGCACGCCGGATCCGCTGTCCAGCAACAGGTGCAGCACTGATTCGGCCGCGGACAGCGGGCTTTCCAGTGCCAGGTTGTTGCCCTCGACGTACATCGTGTTGGGGGTCAGCCTGGCCACGCCGATCACGTTGCCGTCGAGCAGGTGCCGGAGGTGGCCGATGGCCTGGTCCGGCTCGCCCATCAGCGCGGACATCATCGCCGCCGCCGGGTAGCTGTACCCGGCCCAGGCCGAGCGGTCGTGCGTCCAGTGCTCGAAGGTGCGCCGGATCAGGTCCCGGTCGCCGGTCTCCCAGGTCATCTCGCGCAGGGGGTGGAACCACAGCATGTGCGAGAAGTGCCGGTGCGAGCCGCTGAGCGTGACGCCCTCGCCGACCAGCACGCCCTGGTCACCGCGGTGATACGGCACCAGCTTGGCCAGCACCTCGCGCCAGCGCGGCGCCAGCGGGTCCTCGATCCGCAGTTCGTGGGTGGTCTCCAGCAGGGTGCGGGCGGCCCACCGGATCAGGGACAGGTCGTAGGTGGCGTCCACCGCGTCGGCGAACTCGGGCGAGCGGGTCAGCGGCAGGTGCAGCAGGCCGTCCGCGCCGGGTTTGAGGAAGTGCAGGTAGAAGTTGAGTGCCTTGCGCAGCAACGGGTAGAGCACATCGCGCTGGATCCGGCGGTCCATGCTGTGCCGGTAGCTGAGCCAGACGTTGTGCAGGCCCCAGATCAGGTTGCCGGTCTGGTCGGTCTTGGTGCTGGTGCCGGGGCGGCCGACGGTGGCGTTGCCGGGGATCTGCGCGCCCAGCTTGGGGCCGCCGGAGCGCAGGGTGCGGTCGCCGGGGTGGGCCAGCGCGTAGGTCTCGCCATCGCGTAGTTCCGGTGGCACCGAGAACTCGAGGTTCTTGTGGTGCTTGCGGAAGGTGGCGGTCACCGCGTCCAGTTCGGGGTGGTTGGCGATGCCCGCGAACGGATAGGTGATCTGCACGTTCAGGTTCCACCAGACCGCGGTCCAGCTGCCGCCGCCCTCGGGGAACCACGGCCCCCACTCACTGGTGACCGGGGCGTTCTCCCTGGTGGCGCAGGCCATCTTGTACAGCTGGATCCAGTAGAACCGCTGCACCCACTTGTCCGGCACGGACACCAGGCTGCGGGTGTGGAAGCGGTGCCACCAGGCGCGGTGGGCGAAGACCAGCGGGTCGAGGCCGAGCAGCAGGGCGTGCCGGACCGCGGTGACCGCGTCCCCGGTGGAGGTCTTCCGCGGGAAGCCGTAGGCGACCGTGGCGGCCAGCAGCCGGGTGGTGCCGACCCGCTTCTCCTGCCAGGCGGTGGTGTAGCCGCCGCCCGCGTGCAGTGGTTGCTCCACAAAGGACACCCCGGTGGAGCTGCCGGTGCGCGGGTCCGGGTTGGCGGTGTAGTCGGGTGGGATGCGGATCTGGCGGGTGGTCTTGGACGGCATCGCGGTGAAGCCCCACGCGGCCGCCTCCTCACCCGCGCTCGGGGTCAGCGAGACCAGCAGCACGCCCCGGTCGTTGTGCACCAGCGCGCGGAAGCTCAGGCTGCCCGCGGTGGTGGTGACCGTGCCGGACAGCTCGGCGTCCCACAGGTCCAGCTGCCAGTCGACCGCGGTGACCTCGCCGGCCAGGGTCAGGGTCAGGTAACCGATCGGCAGCCGGGACAGGCCGACCGCGGCCTCCCACTGGGGACGCTGGTCCTGCACCTCGCTGTGACTGAGCATGAACCGCAACTGGCTCGCGGTCGCGCCACGGTAGACCTGGACGCCGAGGAAGCCGTTGGCCAGGAACGGGGCGTCCTGCCAACTGCCGGGGAGTTTCCGCCAGAGCATGCGGGCGTCCCGAGCGATGTCGCGGTGCACGTTCTTGGGCCCGAACGCTTCGGCGGAGGGTTCGGCCCATGCGGTGGTCGCGGCGCTGGTCCAGCCTGCGCCGAGAGTCACGAGTCCGGCGGCGGCCGAACCACGGTGTAGGAAACGTCGCCTGGAAAGGGGTGACATGGGGGCGAATCATACGATGTTTACCTGCACTTTGGTATGATTCGTTCAGGGTATTCCCAGTTCACGGACCTGAACCGCACCCCAGTCATCCGATGACTGAAAAAGTCAGGGGTGGGTCGGCCCACGACTAGGGGTTTCAGGCGACGCATCCTGACTACGATCCGCTGCATGACGTTGCCTGGCGAGCAGCTCTCCCTGGCCGCGGAGTTCCCGCAGCCTGGGCTGGAGCAGTGGCGTGAGCTGGTCGCGGGCGTGCTCCGCAAATCCGGCGTGACAGAGCTGCCGGAGTTCCCGGAATCCAGGCTCTCTCGCACCACATATGACGGCATCAAGGTCAACCCGCTCTACACCCGGGACGACGCCGCGCCGCAGACCGGCCTGCCCGGTCTGGCGCCTTATACCCGGGGCAGCAGGCCGGAGGGCGCGGTCGCCGGCGGCTGGGACATCCGGCAGCGGCACAGCCACCCCGATCCGGCCACCGCCCGCGAGGCCGTGCTGGCCGATCTGGAGAGCGGGGTCAGCTCGCTCTGGCTGACCCTGGGCGGGGACGCACTGCCGATCGCCGCACTGCCCCAGGTGCTGGACGGGGTGTACCTGGACCTGGCGCCGATCGTGCTGGACGCGGGCGCGGACACCGAGGCGGCAGCGGAGGCGCTGTTCGCGCTGGCCGCCCAGCGCGGGGTGGCCGACACCGAACTCACCGGCAATCTGGGCGCCGACCCGCTCGGCCTGCGCGCCCGCACCGGCGCGGACACCGATGTGCCAGCCGCCGCGGCGCTGGCCGCCAGGGTCGCCGCGAAGTACCCGGGGCTGCGCGCGCTGACCGTGGACGCCACCGTCTTCCACGACGCGGGCGGCTCGGACGCGGAGGAGCTGGGCGCCTCGCTGGCCGTGGCCACCGCCTATCTGCGCGCGCTCACCGAGGCCGGGCTGGACATCGACGCCGCCTTCGGTCAGCTGGAGTTCCGCTACGCCGCCACCGCGGACCAGTTCCTGACCATCGCCAAGTTCCGCGCCGCCCGCAGGCTGTGGGCCAGGGTCGGCGAGGTCTGCCAGGCGAGCGAACCCGCGCAGCGGCAGCACGCGGTGACCTCCACCGCGATGATGACCGCCCGCGACCCGTGGGTGAACATGCTGCGCACCACGCTGGCCTGCTTCGGCGCCGGTGTCGGCGGCGCGGATTCCGTTACCGTGCAACCATTTGACGCCTGCCTCGGCCTGCCGGACGACTTCGCCCGGCGGATCGCCCGCAACACCCAGTCGCTGCTGGTGGAGGAGTCGCACGTGGCCAGGGTGATCGACCCGGCGGGCGGTTCCTGGTACGTGGAGCGGCTCACCGAGGACCTGGCCACCGCGGCCTGGGCCTTCTTCACCGAGATCGAGCGCGCCGGCGGGTTCGAGACCGCGCTGGCCGACGGGCTGATCGAGTCCCGGCTCACCGCCACCCAGGCCAAGCGCGCCAAGCGGATCGCGCACCGCAAGGACGCGATCACCGGCGTCAGCGAGTTCCCGAACCTGACCGAGAAGCTGCCGGTCCGGCAGCCGAACCCGGCCCCGCCCACCGGCGGCCTGCCCCGGGTGCGCTACGCCCAGGACTTCGAGGACCTGCGCACCGCGGCGGACAACGCGCCGCAGCGGCCCACGGTCTTCCTGGCCACCATCGGTTCGGTGGCGGCCTACACCGCGCGGTCCACCTTCGCCGGAAACCTGTTCCAGGCCGGCGGAATCGCCACCCCGGACAGCGGTCCGGGCACCGACGCCGCGCAGATCGCGGCCGCGTTCAAGGACAGTGGCGCGAGCGTGGTGTGCCTGTGCGGCAACGACAAGGCATACGCCGAGCACGCCGCCCCGATCGCCGAGGCACTCAAAGCCGCAGGCGCGCAACGGATCTGGCTCGCGGGCAAGCCCGGTGAGCGGGCCGAGTCGGACAAGGCCGCCGGTATCGACGACTACATCTTCGCCGGGTGTGACGCGCTGGGCGTCCTCCGCGGCACGCTCTCCGAACTGGGGGTGGCTTTCTGATGCCGCGCAACCTGATTCCGGACTTCGGCCGGGTCGAACTGGGCAGTCCGGCCGCCGCCACCGATCCGGCAGGCTGGCGTTCCGCGCTCACCGAGGCCACCGGCAAGGACGCCGAGAACCTGGTGTGGGACACGCCGGAGGGCATCGCGGTCAACCCGCTCTACACCGCCGCGGACACCGCCGACCTGGACTTCCTCGGCACCTACCCGGGCATGGCGCCGTTCCTGCGCGGGCCGTACCCGACGATGTATGTCAACCAGCCCTGGACCATCCGCCAGTACGCGGGTTTCTCCACCGCCGCGGAGTCCAACGCCTTCTACCGCCGCAACCTGGCCGCCGGGCAGAAGGGCCTGTCGGTGGCCTTCGACCTGCCCACCCACCGCGGTTACGACAGCGATCACCCCCGGGTGCCCGGCGATGTCGGCATGGCAGGCGTGGCGATCGACTCGATCTACGACATGCGCCAGCTCTTCGACGGCATCCCGCTGGACAAGATGAGCGTGTCGATGACCATGAACGGCGCGGTGCTGCCCGTGCTGGCGCTCTACATCGTGGCCGCCGAGGAGCAGGGGGTGGCGCCGGAGCAGCTGGCCGGGACCATCCAGAACGACATCCTCAAGGAGTTCATGGTCCGCAACACCTACATCTACCCGCCGCAGCCCTCGATGCAGATCATCTCCGACATCTTCTCCTTCACCTCGCAGAAGATGCCCCGGTACAACTCGATCTCCATCTCCGGCTACCACATCCAGGAGGCCGGGGCCACCGCCGACCTGGAGCTGGCCTACACCCTGGCCGACGGGGTGGAGTACCTGCGCGCGGGCAAGGGCGCCGGGCTGGACATCGACGCGTTCGCGCCGCGGCTGAGCTTCTTCTGGGCCATCGGGATGAACTTCTTCATGGAGGTCGCCAAGCTGCGTGCGGCCCGGCTGCTGTGGGCCAGGCTGGTCAAGCAGTTCGACCCGAAGAACGCCAAATCGCTGTCCCTGCGCACACATTCGCAGACCTCGGGCTGGTCGCTGACCGCGCAGGACGTGTTCAACAACGTGGTGCGCACCTGCGTGGAGGCGATGGCGGCCACCCAGGGCCACACACAGTCCTTGCACACCAACGCCCTGGACGAGGCGCTGGCGCTGCCCACCGACTTCTCCGCGCGCATCGCCCGCAACACCCAGCTGCTGCTGCAACAGGAATCCGGCACCACGCGGGTGATCGACCCCTGGGGTGGCAGCAACTACGTGGAACGACTGACCTACGACCTGGCGCGCCGCGCGTGGAGCCACATCGAGGAGGTCGAGGCCGCCGGTGGGATGGCCAAGGCCATCGACGAGGGCATCCCGAAGCTGCGGGTGGAGGAGGCCGCGGCCCGTACCCAGGCGCGGATCGACTCCGGACGGCAGCCGGTGATCGGCGTCAACAAGTACCGGGTCACCGCGGATGAGGCGATCGAGGTGCTCAAGGTGGACAACAAGGGCGTGTACGCCCAGCAGGTGGACAAGCTGCGCAGGCTGCGCGAGGAACGCGACGGCGCGGTCACCCAGTCCACTTTGGACGCTCTCACCAAGGCCGCTGGCGACGCCCGTGAGGGCAGGCGCGGGCCGGGGCTGGAGCAGAACCTGTTGGCACTGGCCATCAACGCCGCCAGGGCCAAGGCCACCGTCGGGGAGATCTCCGACGCGCTGGAGAAGGTATACGGTCGTCACTCCGGTCAGATCAGGGTGATCTCCGGGGTCTACCGGGAGGAGGCCGGGGCGGTGAGCAACATCGACCGCACCCGCAAGGCCGCCGAGGCGTTCGAGGAGGCCGAGGGCCGCAGGCCGCGGATCCTGGTCGCCAAGATGGGCCAGGACGGCCACGACCGCGGCCAGAAGGTCATCGCGACCGCCTTCGCCGACCTGGGCTTCGACGTGGACGTCGGCCCGCTGTTCCAGACCCCCGCCGAGGTCGCCCTGCAAGCGATCGAGGCCGACGTGCACATCGTCGGCGTCTCCAGCCTGGCCGCCGGACACCTCACCCTGGTGCCCGCGCTGCGCCAGGAACTGGAGACCCTGGGCCGCGAGGACATCCTGATCGTGGTCGGCGGCGTCATCCCGCCCCAGGACTTCGACGAGCTGCGCGCCGCCGGGGCCGCCGCGATCTTCCCGCCGGGCACGGTGATCGCCGACGCCGCCATGGACCTGCTGCAGGTCCTGTCCGACCGCCAGCAGAGCTGATGCGCGGCCCCATCGACATCGGCGCGTACGCCGAAGGAGTCCTTGCCAGCGACCGGGCCTGGGTCGCCCGCGCGGTGACCCTGGTCGAGTCCAGGCGCGCCGACCACCGGGTCGCCGCCCAGACCCTGCTCACCGAGCTGCAACCCCACGCCGGCAAGGCCAGACGAGCAGGCATCACCGGCGTCCCCGGCGCGGGCAAGTCCACCTTCATCGACGCCCTGGGCAGCAGTCTCACCGCCCAAGGCCACCGGGTGGCGGTGCTCGCGGTAGACCCGTCCTCCACGAAGAGCGGCGGCAGCATCCTGGGCGACAAAACCAGGATGACCCGCCTCTCCGCCGACCCCAACGCCTTCGTCCGCCCCAGCCCCACCGCGGGCACCCTGGGCGGGGTCGCCAAGGCGACCAGGGAAACCATCGTGGTGATGGAAGCGGCGGGCTACGACGTGGTCCTGGTCGAAACCGTTGGCGTAGGCCAGTCCGAGGTCACCGTCGCCGACATGGTCGACACCTTCCTCCTACTGACCCTGGCCCGCACCGGCGACCAGCTGCAGGGCATCAAGAAGGGCGTCCTGGAGCTGGCCGACGTCATCGCGGTCAACAAGGCCGACGGCGACCACGCCAAGGAAGCCGCCCGAGCCGCCCGGGAACTCGCGGGCGCCCTGCGGCTGCTGCGCGCACCGGATTCCACCTGGGACACCCCTGTTCTCACCTGCAGCGCCCGGGACGACCAGGGCGTGGACGAGGTGTGGGCGCAAGTGATCCGGCACCGGGACCAGCTTTCG
This sequence comes from Crossiella cryophila, assembly GCF_014204915.1. Taxonomy (NCBI): domain Bacteria; kingdom Bacillati; phylum Actinomycetota; class Actinomycetes; order Pseudonocardiales; family Pseudonocardiaceae; genus Crossiella; species Crossiella cryophila. Next base: position 3,410,292 of record NZ_JACHMH010000001.1, read on the forward strand.
GCCAGCGGCGACCTGGATGCCAAGCGGCGCAACCAGTTGCTGGGCTGGACGTGGGCGATGGTGCATGACCGGTTGCTGCATGACCTGCACGGGCATCCGGGGGTGCGGGAGCTGGCGCCGGAGCTGACCAGTCAGGTGGCGGAGGGCACGATGACTCCGGCCCAGGCGGCACAACGGATTCTGGAGACTTTTCAGGGGAGCGGGGAGTAGGGCGAAGCCCGAGGCAGGCGTTACGGGCAAGCGGGCGAAGCCCGAAGCGGTGAGTGCTGGGGGCAGGCGGGCGAAGCCCGGGAACGCTGCGGCTAGGCGGTTCTGACGCCCCGCGACCGGGCGAAGCCCGCACACAGGCAGCCGGGGTGGCTTTTCAAACCCCACCTGAGCGGTTCCCCATCCCCGTCAGCCTGGAGAGGACACACCGCATCCTGGGCGCGCGGACCCGCAACCCGCCGCCGCCCTAGCTTCCCAACCGCAGGGGTCTGCGCGCCCAGGATGTGGTTTGGTATCGGAAGGCTGACGGGGATGGGGAACCGCACGAGCACTGCTCTCTGCCTGTGACTTTGAACCTCCCCCCATCCTTTGATTCCTGCCCGTCCGGCGAGGACGCCCTTGATCTTGATCTTCGCTCGAAGCCCTGAGGACGCAACTCACCACTTCGAGCACCCGCATCACGCTGCTGGCGGTACGAACTGAACACGAAAGTTGCTTACCGTAGTTGAGCAGGCACAGCATGCGATCATCGGAGGCTGCTATGGCAGGTTGTGGTTGTTGCGCCAAGTGCACCGGCTGCGGGGACAACTGCTGCCCCAACTGCTGACCAAACCCACTGCTGATCAACCGAGCCGAACGGTGTGTCACCCGGTCACGGGGGGCACACCGTTCCGTTCGTCGGGGCCTTGCCCTCGACCAGGAACAGCCTGCTCGCCTCGTTCACACACGCCGACTTCGCGAACGCGCCATGACCCGCGCCCTGCCAGTTGACCTGCACCGCCGAGGCCAGCGCCTCCGCCGTCTTCGTCGTACCCGGCAACGGCGTGATCGCGTCCTTCTCCGTCCCCAGCACCAGCATCGGCGGCGCCTCGGGCGCCCTCGGCACCGGTAGCGGCTGCGCGGGCACCGGCCAGGGCATGCACCAGGCCAGCTCGTGCGCGCTCATCGCGCCGAAGATCGGGTACTTGGCCGACCACTCCTGGGCCAGGGTGGCCGCACGGGCCGGGTCGACCCGGGTCGTGGTGTCGTTGCAGGTGGTCACCAGGCCGCCGTCAAGCCTGATCATGTCGCGGTCGGGGCCGTTCCACAGCGGGATGACGAAGCTCTCCAGGCCGCTGACGTCGCCGTCCCTGGCCTTGACGATCGCGTCGGCCAGTTCGGGCCAGCGCAGGCGGTCGGCCAGGCCTGCCGCGATGGCGCGCAACGCGGTGCCCGCCTGGAAGGTGATCCGGGCGCCGCGCACCGGCTGGGCGCGCAGCTTGTCCAGCACCGCGGTGACCACCTGGTCGGGGGCGGCGCCCAGGGCACAGCCCCGGGTGGCGCAGTCGGCGGTGAAGGCGGCGAAGGTGTCCTTGAGGCCGGAGGCGCGGGCCTCGGCCTGGCCGACGGCGTCCACGCTGGGGTCGGGGGAGCCGTCCAGCACGAACCGGCCCACCTCGTTGCTGAACCGCTCGGCGAAGGCGGTCAGCACCCGGGAGGCGTCGCCGCGGGCCACCGCGTTCAGCCGGGGCACGCCGAGCGCCTCACGCAGCGAGTTCATGTCGTTGGCGGTCCGCCAGGTGTCGTAGGCGCCGAGCTGCTCGTCCAGGTCCAGCATGCATTCCTGGGCGGCGTCCCTGGTGGTGTCCAGCAGCTGGCCCAGGGTGGCGGCGTCGGTGACCGCCGGGTCGAAGCCGACCATCGCGGTGCGCGAGGGCTGGTTGACGCAGCGCACGCCGTCGGAGTCGCCGGTGCCGCGCCGGTCGACGCCGATCAGGTGGTAGACGTCCAGGATCTCCTTGGGCAGCTGCCCGGCCAGCCGCACCGCGTACAGCGAACCGGGCTCGCCAAGGGCGTCGTTGAGCACCACCAGCGGCTGCTTGCCGTCGCCGATCTTGGTCAGCTGGACCCGGTTGCTGCCCCGGCCGGGCCGGGTCGGCGAGTCCAGCGTGGTGCTCAGCTTCGCGCAGCCCACCCGGAGTCCGTTGACACCACCGAGTTTGCGGTTGACCGTGTCCGTGCAGTCGGTCCAGGACAGCGCGCTGTCCTGCGGTTCGGTCAGCGGCGGGATCGGCTTCTGCGGCGCGGAGGTGGTCGGCTGCCCGGGTCCACCGGCGCCGGCGCCATCGTGCGCGACCGCGGGACGATCAGAGGGGCCGACCGCGCAGGCGGACAGGGCCAGCGTGCAGACCACGGCCATCGCGCCGACGCTGATGGAGGCTCGACGGCGCGGCACTGATGATCTCCCCAAGGTCTGCTGGCAGGCTCGTCGCAGCTTGGCACGCCAGGGGTGAGGCCGGGGTGAACGCGCACAACGGCCAACCTGGCGTACGACAACGGCCAACGTGGCGTACGAGAACGGCCAACACGGCGTACGAGAACGGCCAACACGGCGGGGTGGGGTCAGGCGGGTTTGACTTCGCCGGAGAGGACTGAGTCGAGGTTGTAGCGGGCGGGCTGGTCGAGTTGGTCGTAGCGGCAGGAGGTGGCCTCGCGGTCGGGGCGCCAGCGGAGGAATTGGCCGTTGTGGCGCAGGCGGGCGGGGGCGCCGCCTTCGGTTTGGGTGTAGGCGATCTCGACCACGCGTTCGGGGCGCAGCGGGATCCAGGTGGCCTCGTTGCTGCGCCAGCGGTTGATCGCGCCGGGCAGGCGCTGGCCCTCGGACTCGCCGGTCAGCCAGGGGTGCGCGTCCTCGGCGCCCTCGCGGAGTTCGGCGAGTTCCTCGACCAGGGCCTTGCGCCGCGCGGCAGGGAAGGCGCCGATCACGCCGACGTGGTGCAGCACGCCGTGGTCGTCGTACAGGCCGAGCAGCAGCGAGCCGACCGCGGTGCCCGGTTCGGTCTTGACGTGCCAGCGCAGTCCGGCCAGCACGCAGTCCGCGGTCCGGGCGTGCTTGATCTTCAACAGGGTGCGCTTGCCCGGCGCGTACGGCGCGGCCGCGGGCTTGGCGATCAGCCCGTCCAGCCCGGCGCCCTCGAACAGGGTGAACCACTCGCGGGCGGTGGCCACCTCGGCGGTCACCGGGGTCAGGTGTACCCGATCGCCCTTGACCTGCGTGAACAGTGCTTCCAGCCGGGCCCGCCGGTCGGTGAAGGGCAGTTCGAGGAGCACTTCGTCGCCCTGGGCGAGCAGGTCGAAGGCGATGAACCGGGCCGGGGTCTGCCCGGCGAGCAGGGTGACCCGGCTGGCGGCCGGGTGGATGCGTTCGGTCAGCGCGTCGAAGTCCAGCTCACCGCCCACCTCGACCACCAGCTCACCGTCGAGGACCACCCGGTCCGGCAGTTCGGCGCGCAGGAAGGCCACCGCCTCCGGGAAGTAGCGGGCCAGGTCCTTGCCGGAGCGGGACTGCAGGAACACCGAGTCGCCGTCACGGAAGACCACGCAGCGGAACCCGTCCCACTTCGGCTCGAACAGCAGGCCGTCGCGGTCGGGCACCTCGTCCACCGGGCTGGCCAGCATGGGCTGGACGGGCGGGGTCAGCGGCAGCGTCATGCCGGCCATCATGACCGCTCGCGGCGGGGTCCGCAGCGGTTCACCTGACCCGGCGGCGGCGCGCGCTGTCCAGTTCCAGGCGCACCGCGGTGGGCAGCGCGTCCACCCCGAGGGACTCCCTGGCGCGGCCGAGCACGGTCTCGTCGAGCTGCTGCCAGACCGCGCGCACATCGGTGCCCTCGGCCAGCCACAGCTGCACCCGCAACGCGGGCCGCTCGGTGCTGCCGACCAGCCGCGCCTGCGCCCGGCTGACCCCGGTGACCCTGGCCGCGTCGGTGCGCACGGCCTCGGCGAAGGCGGCCGCGGTGATCGTCACCCGCCCCGGTCCGGCACCGTCGATGCGCAGGTCAGGGCGGGATTCGGGCCGCAGTGAGCGCACCACCCAGCGCAGCCCCAGCACGAACACCAGCACGCCGAGCGCGATGCCGGCCCCCAGCACCCAGGGCCGGTTGGCCAGCAGCCAGTCCCGGATCATCGGGTCCAGCACCGGCCGCGCCGCTCGCCCCGTGCCCAGCCAGCCAAGGCCGAGCACCAGCGCGCCCGCGCCGAGCAGGATCGCGAGCACCCCGGCGCCGCCGGTCAGCACGCGTTCGGCGCGGGCGGAGCGGGCCACCGCGGCCGTGGATCGGGTGCTCATCGGCGCTCCTTCGGCGAGGCCACGACCACGGACACCTTGGGCGTGCGCGGCAGCGGCAGATCGGTGACCACGGTCCTGGTGACCTCCAGGACCTTGGGGCGCAGCTCGTCCTTGGCCAGCAACCGGCTGGACGCGCGCACCCGGACCTTCGCCCTGGACGCGGTCACGGTGGCCGCGTGCACCCCGTCCTCGGCCCGCACCCTGGTGCCGACCAGGCGGGCCAGCGAACGCGGCGAGGTGGTCACGGTGACCTCCGGCGCCGGATCGGCCAGCCGCACATCACGCCGCCGCGCGCCGGTGGCCACCCACAGCAGGATCAGCCCGAGCAGCACCAGCCCGCCGGCGACCAGCCGGGTCGGCGTCGCGGTCCAGTCCACCGAACCCAGCCGCTCCGCCCAGTCCCGCCACGGAACCAGCGCGGACTGCCCTGGTTTCCAGGCGGCCCAGGCGAATTCGACCGCGAGCAGCCCGCCCGCGCCGGCCAGGGCCAGCCCGAGCAGGGTCGACAGCAGTCGCACGATCAGCCGCATCGTCTCACTCCACCCTCGCCCTGGTCTCCGGCAGCAGCGCGGAGACGGTCACATCGACCACGCGCACCCGGTACCCGGTGATCCGCTCGACCTCGTCGCCGACCGCCACCCGCACCGCGTCCACAGTGGACCGAACCGGGGCCGGGTAGCACAGCGCGAGATCCAGTCGCACGTCGATCTCGTTGCCGGACAGGGTGATCCGCGCACTCGACCCGTGCTCGCCGAGCCCGAGCCCGGCCAGTTTCCTGGGGACCCGCAGGGTGCCAGGCACACCGTCGGCGCTGTGCTCGACCACCTTGCGCAGCACGCCGGGGTCGATGCTCAGCCCGCCGCGCTCGCCCGGATCCTCCTGGCTCACCGGTCCTTCCCGCGGCCGATCAGCTCGCCGAGGTCCAGTTCGCCGTCCAGGACCCGGCCCACGACCAGGCCGATCGCGCCGACCAGCAGGGTGATCAGGAAGGCGGTGAACCCGCCGAGGGCGCCTGCCGCGCCGAGGACGAGCCCGGCCAGCAGGCCGGTCTGGGTGCCGTTCATCATCGAACCTGCTTCCTCTAGCTCACCCGGGGCGGGCGCCTGCGTCTGGCCCGCCACCGGCCGATCCGGGTGGCGATACCGCGGATTCCCCGCGGTGTCACCACGAACTCCACCGGCCCGGCGAACCGATCGTCCACTTCGGACTCCGGCTCGCCCTGCTCCCGTTGCCGTCGCCGGTATTGCTCGACCACGGCCGCGAACAGGACCGGATCGCCGCCGACATCGGGGTGGTGCTTGCGGACGAACTCGCGGAAGGCCGCCCGATCCGCCGGGGGCTCACCGCCGGTCTGCACCATCGGCTCCTACTCGCCGGGCTCCAGCACGTCGACCACGGTGATGTCCACCGGCACCGCGCCGGTCACCTGACGCACCCGGTCCCGCAGTTCGCTGACCACGTCCGGCAGTGGTTCGCCGATCCGCAGCACCACGCCGACCTCCACCGGCTCGCCGGCGCCGGTGCTGCGCACCCCGATGACCTTGCGGCCTGGCAGGTAGGACAGCACCGCGCCGTACGCGCCGCCGTGCAGGGACACCACGCTCGGGTGGGTCAGCACGACCTCGGCGATCCGGTCCGCCAGTTCGGCGGTCATCACTCGACCCGCGAGCCGTCCGGACCGCCCTCGTCGTCCTCGCTGGGCAGCCGGATGTCGTTGACCGCGATGTTGACCTCGATCACCTCGAGGCCGGTCATCCGCTCCACCGCGGTGATCACGTTGCGGCGCACCGCCTTGGCCAGGTCCACGATGGAGGCGCCGTACTCGACCACGATGTCCAGGTCGATCGCGGCCTGCTTCTCACCGACCTCCACCTGCACGCCGGAGGTGGCCGAGGTGCCGCCGCCGGGGATGCGCTCGCGCAGCGCGCCGAACGCGCGGGAGACCCCGCCGCCCATCGCGTGCACCCCGGAGATCTCCCTTGCGGAGATGCCGGCGATCTTCTGCACCACCGAGGCGGAGATGGTGGTCTTGCCCTGCGACGTGTCATCGGCCAACCGGGCCGGTGTGGCGCCGCCGCGGGCGGCTGGCACGGACTCGGCGGTGGTGGACTGCGCCATGAGGGGACTCCTTCGCATCGGCTACGACGTCAGGTGTTCGTCCTTCACCTGACATCGGTTCGGATGCCCGCTGGATCCACCGCATCGCGGTTTGTCACTCGAACTGGGGAAGTCCGATACCCGGTCGGGGTGGCAGCACGTCCACCACCTCGACGATCACCTCCGGCGCGGCCGCGTCGAGCGAACCGGCCAGCCGGGACCGCAGGGTCTGCCGCAGTCGCAGCGCGGTGAGGTCGGCGGCCACGCCGTAGCGCACCGAGATGGCCACCGTGATCGCCGCGCCGTCGCCGGTCAGCCCGCGCAGGTGCACCCCCGGCAGCTCGTGCACCGCGTCCACCGCGAACTGGCGGGCCAGGGTCAGCACCGCGCGGGCGGAGACGGTGAGCCGCCCGTCGCCCTGGTCGAGTTCGGCGTCGGCGGCGGAGAAGGTGCCGCGCAGTCCGCGCACCCCGGCCAGCATCCGCGCGGCCAGCCCGTCCGGCACCGGCACCGGCGCCTGGGCGGCGGCCCGGACCGCGCCCCAGCGGCCGTCCAGCGCGCCGAGTTCGGCCTGGCAGTGCGGGCAGTCCCTGGCGTGCGTGGCCAGTTCGGTGTCGGCGGGTTCCAGTTCGCCGTCGACGACCAGCGCGAGGAGGTCGCCGCGCAGACGGCCGCACGGCAGGACCGCGTCAGCTCCGGTCATCGCAGTTCCTCCAACTTGGCGAGCAAGGCCACCCTGGCCCGGTAGAGGCGCGAGCGCAATGTCGGCACCGGCACGTCCAGGACTTCGGCGACCTCCTCGTAACTGAGTTCCTCCAGCTCACGCAGCACCAGCGGCACCCGCTGGCTGGGTTCCAGGGTGGCGATGGCGCGCAGCACCAGGTCGGTCTGCTCGTTGCGCAGCGCGGCCCGCTCCGGATCGGCGGCCACATCGGTCATCACCGGCTCGGCGGTGCCATCCAGCGGTACGGTCGGCTGGCGTCTGCGCAGGTGGGCCAGGGCGGTGTTGGTGACGACCCGGAACAGCCAGGTGGTCGGCGCGGCCTCGCCACGGAACTTGGCCAGCCCCCGCCAGGCCGAGACCCAGGCGTCCTGCACCACGTCCTCGGCCTCGGCCGGATCGCCGACGATGCGCAACGCGATCCGGTACATCCGGGTGGTGTGCCGCCGGACCAGATCGTCGAAGGCGGCGTCGTCGCCACGGGCCGCCGCGGCCAGCAGTTCGGTGTCTGCCCTGGTCACGGTAGGTCCCGCAGGTAGCGCAGGAACAATGCGTGCTCCTCGTGCAGCACCGAGACCAGCCGTAGCGGCAGTGGCCGGTCCGGGTGCGCCCCGTGCGCGATCCGGGCCGCGTCGCCCGCGGCCAGCAGCGGCGAGACGGTCAGGCACAGCTCGTCCACCAGGTCCGCGGCGATCATCGAGCCGAACAACGTCGGCCCACCCTCGCAGTCCACCCGCCGCATCCCGCGTTCGTCCAGCTCGGCGAGCACCCGCGCCAGATCCACCTCGTCCTCGCCGGTGAGCACCACCTCGGCCCCAGCCCCGGCCACCGCCCGGCGCCGGGCCGCCGGCGCGCTCGCGCAGGTGAACACCAGCGGCGGCACCCGGGTGTCGGTGAGCAACGGCGAGTCCGGCTCCAGCGCGCAACTGGCGGTGACCAGCGCGATCGGCGGCGTCGGCGACAGTCCGTGCCGGGCCCGCCGCGCCTGCCGCTCCGGCCCCGGTTTGGCTCCCGCGTAGCCCTCGATCAGCGCGGTGCGCAGCCCGACCAGGATGACATCGGCCAGATCCCTGGACAGCAGGAAGATCTCCTTGTCCAGCTCGGTGCCCAGCCCGCGCGACCGCCCGTCCACGGTCACCGCACCGTCCACACTGGACACGAAGTTGACCCGGACCCAGGGCCGCGCCAGGTCCTCGGGGTAGGCGTAACGCGCTTCCAGCCCGCGCGCGTCCGCGGGGGTCGCGACGGCGGGGGAGTCCGAGGGCCAGAGCCAATCCACGGGTCTATCTGAGCACGCGGCGTGGTGGGGGCGCTCGGTGGGAGGTGGGAAGGGTTCGTCACCGCGGGCGACGGCGTTCGGATCAATGGGCTGAGCCTTCTCGCCGAATCGGGCGGAAAATTGCCAATGTCACCCGGACTAGAAGTATTTGTAGTGGCAAAATTCCGGACTCGTTGTTTCTGGTGGATTTGACCGTATTTATTGGCATGCGCAAGTGTGGGTAACATTGGGTGTGGCAACGGGGGAATCGGAAAACCAGGTGGACCAGTACATCGCCGAACTGATCCGGCACAATTTCGGTGGTGACCCGATCCATCCCGGTTCCAGCGCGCCCATCGTGCTGCCGAACCGGGAGGAGCTGACGGTCCGGCTGGTCACCCAGCACTCGCTGGACCGGCTGCGGGACGCCGAGTCCGATCGGGCGCTGTTCGACTCGATGATGTGGTGCCTGCTCGGCGGAATCGTCGGGTTCTTCACCAATGTCATCACCGGTGGGCAGCCGGTGTCACTGTCCGGCGTCATTTTTGTGGTGATGCTCGGATTGGTGACCGCCGGAGTGGTGGTGATGCGGATCCGGCTCGGCAAAAGACTGAAGAACGCACGCAAGGGGGTGGGCGGTGATCAGTGACTCGGCACTGCGCTCGACCGGATACGCGCTGCTGGCGGCCGAACCTGGCGAAGTCTCCGACGAGGCCGCCCGGAATCGGGTCGAGCGCGCACTGGGTGAACTGGCCGAACCGATAGTGGTCTTCGCCGGGATCGGCCGGTGGCGGGAGATCGGCGTGCGGACCGATCGGGCGCCGGAACGTTCCGAGGGCGTCGGCGCCTCCCCGCTGCACCTGGACTTCGTCAACGCGCACAACCCGCCAGACCTGGTCGGGCTCTGCTGCCACCGGCCGGACCCTCGGGGCGGCGGCGTGACCGTGCTCGCCCCGGCCGCGGCCGCCGAGAATCTCTCCGCCAGGGACCGGCGGCTGCTGCGGCGCCGGGAGTTCCGGGACGGGCGGGTGGAGAACCTGATCAATATCGGGCTGGACGTGAATCCGTTCGCGGTGCTCGACCACGACCCGCACTGGCCGTTCCGCTACACCCACCACCTCCGGCACCCGGAGCCCGAGGTGCAGACGGCGCTGGACCACCTGGCCGCCGAACTGGCCGCGTGCCGGATCCTGCTGCCGCTGCGCGCCGGGCAGGCCGTGCTGATCGACCAGCACCGCTGGGTGCACGGCAAGACACCGCTCGGGCCGGGCCAGCGGGAGCTACGCCCGGACCGCCGCAGGCTGCTGGGCCAGATCTTCGGCCGTGGCCACGACAACCCCTACCGAGAAAGAGCGACATGAGCGATCTCAGCCCGCAGGACCGTCGGGACATCGAGTTGCTGTGGGAGTTCCACCTGCTCGACTCCGGCGAGGTCACCGCCGACCTGCTGCTGGTCCTGGGCAGCCACGACCTCCGGGTCGCCGAGCACGCCGCCGGGCTGTACCTGGACCGCGCCGCGCCGCTGGCGGTGGTCACCGGCGGGGCGGGCAAGGTCACCGGCGGGCAGTGGCAGGAGACCGAGGCGGTGCGGTACGCGCGGACGATGCGGGCGCGGGGGGTGCCGGCCGACCGGGTCCTGCTCGAGGAGAACTCGACGAACACCGGCGACAACTTCGACTACTCGCGGAAGCTGGTGGCCGAGCACGGGCTCAGCCCGGCAAGCGGCATCATCGTGTGCAAGCCGTACATGGCCCGCAGGGCGCTGGCCACCGCGGCGGTGCGCTGGCCCGAGCTGCACTGGTCGGCCCGGCCGCCGCTGGGGACGGCCTGGGCGTATCCGAGCGCGGAGACCCCGTTGGACCGCATGATCAACCTCATGGTCGGGGACCTGCAACGACTCCGGCTGTACGCGGTGCGGGGCTTCCAGTCGCCGGTGGAGATCCCGGAACCGGTGTGGCAGGCCTACGAACGGCTGGCGGCAGGCGGGTTCGACCAGTTCGTCATCCGCGACTAGCCGTGCTGGACGACCTGTCGCCGGTGCCGTTGCTGGTGAGCCGTCAGGTCACCGAGCGGATCGCCGCGAGCGCCCAGGTGGCCGAGTTGTTCTTCGCCACCGAGAACCGCCGGGTGCGCGAGTTCTACCGCCGCACCGGAGATCCGGCGCTGTGCCTGCGGTTCGGCGAGAGCGTCACCGGCTACGCCGCCGGGCTGCCCGTGCGCGGCTGCGCCGGGGTAGGGGTGCTGCACCTGTTCCTCGCCGAGATGGCGCTGGCGATCGGCTCCGGCGCGGCGGATGTGTGCCGGGCCGAAGGGCATCTGGGCCGGGCGCGCAGGCAATTCGAGGCGTGCGCCCTGCCCGCGGTGGTGGCGAGCGGGCTGATCAACTGGCACTGGCTGATGTCGGTGTGCGCCAAGGCCCGTGGCGATCTGAGCGGATACACCGAGTTGCTCGGGCAGGCCAGGCGGGACCGGTCGATCGCGCGGCTGGCCGAGCCGGCCGACTACATCCCGGTGATCCGGCAGCAGGTGATGCTGTCGCAGGACCACCGCCTGCACCTGCAACTGCTCGCCGGTGCGGCGGACTACCGCATGGAGCGGCCGCTGGACTACTTCCGCACGGTCAAGCGCGTGCTGGAGTTCCTCACCAACACCGGGCACGTCACGGCCGCGGGTGAGCTGGCAGGCGAGTTCGTGCGCGCCTTCGCCGCGGTGCGCCCGGCCAGCACGCTGATCTCCCGGATCTCCTTCCTGAAGAACCTCGCCCAGTTGCGGTGCCTGCACGGGGATGTGCCGGCCGCCCGGCGGCTGATCCGGCTGGCCACCCAGGCGGCCGAGGGCGCTGGGCTGGCCGGGCAGCGCAGGCAGTTGGGCGCGCTGGCGGTGGCGGTGGAACAGGCGGACGTGCGCGGGGCGCTGCTCACCTTCCGGGTCTGAGCCAGGTCACGATGTGACAAGGACCACCGGTGACCGGTCCGGGCACCGTGTTTTGCTCGTATCCAGGGTGAGAGGTTTCGACACTGACGTCGGGGGCGGTGCCCGTGGATGAGACCAGGCGGACGAAGCGATCGGACTCGTTGTTGCCGGCGGCCGGGGTGCTGCTGGCCTGTTGTGTGGCCGGGGCGGTGGGGTTGAGTCCCGCGTTCGGGCTGCTCGTGGCGGTGGCGGTGGCCCTGGGTGGGCTGGTGGTCGGTGGGGTCGCGCTGGCCCTGCTGGACCGGGTGGCGGTGCGGCGGCCGGTGCCGACCGGGGTGGCCGCGGCGTTGCTGGGCCTGCTGGTGGCGGCCTTGGCCGGGCAGTTGTTGTTGTGGGCTGCCTTGCATTGAGGGCCGGGGCTTTCCGGTTACGCTGCCGGAATGTCGAGCGCGCGCCTGGTCGATCGTCGTCCGGAGATCGACCCGGCTGACCTGGTCGCGGCCATGGTCCCGCCGCCCCGGTTCGACGCGGTGCGGTTCGAGACCTACCTGCCCAACCCGGAGGAGCCCAGCCAGGCCGCCGCGGTCGAGGCCGGGCAGGCATTCTGCGGCCGGGTGCTCGTGGGGCCGCCGCGCAAGTCCTGGATCGGTGGGCTCTTCGGTGGCAAGCCGGCCGTGGTGGCCAAGCCGGGGCTGTACCTGGACGGCGGGTTCGGGGTGGGCAAGACGCACCTGCTCGCCTCGGTGTGGCACGCGGTGCCGGGGCCCAAGGCCTACGGCACCTTCGTCGAACTCACCCACCTGGTGGGCGCGCTCGGGTTCGCCGGGGCGGTGCGCAGCCTGTCCGGGCACCGGCTGCTGGCCATCGACGAGTTCGAGCTGGACGATCCCGGCGACACCACCATGGTCACCCGGCTGCTCCAGGAGCTGACCAGCGCCGGGGTGTTCGTGACGGCCACCTCCAACACGTTGCCGGACAAGCTCGGCGAGGGCCGCTTCGCCGCCGAGGAGTTCCTGCGCGAGATCCAGGCCATGTCGGCCAAGTTCACCGTGGTGCGGGTGGACGGCCCGGACTACCGGCACCGCGGCCTGCCGCCCGCGCCGGATCCGGTCGCCCCGAGCGAACTCGACGCGCTGGCCGCGGCCCGGCCGGGGTCCACTGTGGACGATTTCGGTGATCTCTGCGCGCACCTGGCCACGCTGCACCCGTCCCGCTACGGGCGGCTGCTGGACGGGGTCAGCGCGGTGCACCTGCGCGGGCTGCACGCGGTGCCGGACCAGGACGTGGCGCTGCGGGTGGTGGTGCTGGCCGACCGGATGTACGACCGGGCGATCCCGGTGGTGGTGTCAGGGCAGCCGCTCTCCGAGCTGTTCACCGCGGAGATGCTGCGTGGCGGTTACCGCAAGAAGTACCTGCGCGCGGTGTCCCGGCTGGTCGCCCTTTCGCGCGATTCCGCGGCCGCGGACCGGTAAAGGGTTCGCCACGGGGTGCCGCACTCCGGCACCATCGGCGACGTGGGTTATCTGGAGGCCGGCGGCCTGTCCTGTGTGCTCCCGGACGGGCGCGAGTTGTTCGCCGAGGTGTCGGTGAAGGTCAGCGCCGGGCAGGTGGTCGCGCTGGTGGGCGCCAACGGCGCGGGCAAGACCACCCTGTTGCGCATCCTCAGCGGTGAGCTGAAGCCGGTGGACGGCAGTGTGTCGCACCAGGGCGGGCTGGCGGTGATGCCGCAGTTCGTCGGGTCGGTGCGCGATGACCGCACGGTCCGGGACCTGCTGCTGGCGGTCGCGCCGGAGCCGATCAAGGCCGCCGCGGCCGAACTCGACGACGTCGAGCTGAAGCTGATGGACACCGACGACGAACCCACCCAGATGCGCTACGCCGCCGCGCTGGTCGCCTGGGGCGAGGCCGGTGGCTACGAGGCCGAGGTGCTGTGGGACACCGTCACGGTGGCCGCGCTGGGCGTGCCGTTCGACCGGGCGCGCTTCCGCGGCGTGAAGACCCTCTCCGGCGGTGAGCAGAAACGCCTGGTGCTGGAGGTGCTGCTGCGCGGCCGGGAACAGGTGCTGCTGCTCGACGAGCCGGACAACTACCTGGACGTGCCCGGCAAGCGCTGGCTGGAACAGCGACTGTCCACTTCGGACAAGGCGATCCTGTTGGTGAGCCACGATCGGGAGCTGCTGGCCGAGGCGGCCACGCACGTGGTCACCGTGGAGGGGCATTCGGCCTGGACGCACAGCGGCAGCTTCCGCACCTGGCACGCCGCCCGCGAGCACCGCTGGGACCGGATCGCCGAACTGCACCGCCGCTGGGAGGAGAAGCACCAGCAGCTCAAGGACCTGGTCCGGATGTTGCAGCAGAAGGCCGAGTACAACGACGGCATGTCCTCCCAGTACCACGCGGCCCAGACCAGGCTGCGCAAGTTCGAGGAGGCAGGCCCGCCGCCGGAGCTGCCGCGCAACGAGACGCTCACCCCGCGGCTGCGCGGCGGCCGCACCGGCCTGCGCGCGATCACCTGTACCGGCCTGGAGCTGACCGGGCTGATGCAGCCCTTCGACACCGAGATCTTCTTCGGCGACCGGGTGGCGGTGCTGGGCTCCAACGGCTCCGGCAAGAGCCATTTCCTGCGGCTGCTCAACGAGGATCCCTCGGTCGTCCACAGTGGAGTGTGCAAGCTCGGCGCCAGGGTGCGGCCGGGATTGTTCGCGCAGACCCATGACCACCCGGAGTGGCTGGGCCGCACCCTGGTCGAGCTGTTGTGGACCGGTGAGGACGAGCGGGCCGGGCTGGACCGGGGCAAGGCCATGTCGGCGTTGCGCCGCTACGGCCTGCACACCAGCGGCGACCAGCGCTTCGAGACCCTCTCCGGCGGCCAGCAGGCCCGCTTCCAGATCCTGCTGCTGGAACTGTCCGGCGCCACCCTGCTGCTGCTGGACGAGCCGACCGACAACCTCGACCTGACCTCGGCCGAGGCGTTGCAGGAAGCCCTGGAACAGTTCTACGGCACCGTGGTCACGGTCACCCACGACCGCTGGTTCGCGGCCAGCTTCGACCGGTTCCTGATCTTCCGCGCGGACGGCGAGGTGGCCGAGTCGGACACGCCGGTGTGGGACGAGACCAGGGTGCGGCGGGCTCGCTGACCCTGGTCCCGTCCGCTCAGTCCCGGTCCTCGATCTCGGCGGCCAGCTCACCGCGCTGGACCGCGGCGGTGAGCGCGGCGTGGTCGGCCTCGGTGGCGTCGGCGTAGCGGACCGCGTACCGGGTCACCGCCTCGTCGAGTTCCTCGTCCTCACCGCAGTAGCCCGCGATCAGCCGGGGATCGGCGGAGCGGCAGTGCGCGCGGGCCAGCAGCGCGCCAGCCAGCCTGCCGTAGTCGTCGAGGTGGTCCTTGCGCAGCGCGGTCGGGTCGATGTCGCCCTTCATGTTGCGGAACTGGCGCACGATGTAGTGCCGCCCGTCCACCGTGGTCCAGCCGAGCAGGATGTCCGTCTCGGCCTGCACCAGCCTGGCCCCCTCGACCACCCGCTTGCCGTCGTGCTCGTGCGCGGGCAGGTCCAGGTACTTGCTCAGGCAGGACGGGTTGGCCTGCTTGACCTGGAGCACCAGCGCGTCGTCCTCGTTGCCGTGCAACAGGACCAGGTAGTTGCGCAGGCCCACGCTGCCGGTGCCGACCACCCGGAAGGCCACGTCGGCCACGCTGTAGCGGCGGATCAGGTTGCGCCGGGTCTCGCGCAGCGTGCTCACGTAGGAGTCCAGGCTGGCCGCGACGGCCGCCGCGGTGGGTTCGCTGACGTGCCGGAGCACCGGCAGCTCCTCCACGAACCGCCAGTGGTCCCGTTCGACCTGCCTGGTCCACTTGGCCGCGACCTTGCGGCTGGTGTTCTTGCGGGCCTTCTTGGACGCCTTCTCGAAGTCGTCCAGCAGCTCGTCCGCCTTGACCTTGCTGATGGTGGAGGCGTCCGCGAGGGCGTTCCAGGACTCCAGGAACGGCAGTTCGGCCAGCCGGTTCATGGTCTTGCGGTAGGCGCGCACCGCGTCCTCGGCGGCCTTGGCGCAGCCGTCCTCGTCGACCCCGCCCTCCCGGCCGGCCAGCACCAGGCTGACCGCCAGCCGCTTGAGGTCCCACTCCCACGGGCCGGGCGCGGTCTCGTCGAAGTCGTTGATGTCCATGACGATCCGGCCCTCGTTGGTGCCGAACAGCCCGAAGTTGGCCGCGTGCGCGTCCCCGCAGATCTGCGCGGTGATCCCGCTGGCCGGGGTGGCGGCCAGGTCGGCGGCCATCAGTTCGGCCGCGCCGCGGAAGAAGGCGAACGGCGAGGCCAGCATCCGCCCCACCCGCAGCGGCACCAGCTCCTGGAGCCGGGGCGCGTTGCTGGCCTGCACGAACTCCACCGCCCCCGGCCGGTCCGCGCCCAGCGCGGCGTGGTCGTGCAGTTTCGGTCTTACCGCCTCGCGCAGCGCACGACCGCGCGCGAAGACCTCACTCGGCTTGACCCAGGCGTGCGACACCGCGTTCTCTCCCCTATCCACCCCGCCATCATCCCCCTAACGTGTGAAAGATGCCGCCGCGGACCGCCCTGCGCCTGCGCCGGGCCCACCTGGAGCGGGAATGGGCCCGCTGCGTGGCCGACCGCGCACCCGGCGCGGCCACCGCGGTCGCCCCCGAGGTCACCCAGTCCTGGGCCAGGGCACTGCCCGCGGTGAGCCCGGCCCGCGACAGCGCACCCAGCGCGGATGCCCGCTGGCAGGACTCGCCGCTGCGGGAACCGGTGCTGGCCTGCGCGGCCGAACTGCGTGGCATCGCCGAGGACGCCGGGTACGTGGCCGCGGTGGCCGATGCCCAGGGCACCATCCTGTGGACCTTCGGCGGCCGGGTGATGCGTGGCCGGGCGGAACGGGTCAACTTCGCCGTCGGCGGCCGCTGGTCGGAGGCCGCGATGGGCACCAACGCGCTCTCCCTCGCCCTGGACCACGACCGCCCGGCGAGCTGTTTCTCGGCCGAACACCTGGTCCAGGCCCTGCACGGCTGGGTCTGCTACTCGGCCCCGGTGCACGCGCCCAACGGCAAGGTGCTCGGCGTGCTCGACCTCTCCACCACCTGGGACCGCTCGCACCCGCTGGCCATGCCCACGGTCCGCGGCCTGGTCAGCGCGCTGGAGGGCAGGCTGGCCGAGTCGCCGCTGGACCTGGCGCCCGCGGGCTGGTCACTGCACTGCCTCGGCCGCGGCGAACTGCTCGACGGCGGTGCGCCGGTGCCGTTGCGCCCGCGTCAGCTGGAGATCCTCACCCTGCTGACCCTGCACCCCGACGGCCGCACCCCTGAGCTGCTCCAGGAGGCCCTCTACGCCGACCGACCGGTGCAGCGCGGCACGCTCAAGGCCGAGGTCAGCCACCTGCGCCGGGCCTTGCGCGGCGGTCTCACCACCCGCAGCTACCACCTGAGCACGCCGGTCCGCTCCGATGCCCGCGCGGTGCTGGACGCGTTGTCCGCCCGCGATCTGGGCACCGCGCTGGCGCACTACCGAGGTCCGCTGCTGCCGGAGTCGGAGAGCCCTGGCATCCGGGAGTGGCGGGAGGTCATCGAGGTGGCGTTGCGGGAGGCGGTTCTCCAGTCACCGCAACCTGATCATGTGCTGGCGTACCTGTCCCGGCATCCGTACGACATCCAGGTCCACCAGCACGCGCTGGCCCGGCTGGACCCGGCCGATGCCCGGCGAGGGGTGGTGCTGGCCCGGCTGCGGAAGCTGCTGCCGGGCTGACCCCCCACCACCCCTGGCCGGATCAGCTCAGACGCAGGCGCCCAGCGCGCTCAGCGAGTCGTTCGGCGAGAGCTGGTGCGCGTCCAGGAAGTAGGACGGGTGGTCGTGCCTGCCGGAGACCGAGCCGTTCTGCGGGTTGAAGTGCTCGTACCAGCAGATGTCCCGGCCGGTCTTGTTGGACAGCGAGGACGCCCGGTCGTTGTACTGGCGCCACGGACCGTTGAGGTAGTTGAGCCCGCCTGCCCCGCCGGTCCACATCGGCTTGCCCTGGAAGTGGGAGTTGTCCCAGATACAGAGGCTGCCGTTCGGGCAGTCGGCGAGCGCGGCGGAGGCGGGCGTCGCCCCGGCCAGTCCGATGGTGGCGGCGGTGGCGAACGCGGCGAGCGCGGCCCCGGCGAGACGTGCCTTGGACATGATGGTGCCCCTCTCAACTGTTACAGCATGTCGCAATTGTTGTGCGGGGTGATTGTGCGGCACCGCCGCCGGGTTCGGTAGCCCCAATGCCGGGCTGTGACCCGGTTCTCAGCGCGGTGACTGGGCCAACCGGGCCGGACGCCAACCTCACGCCAACCCGCACCGGACACCGTGGCCCGGACCACACCGGCGCAGGAAGGGAAGTCCGATGACGTACGCCCAGCCGGGAACCGAGGGCAGCATCGTCCGGTTCGCCACCCGCTACGACAACTTCATCGGCGGCAAATGGGTGCCCCCGGTGGAGGGCCGCTACTTCGACAACCCCAGTCCGGTCACCGGGCAGACCTTCTGCGAGGTGGCCCGCTCCGGCGCGGCCGACATCGAACTGGCCCTGGACGCCGCGCACGCCGCCGCCGATGCCTGGGGCGCGACCTCGGTGACCGAGCGCTCGCTCGTGCTCAACCGGATCGCGGACCGGATCGAGGAGAACCTGGAACGCCTCGCGGTCGCCGAGACCTGGGAGAACGGCAAACCCATCCGCGAATGCCTGGCCTCGGACATCCCACTGGCGGTGGACCACTTCCGCTACTTCGCCGGGGTGATCCGGGCCCAGGAGGGCAGTATCGGGGTGCTGGACGCGGACACCGTGGCCTACCACTTCCAGGAACCCCTCGGCGTGATCGGGCAGATCATCCCGTGGAACTTCCCGATCCTGATGGCCACCTGGAAACTCGCGCCCGCGCTGGCCGCCGGGAACTGCGTGGTGATCAAACCCGCCGAACAGACCCCGGCCAGCCTGCTGCTGCTGATGGAGCTGATCGCCGACCTGCTGCCGCCCGGCGTGGTCAACGTGGTCAACGGCTTCGGCATCGAGGCCGGGAAACCGCTGGCCACCAGTCCCCGGGTGGCGAAGGTGGCCTTCACCGGCGAGACCACCACCGGGCGGCTGATCATGCAGTACGCCAGCGAGAACATCATCCCGGTCACCCTTGAGCTGGGTGGCAAGAGCCCCAACATCTTCCGCGCCGACGTGGCCGCGGCCGACGACGACTTCCTGGACAAGGCGGTCGAGGGCTTCGTGATGTTCGCGCTCAACCAGGGCGAGGTGTGCACCTGCCCGTCCAGGGCGCTGATCCACTCCTCGATCTACGAGGAGTTCATGGCCCGCTGCGTCGCCCGCACCGAGGCCATCACCGGCGGCGATCCGCTCGACCCCGACACCATGATCGGCGCGCAGGCCAGCAACGACCAGTACGAGAAGATCCTGTCCTACATCGAGATCGGCAAGCAGGAGGGCGCCCAGCTGCTCACCGGCGGCGGCACCCGCGTCGTCGAGGGCTACCCGGACGGCTACTACGTCGAACCCACGATCTTCCGTGGTACCAACGACATGCGGGTGTTCCAGGAGGAGATCTTCGGCCCGGTGGTCTCGGTGACCACCTTCGACTCCGACGAGGAAGCCTTGAAGCTGGCCAACGACACGCTGTACGGGCTGGGCGCGGGCGTGTGGACCCGCGATGGCGCGCAGGCGTACCGGTTCGGCCGGGAGATCAAGGCCGGGCGGGTCTGGACCAACTGCTACCACGCCTACCCGGCGCACGCGGCCTTCGGCGGGTACAAGAAGTCCGGCATCGGCCGGGAGAACCACCTGCGCATGCTGGAGCACTACCAGCAGACCAAGAACCTGCTCGTCAGCTACTCGCCGAAGAAGCTCGGATTCTTCTGATGGCGCAACGGGTCGAGCTGACCCCGGCCGCCGCGGAGCTGCTCCGGACGCTGCGCGCGCGGCACGGGCCGCTGATGTTCCACCAGTCCGGCGGCTGCTGCGACGGCAGTGCGCCGATGTGCTACCCCCGGGGCGAGTTCCGGGTGGGCGCGGCCGATCTGCTGCTCGGACTGGTGGACGGGGACACGCCGTTCTGGATCAGCCGGGACCAGTACGCCTACTGGTCGCACACCCACCTGACCGTGGACGTGGTCCCCGGCCGCGGCAGCGGGTTCTCCCTGGAGGCGCCGGAGGGCGTGCGGTTCCTGCTGCGCTCGCGGCTGCTCACCGAGGAGGAGGTGGTCGACCTGGCCCGCAACCCACCGCGCTCCGGCGCCGACCTCAACCCCTAGACCCCGGCCTGGCCCGGCCCACGGCGCGGATCGGGCCAGGTCGGGCCTGTTCAGGACGCGTGCTCGCCAACACAGTCACTCGACATTGTCGACTGACAAAGTCGATCGGTACAGTAGGAGGCAACGCAGGCCGTCACCCACCCCGGAGAGGCAGGACGATGACCAGCACCAGCCGCCAGGACGTGCTCGAACCGATCCCGGAGCGCCCGGCCTTGCCGCTGATCGGGCATGCCCTGCGGATCCCCAGCGGCGCCGACGGGCTGCTGTACGCGATCCGCGAGGCCAAGGAGATGGGGCCGATCTTCCGGTTCCGGGTGTTCGGCCAGGAGTTCACCTTCGTCTCCGGCCTGGACCTGGTCACCGAGCTGGCCGACGAGTCCCGGTTCCGCAAGAACGTGCACGCCGATCTGGTGCAGGTGCGGGAGATCGCAGGGGACGGGCTGTTCACCGCGTTCAACGACGAGCCGAACTGGCGCAAGGCGCACGAGGTGCTGATGCCCGCCTTCTCCCTCGGCGCGATGCGCGGCTACCACCCGGCCATGCTCACCGTGGCCAGGGAGCTGATCACCAAGTGGGACAAGGCTTCCGGTGACCTGCCGGTGGACGTGGCCGAGGACATGACCCGGCTGACCTTCGACACCATCGGGCTGTGCGGCTTCGGCTACGACTTCGGGTCCTTCCGGCGCGCGGACACCCATCCGTTCGTGGTGGCCATGGGCCGTGCGCTGGAACGGGTCCAGCAGCGCAGCGAGTCCATCCCGGGCACCGAGTTCCTGCAGTGGCGCAAGGAGGAGCAGTTCCGCGCGGACAACACGCTGATGCGCGAACTCGTCGGCGAGGTGATCCGGGACCGCCGCGCCTCCGGGGACACCGGCACCGGCGACCTGCTCGGGCGGATGCTGCACACCCCCGACCCGGCGACCGGGGCGGTGCTCGACGACGACAACATCCTGTACCAGGCACTGACCTTCCTCATCGCCGGGCACGAGACCACCAGCGGCGCGCTGTCCTTCGCCCTGCACTACCTGACCAAGCACCCGGAGGTGCTGGCCAAGGCACAGTCCGAAGTGGACGCATTGTGGGGCGACACGGATCGCCCGGAACCGGCCTACGGCGACATCGGCAAGCTGACCTACCTGCGCCAGGTGCTCAACGAGAGCCTGCGCCTGTGGCCGACCGCCCCCGCCTTCGCGGTGGAACCCTTGGCGGACACGGTGATCGGCGGTCGCTACCAGGTGCGCGCCGGGGAGACGCTGATGGTGCTGACGCCCGCACTGCACCGGGATCCGGCCTGGGGGGACAACGTCGAGCTGTTCGACCCGGAGCGGTTCGCGCCCGAGCGGGAACCGCATCGCCCGGTGCACCTGTTCAAACCGTTCGGCACCGGCGAGCGGGCCTGCATCGGCAGGCAGTTCGCGCTGCACGAGGCGACCCTGGTGCTGGGCCTGATCGTGCACCGCTACCGGCTGATCGACCACGCCGACTACCAGCTCAAGATCAAGTCCACCCTGACCATCAAGCCGGACGGGTTCACCCTGCGCCTGGCCCGCCGGGACCGCGCCGAACGCCGCCTGCCCGTCGCCACCGAGACCGGCACTCCGGCGGCGCGGGTCACCCGCCGGGCGGCCGGGACCGCGCTGACCGTGCTGCACGGCTCCAACCTGGGCACCTGCGCCGGGATCGCCCGTGACCTGGCCGCCGAGGGCGACGGACACGGGTTCGCGCCCTCGGTCGCCGCCCTCGACGACGCCGTGGGCACGCTGCGGCCCGGTGCGGATCCGGTGGTCATCGTGGCCGCCTCCTACAACGGCCGCCCCACCGACGACGCGGCGAAGTTCCTGTCCTGGCTGGAAAATCTCGAACCGGGCGCGCTGGACGGCCTGCGGTACGCGGTGCTCGGCGTCGGCGACCGCAACTGGGCCGCCACCTACCAGCGCATCCCCACGCTGATCGACGAACGACTGGCGGCCGCGGGCGCCGTGCCGGTGCTGCCGCGCGGGATCGCGGACGCCGCCGGTGATTTCGCGGGCACGGTGGACCGCTGGACCGCCGAACTGTGGGCGGCGCTGCTCGGCGCTGAGCCGGCGGTGCCCGCGGAAGACGGTGCGGAGCAAGGGATGTACCGGCTGGAGGACGCGCCCGAGTCGGTCACCGGCGTGCTCACCGCCCGGCACGGCGTGCTGCCGATGCGGGTCCTGGAAACCCGGGATCTGGTCGACCTGACCCACCCGCTCGGCCGCGCCAAGCGCTACCTCCGGCTGCGGCTGCCCGAGGGCGTCGGCTACCGCACCGGTGATCACCTCGCGGTGCTCCCACGCAACCCGGAACCCTTGGTACAGCGGGTCGCCGACCGGTTCGACCTCGACCTGGACCGCACGGTGCGACTGCGGTCCCGCGGTCGGCAGGCCCTGCCGGTCGACCGGCCGCTGACCTTGCGGCTGCTGCTGACCGAGTTCGTGGAAATCCAGGCCGCCGCGACCCCGGCGCAGGTCGCCGTGCTGGCCGCGCACACCGGCTGCCCGCCCGAACGCGCCGCGCTGGTGGGCTTCGAGGACTACCCGGCCGGGCACAGCGTGCTGGATCTGTTGGAGCGCAACGAATCCTGCGCGCTGACCTTCGAGCGGTTCCTGGAGTTGCTGCCGGTGCTGCGACCCCGGCACTACTCGATCTCCTCCGCTGCCAGGGCTTTGCCCGGCGAGGTGGAGCTGTTGGTGTCCCGGCTCGCTGGTCCGCATCGTGCTGGCCAGGGTGAGTTCCAGGGGATCGCGTCGAACCAGCTACAGGCCGTGGAGGCTGGCGACATCCTGCACTGCCGGGTGCTGCCCTGCGCCGAGGCTTTCCGTTTGCCGCCAGGGGATTCCGAGCCGGTGATCGTGGTCAGCGCGGGCACCGGACTGGCCCCGTTCCGCGGTGCCGTGCTGGACCGCGTGCACACCGGGTCGACCGGGAAGCTGTTGTGCTACTTCGGTTGTGACCACCCGGAGGTGGACTACCTGCACCGGGCCGAACTCGAAGCCGCGGAGCGGGCTGGCGCGGTCAGCCTGCGCCCGACCTTCATGCACGCGCCCGAACACGGGAACCGGTTCGTCCAGGACCGGATCAGGCGGGAGAGCGCGGAGGTCTGGGCGGTGCTCCAGGCGGGCGGGCGGGTCTACGTCTGCGGCGACGGCCAACGCCTGGCCCCCGCGGTGCGGGCGGCGTTCCAGGCCGTGCACCGCGAACACACCGGGGCGGACGAGCAGGCCGCGGCGGACTGGCTGGCCGGGCTGGTCGCGGCTGGCCGGTACGTCGAGGACGTCTACGCGGGCTGAGCCGGGTCCAGGCGCCCGTCGGCCAGGGCGAGCAGGGCGGCGACCAGGTTCCGCAGCCCGGCCTGCTCGCTCGCCTCGTCCGGCAGTGCCACGTGTTGCGCCACCAGGCCCTCGAACCCGGCCAGGTAGAACCGGGCCAGCAGGGCGGGGGACTGGGCGAGGGTGCGGCCGGTCCGCTGCGCGGCTTCGCCGATGAGGTCCGCGGTCACCTCGACGATCTCGCCGTAGTGGCTGCGCGGGGCGTCGCTGAGCGCCGGGGTCCGCACCGCGTACAGCAGCAGTTCGGTGAGCAGCTGGTAGTGGTTGGGCTGCTCGCGCACGGTCCGCCACTGGGCGGCGGCCAGCGCGCCGAGCGTCTGCTCGAACGTGCCGTCCGCCGGCACCGCCTGCCGGACCCGCTCGATCAGGTCCAGGGTGACCTGTTCCAGCACCGCCCGGTACAGGCCTTCCTTGGTGCCGAAGGTGTAGTGCACGGTCGCCTGGGCCACGCCGAGTTCGGTGGCGATGGCCCTGGTGCTGCCCGCCGCGATGCCCTCCCGGCCCATCAGGTCGATGGCCGCCCTGACCAGCTGCGGACGGCGTTCGGAAGCCGGGACGTGAGCCACGCGCGGACTATAACCGACTCAGTCGGGCGGTGAGGTTGCCCGACTGAGTCGGCTGACCGTGTCCTGGCCTCAGCGGCCGACGACCTCGGCGAGGGCGTCGATGCCCAGGTCCAGCTCGTCCTTGGTGATCACCAGCGGCGGGGCCATCCGCAGCGTGTTGTCGTGCGTTTCCTTGCACAGCACGCCACGCGCGGCCAGTGCGGTGGACGCCTCACGCCCGGTCGGGCCGCCCGGCGCGATCTCCACCCCGGCCCACAGGCCACGCCCGCTGACCTTGGCGATGCCGCGGCCGACGAGTTCGCCCAGGCGGGTGTGCAGGTGCGCGCCCAGTTCGGTCGAGCGCTGCTGGAACTCGCCGGTGGCCAGCAGGCCGACCACCGCGCGACCCACCGCGCAGGCCAGGGGATTGCCGCCGAAGGTGGAGCCGTGCTGGCCGGGCTGCAGCACGCCGAGCACGGCGCGGCGGCCGACCACCGCGGAGACCGGCATGATGCCGCCGCCGAGGGCCTTGCCGAGGGTGTACAGGTCCGCGCGCACGCCCTCGTGGTCCAGCGCGAGCAGGCGGCCGGTGCGGGCCAGCCCGGACTGGATCTCGTCGGCGATCATCAGCACATCGCGCTCGTCGCAGAGCCGCCGGACCTCGGCCAGGTAGCCGGGGCCGGGCACGACCACGCCGGCCTCGCCCTGGATCGGCTCGACCAGCACCGCGGCGGTGTGCTCGGTGATCGCCGCCGCCAGTGCCGCGGCGTCGCCGTAGGGCACCACCACGAAGCCGGGGGTGTACGGGCCGAAGTCGGCGCGGGCGTCCTCGTCGGTGGAGAAGGAGATGATCGTGGTGGTGCGGCCGTGGAAGTTCGAGCCCGCGACCACGATCTGGGCCTGGCCCTGCGGCACGCCCTTGACCCGGTAGGCCCACTTGCGGGCGACCTTGATCGCGGACTCCACCGCCTCCGCGCCGGAGTTCATGGTCAGCACCATCTCGGTGCCGGTCAGCTCGGCCAGCTCGCGGCAGAACAGGCCGAACTGGTCGTGGTGGAAGGCCCGGCTGGTCAGGGTGAGCCGGTTGAGCTGCTCGGTGGCCGCGGCGACCAGCGCCGGGTGCCGGTGGCCGAAGTTCAGGGCCGAGTAGCCGGCCAGGAAGTCCAGGTAGCGGCGGCCGGACACATCGGTCACCCAGGCGCCCTCGGCCTCGGCGATCACCACCGGGAGCGGGTGGTAGTTGTGCGTGCTCCATGCCTCGTCCAGCGCGATGTACTCGGCGGAGGAGCGCGGCGCGCCGGTCGTGGTGGGGTGCTCGGCAATGGCGGTCATGACCGTAAGGCTAAGCCTCCGATTGCGGAGATTTCATCCGCCAGGCATTGCGTACGCCAGTGATCTGTTGCGCAATCGTCAGATTGGGTGGCGATTTGTTTCATCGGGGTAAAAACCTCGAACCGACCGGGTGAGTTGCGCCAGGCGCAATCTTCGTTGCGCCCTCTTCCCAAACCGCAGTGGTCCAGTCCACTGTGAGCGCGGTGAGCACGACGACGACAGGAGCGGTGACATGGCAGATGTTGGGCGTCGCACTTTCCTCGGCGCACTCGGTGCGGCCGTCGTCGGCGGTGGTCTGATGAGCGCCGCGGGCACCTCCTCGGCCGCGCCGACCGGCGGCAGCGGCTACGCCCCGGCCGGGCGGGTCTACCTCGGCACCTACACCGACGCGGCCAGCGGCGGCAAGGGCATCGGCCTGGCCAAGGCGGGCGCCGGCGGCGCGCTGGCCGTCGAGTCCACTGTGGCCAATGAGAGTCCGTCCTACATCGCGGTGGCTCCCGGTGGCCGCACGGTGTACGCGGTCAACGAGCTGGAGAAGGGCACCGTCAGCGCGTTCGCGGTGGCGGACAACGGATCCCTGCGTTCCCTCGGCGCCCGTTCCAGCGGCGGCGCGCACCCCTGCCACCTGACCGTGCACCCCAGCGGCAAGTACGTGCTGACCGCCAACTACACCTCGGGCACCGTCGGGGTGTTACCGATCCGGGCAGGCGGCGCGCTGGGCAACCCGACCCACATCGTGCAGCACCCCGGCAAGCCGCACGCGCACCAGGTGGTGGTCAGCCCGGACGGAAAGTACGTGCTGGCAACGGATCTGGGCACCTCCTCGGTCTACACCTACACCCTGGACCTCAACTCCGGCCGCCTCACCCTGCGCTCCACACTGGCCCTGGCCAAGGGCGCCGGTTCACGCAACCTGGTCTTCCACCCCGGCGGCCGCAGCGTCTACATCCTCAACGAGCTGGACTCCACACTCGTTGTGGCGGCTTATGATCCGGCCACCGGCAAGCTCACCGCGGGCCAGCGGATCTCCACCCTGCCGCCGGGCACCACCACGCCGAACTTCCCCGGTGGCATCACCATCTCCCCGGACGGCCGGTTCGTCTACGGGGCCAACCGAGGGCACAACAGCGTGGCGGTCTTCGCCACCAGCGAGGGCGGCCGCAAGGTCACCCTGGCCGGCACGCCGGGCAGTGGCGGGAACTGGCCGCGGCACCTGGAGATCACCCCGGACGGCCGCACGCTCTACAGCTCCAACCAACGCGGCAACGTGATCGGAATCTTCGGTGTCGACCCGGTGAACGGGCTGCTGAAGCCCAGCGGTGAGCTGCGCACTCCTACTCCGGTGTGCGTGGTTGTAGCTTAAAACGCCTGGCCAGAACACCCGCTCACGGCGGTACCGCGCATGTTACTGGCCGGTTAATTTGTGGTCCACCTCACTTACCCTGCTCGGAGGTATGGACCATGAACCAGAACCGGTTACTGGCCTCTTTAGCGGCTCTGCTCATCGCCGGTGCGGTCACCGCCGCACCGGCGATGGCCGCTCCGGCGAAGGCCGCGGCGCCCGTGGACTATGTGGCACTCGGCGACTCCTATCACTCGGGTGTCGGCACCCGGCAGTACGACTCCGCCAGCGGCGACTGCCGGCGCAGCCCGCTGGCCTACCCGGCGCTCTGGGCGAAGTCGCACCAGGTCAGCTCGTTCAACTTCGCCGCCTGTTCGGGTGCGCGCACCGCGGATGTGACCGGCAAGCAGCTGGGCGCGCTCAACGCCGGCACCGACCTGGTCACGGTCGGGATCGGCGGCAACGACGCGGGCTTCGCCGACATCCTCACCCGCTGTCAGCTGGGCAGTGACAACGACTGCCGCAGCGCGGTGGACGGCGCGATCGCCTTCGCCCAGCGGGACCTGCCGGCCCGCCTGGACACGGTGTACCGGGCGATCAAGGCCAAGGCGCCCAACGCCAAACTCGTGGTGCTGGGCTACCCGCGCCTGTTCGACGGCGGCCCGTCCTGTTCCTTCGGCGGCATGGGCCAGACCAAGCGGGTCAAGCTGAACTCGGCCGCGGACATCCTCTCCGACGTGGTCTCCGGCCGGGCCTCGGCCAACGGGGCCACCTATGTGGACGTGCGCTCGGCCTTCGCCACCCACGGGATCTGCTCGTCCAATGAGTGGGTCAACGGGCTGAGCTGGCCGATCGTGGAGTCCTACCACCCCAACAGCAAGGGCAACGCCGACGGCTTCCTGCCCGCGCTCAACCGCGTCACCGGCTGACCGGCAACCTCAGGTCGCGCCACAGCCGCACGGCTCGGCGCAGGTGCTCCTCGGCCAGTGCCTCCCGGCGCTCGCCGCGGAGCACCTCGCCGAGCAACTGGGTGGCCCCGGCTTCGCCGTGCCGGTCGCCGAGTCGCTGGTAGAGCAGCACCGCGCGTTCCAGTGAGCTGCGCCCGCAGGCCCGGCGGCCGTCCGCGGAGTGCAGTTCCCCCATGGCGCGCAACACATACGCCTCGCCGTGGGCGTCCCTGATCCGCTCGAAAACGGACAGTGCTTCGTCCAAACAGGACAGTCCGCGGTCCGGGCGGCCCTGGCGCTGGTGCAGTACGCCGAGCTGGTGCAGCACGTGCGCGGCCCGGTGCTCGTCCCCGGCCAGCCGGGCCAGCCGGAGCGCGTCGGTGAAGGCCAGCAGGGCCTCGTCGTGCCGGTGCTGGGCCAGCCGGGCGGAGCCGATGGCGCAGCGGGCATAGGCTTCCGCGCATCCGTCGCGGACGGCGCGGAAGGCGGTCAGCGCGGCCTGGTGGTGTTCGAGTGCCTCGGCCGGACTGCCCAGCACCCTGGCCAGCGCGCCGAGTCCGCAGCGGGCCAGTGCCCGGCCGTAGTCGTCGGTGAACAACTCGTGCGCGGCGGTGAAGCGTTCCCTGGCGCGGGCGTACTCGTCGCGGTAGAGGTGCAGCTGGCCGAGCCCGCGCAACAGCGCCGCGCGCTGATCTCCTTGTGCCACGGCCAATGCGGTCTCGTGCGTGCGTTCCCAGTCCTCGTGGTGGCTGCACAGGTCGAAGTAGGGGACCAGGGCCAGCGCGAGGTCGGCGGCGAGGGTCGCCTCGCCGTGCCGGGCGGCCAGGTCCACCGCCTCGACCAGGGCGGGGCGTTCGCCGTCCAGCCAGGCAAGTGCGCGCGGCAGTGAGTCGGTGGGCGCGGTGTCCCGCTGGCCGGGGGCGAAGATGTTGACCGGCAGCGCCGCGGCGGCGGCGCGGGCGCGGCGCAGCCAGCGGTCCAGTACCTGGCGCACCCAGGCCGGATCCGTTGGGGCGGCGGCGATCGCGGCGCAGCGGGGGAGTTCGGGCAGCCGGTAGCGTGGCCCGCCGGTGGCCGCGGCCCCGGCCACCTCGGCCAGTCCGGCGTCCACCAGGTCCTCCACCGCGGCCGGATCGCCCAGGGTGTCCGCGTCCACCGGGGCCGGTCCGAGCAGGCCCCAGCGGGCGAAAGTCGTTGCGGCGTCAGGACTCAGCCGTGCCTGACTCGCGGCGATGCCCGCGCCCGCGTCCAGGTCGCCGCAGCGCAGTTCGGCCAGTCGGCTCGCCGGGTCGGCCAGCCGGGCGGCCAGGGTGCCCAGCCGCCAGCCGGGCCGGGCGGCCAGCCGGGCGCCCGCGATCCGCACCGCCAGGGGCAGTCCGCCGCAGGCGCGCAGGATGGTCGCGGCGGCCTCGGGTTCGGCCGCGATCCGGGCCGAGCCGACGATCCGGGCAAGGAGCCGGTCGCCCTCGGCCGGGGTGAGCGCCGCGACCGGGATCTCATGCGCGCCAGGCAGTTCGGTGAGCAGGCGGCGGCTGGTGACCAGCACCGCGCAGCCACTGGTGGCCGGCAGCAGCGAGCGCACCTGGGCGGCACTGGCGGCATCGTCCAGCCACACCAGCACCCGCCGGTCGGCCAGCGCCGAGCGATATCGGGCCGCGCGTTCGGCGAGTCCACCGGGAATATCGGTGATCCCCAAGGAGCGCAACAGTTCCGCGAGCAGGCGGCCGGTCGGCGCCGGCCGGTGCGAGCCGCCGAGGTCGAGGTAGAGCTGCCCGTCCGGGAACCTGGTGCGCACCGCGTGCGCGGCCTGGGCGGCCAGCGCGGACTTGCCGCAGCCAGCCGGTCCGGTCAGCACCGCGATCCGGGCCGCGCCCAGTTGCGGGGACACCGGTTGCAGCAACGCGGTGAGCTGGTCCAGTGCGGGCTGCCGACCGGTGAAATCGCCCTCGGCGGGTGGCAACTGGCTGACCGCGGACCGGATGACCGGCGCGGTGGCGGCCTCGGCGGCTGGCAGTTCGCCGGAGAGCAGCGCGGCGTGGATCCGCCGGGACTCCTGCCCCGGCTCCACGCCGAGTTCCTCCAGCAGCCCTCGGCGCAGGTCGGCGAACGTTTGCAATGCCTCGGCGTCCCGGCCGGTCCCGGCCAGCGCGAGCATGAGCTGCTGGCACAGGCCCTCCCGGAACGGGTGCCGGGCCAGCAGTTCGCGCAACTCGGCGATGGCGGGCTCAGCGCGGCCCAGCGCCACCAGCACGGCCAGCCGCTCCTCGGTGGCCTGCAGCACCCGTTCCTCCAGCCTGCGCAGCAACGCGGCCCAGCCAGGGGTCGGCGGCAGGTCCTCCAGAGGTGAACCGCGGACCAGGCCGTCGGCCCGGCACAGCAGCTCCAGGGTCAGTTCCAGCCGCCCGTCCGCCCGGCACTGCCTGGCCCTGGCCGTCAGTTCCTCGAAGACCAGCAGGTCCAGCTCGTCCGGCCGGACCACGATCGCGTAGCCGCGCGGCTGGGCCAGGATCCGCTCCTCGCCACCGGCCCGCAGGCTGCTGCGCAGGGTGCTGACGTAGGTGCGCAGGTTGGGCACTGCCGAGCGCGGCGGCGACTGCGGCCACAGCGCGTCCACCAGCGTTTCCGCCGGTACCAGGCGGTTCGGGTTGAGCAGCAGGGTGGCCAGCAGCTGGCGTGGTTTGAGGCCGCCGATGGGCAGCGCGAGGTGTTGTGCCCGGACCTCAAGCGGGCCGAGCACCCGGAAGTCCAGTTCGTCCTGGGCCATGACCACCCCCGCCGGGCTCGCGGTTGTATGCGGTTTGAAGCCGTTCTGTATGCGCCGCTCGCAGGCTGGCGGCGCCGACAGGAGGGACGGAAGCATGAAAATCAGACGTGTGGTAGCGGCGGGAGTAGGGCTGTTGCTCGCCACGGCCACCGCGGTGGTGCTCGCCCCCGCCGCCCAGGCCGCAGGCCCACGCCCCAGTTTCCAACTGCCTTTCCCCTGCGGACAGGCCTGGAACGGCGACAACGACAACAGCAGCGCGCACCGCGCCTACGAGATCGACTTCAACCGGGGCAGCAGCGCGGGCGCGGACAAGGGCGACACCGTCTCCGCCGCGGCCGCCGGCAAGATCATCACCTCCGCGCACCAGGGCTCGGCCAACGGCTACGGCAACCTGGTGGTGATCGACCACGGCGGCGGCTGGCGCACCTACTACGCGCACCTGGACGTCCGCTCGGTCGGGGTCGGCGCGCAGGTCAGCCGGGGTCAGAAGATCGGCACCGTCGGCAACACCAGCAAGCCGGGCAACAACATCAGCCCGCACCTGCACTACGAGGTGCGCACCACCGACACCAGCTACCCGGCCAACATCCAGCCCGCCTACTTCAACGGCGCCCGCTTCGGCTACCCGAACCAGACCCTGACCTCCCGCAACTGCGGTGGGTCCAGCAACCCCTACGACGCGGTCGAGGTCTGTGGCGCGGGCTACGGCGTGGTCGACACCGCCGCGCTGGGCACGGCTGGCACCGTGCAGCTGCTGTTCAACGCGGCCAACGGCAACAACTGCGTGGTCACCCTCAAGAACACCTCGGTCGGCACCGCCTCGGCCGTCTCGGCCTACCTGGAGGTGCAGGGCGCGGCCCGGACCACCGATTCCGGGAGTTTCGAGTACTACGCGGGGCCGGTGCGGAAACCGGCGGACAACAAATGCGTGAAATGGGGTGGCTCGGTCGGCTCGGCGGCCTACAACAGTCCGTTCGAGCACTGCGGCTGAGTCGGCGCAGGGCGGCGGCGGGCCTGTTACCGGTCTGATAACAGGCCCGCCACCTGCGGCGACACCCTCGGTCTAGATAACTCCGCCCCGATGGCCGCTTGTTGGTGAGTTTTGCACCGAGATACGTTCTTGGTGTTCTGCTCGCTATTCGAGGGGGCTTCGGTGACTCCACGGACCATCCCGGCTGTTCAGAGCTGGGCAGCCAGTGACGGCAGGTACCGGTTCGGTCCAGGGAGCACGATCCTGGTGGACCCGGCAGCCGCGGCCGAGCTGACCGCGGACGCGAACACCTTCGCCGCCGACCTCGGCCTGCTGCTGGAGACCGCGCCGCCCAAGGTGCGCACCGCGGCCGCCGCCGAGGCCAGGGACGGGGACCTGGTGCTCGGGCTCGGCGCGACCGACCCGCAGCTGGGCGAGGAGGGCTACCAGCTGGAGATCGGGCCGGTGCTGCGGCTGCACGCCCGGCGCAGGCTCGGCGTCTTCTGGGGCAGCCGGACGGTGCTGCAGCTGCTGCACGGCACCGCGGGGGAGTCGATCGCGGGCGGGCGGATCCGGGACTGGCCGCGCTACACCGTGCGCGGCGCGCTGCTGTGCAACGCCACCAAGCACTACGACCTGACCTGGTGGACCAACCAGATCCGGGACCTGGCCTACCTCAAGTACAACGAGCTGGTCATCTACGTCGACGGGGTGGGGCTGACCCGGCCGGAGCTGGAACACATCGCCCGGCTCAGCGAGCAGTACCACGTCACCGTGCTGCCACAGCTGAACATGCCGGGCCACATGGACCAGGTGCTGCCGCCGCACCGCCAGTACCAGCTGCGCCACCCCAACGGCGAGTACCGGCACAACGCGCTGGACATCAGCAACGACGCCGCCCGCGAGTGGGCCTTCGGGCTGATCGAGCAGTACCTGCCGCTGTTCCCCGGACCGGTGTGGCACTTCGGCGCGGACGAGTACCCGGCCTGGGCCGGTGGCATCGACGACTTCCCGCAGCTGGCCGCCTACGCCCGCCGCCGCTACGGCGCGCAGGCCAACGGCTGGGACGCCTTCAACGGCTTCATCAACGACGGCGCGGAGCGGATCCGCAGGCACGGCAAGCAGATCCGCATCTGGAGCGATATGCAGCGCACGCACGCGCGGGTGGTGCGGGTGGAGCCGAGCACGGTGATCGAACACTGGACCTCGGACCGGGAAGGGCTGCTGCCGGTCCAGGAACTCATCAACCGCGGGCACAAACTGGTCAACGGCAACGACCAGTTCCTCTACTACAACGGCGGCCGCAACCCCGATGGCAGCCAGCGCAAGAAGACCGACGCGCGGCGGATCTACGAGCAGTTCCGGCCAGGGGACATGCACGGCGGCCAGGACCTGCCGGAGGATCATCCGGCGCTGCTGGGCATCCGGTTCTGCCAGTGGAACGACCTGCCGGTGGAACAGCTGGAAAGCAGTCAGGCCACCGAACTCGCCATGTTCGACACCCTGCGCGCGATCGCCCAGCACGCCTGGGGCTCGCCCAAGCCGAGTGCGAACTGGTCCGGGTTCAAGCCGGTGGTGGACAACGTCGGCCGGGCGCCCGGCTATGTGCCGCCGCTGACCGTGCCGCACGGGCACGGACCGGGTGCGGCCAGGGACGGCTACGAGGTGGTCACCTTCTTCGCGCCGAGGGCCGACGGCAAGGTCGAACACGGCTGGCAGCACCACCCCGGGCACGGTCCGTGGGCGCGCACCGCGTTCGGCGGCCGGTTCGGCGGCGGCATCGCGGGCAACACCCCGGTGATCCTGGACGTCTACGGCAGGCTCACCTACCTCGCCCGCACCAACTCAGGTTCGCTGGAATGCGGCAGGCAGCCCGCACCCGGCTCGGGCCCGTGGACCGACTTCACCGAACTGCCGGTCAAGGTGCTCGGCGACCCGGCACTGGCCCTGGATGTCCAGGGGCGCCTGACCTTCGTGGCCCGCGCGGCCGAGGGCGGCCTGCTGCTGGGCCGGGAACGCACCCCCGGCTTCGGCGAATGGGAGTTCACCCGCCTGCAGATCGACGCCCAGGGCGACCCGGCCCTGGTGCTGGACAAGGACAAACACCCCTGCTTCGCCGTGCGCACCGGCGGCAACCGCCTGCTGCTGGGCCGCCGCGAACGCCCCAGTTCCAGCAACTGGCAGTACAGCACCTTCGCCGCCGACGTCGCGGGCGATCCGGCCCTGGTGCTGGACAAGGACCGCCGACTCGTCGCGTCGGCGCGCACCACCAACGGGCGGCTGGTCATCGCGGTGCAGAACGGAAATGCCTGGGACACCAGGCAGATCAGCGGCGAGGTGGCAGGCGAGGTGGCACTCGCCCTGCAACCCGACGGCAGGCTGACCTTCTTCGTGCGCGACGGCGAGGGCCACATCCAGCACGGCTGGCAGAACCAGCCCGGCTCGGCCGAGTGGACCGAGGCCGACCTGGGCGGCGCGATCACCAGCGAGGTCAGCGCGTTGCAGGACCACGTGGGCAGGCTGCTGGTGTTCGCGCGCAACACCGCGGGGCGGATGTGGCACGGCTGGCAGGACAGTCCGGGGCAGGGTCCGTGGGAGTTCGCGGAGCTGAGCAGCGGGCTGCGCTGAGACAGGGCAAGGGAAGCAGGCTTCCCCGGACCACGCTGGGTCGGCACCGTCCGCACCGTGGGGGTCCGGGGGCTCGGGCCCCCGGGCAGATACAAGGACTCCGCGAAGAAGCCGAAGGCTTCGAGCGAGCGGAAGCTAGGGCGGGCCCACGCGCGGGAACCACAGGGGGGAGGGGCTCCGGGGCGTAGGCCCGCGTTAGAAACAGTACTGGCGTGTGTCGCTGTCTGCTGGCGTTTTCCCAAGATTTTTTGCGGATTCTTTCCGCAGGCCAACGCCGACTTCACACCGCCGGACAGCACGCCTCATTAGTGCGCGGGAAACGACAACTTCGCGCACAAGCGCGCAACCCCCGGTGGTTTTGCCGGTAATCGAGGCCGGAGGTTTTGTCCCGGCTGCGACACCTCGGTCTCATTCTGCTGGTTCCACGCCTTCGAAGATCGACACCGTGGGTCATTCACGAGCTGTTTACCTTCTCTGACAACGGTTCTCCGACTGAACCCTACGATCGTCGGGTGCGTTGCCCTCGGTGTAGAACAGAGCGAACCGGTCGGGTGTCTTCGGTCACGACGATGTGACCTGGGACGATCGGTTGTCCAGACTGTGAGGTGTGGCGTGGTGCCGCCCGTTGTGAGGTGTGACACATCCAAGTGTTGAAACACCCGGCTGGGCAGGTGCGAACTGACACGTGAAGCCGGGCTGAACTTCCCTCAGCTTTCCGGCCGTCGGAAGGAACATGCGATGCGATTCACCGGGATCCTGCGAATCGGTGCGGCGCTGGCCGCCGTCGCCTTGGTCGCCGCCTGTGGCACTGCCGGACAGGGATCCAACGGCAGCCGCTCCCTGGTCGCCCGCGCCGAGGGCGACAAGAAGCTGACCATCGGCATTCGATTCGACCAGCCAGGCCTGTCGCTCAAGGTGTCCGAGAGCAAGTTCGAGGGCTTCGACGTCGATGTGGCGAAGTACATCGCCGCGCAGTTCGGCGTGCAGCCCGCGGGTATCACCTGGAAGGAGGTGCGCGCCGCCGACCGCGAGAACTTCATCAAGAACGGCACGGTGGACTTCGTGGTCGCCACCTACTCGATCAACGACACCCGGAAGCAGGCGGTGTCCTTCGCCGGACCGTACTTCGTTGCGGGGCAAGGCATCCTGGTCCGGTCCAACACCAACGACATCACCGGCCCGGAATCGCTCAACGGCCGGAAGCTCTGCTCGGTCAAGGACTCCACCTCGGCCCAGCAGGTGCGGCAGAAGTTCGCCAAGGACGCCCAGCTCGTCGAGTACTTCCGGTACTCCGAGTGCATCAACGCGCTGCTGCTCAACAACGTCGACGCGGTCACCACCGACGACGTCATCCTGGCCGGCTTCGCCGCCCAGAACCCCGAACTGCTCAAGGTGATCGGCAAACCCTTCACCCAGGAGCGTTACGGCATCGGCCTGAACAAGGACGACGCCGAGGGCCGGACCGCGGTCAACACCGCGATCGAGAAGATGATCAGCAGTGGCGAGTGGAAGAAGTCCATCGACCGCAACGTCGGCCCCTCCGGGTACCAGGTGCCGACCCCGCCGTCGATCACCGAGCGGTAGCGCTCACCAGCGTCAACGGCGGGCATCCCCCAGATCGGGGGGTGCCCGCCGTTCTTTTTCCGCCAAGCGGGAACATACCCCCCGGGGGTATCGTTGCACTGGTCGTCCACCGAGGAGGAGAGACCAGTGCACGAACACGAGCAACAGCCGCGGACGACAGCGCCAGGCGAGGACCACGAGCACGCGGACGGCGGCCACTCCGCCCACGGCCACGACACCGCGGGCGGCCCCGGCGGCCACAGCGCCCATGCTGCCCACTCCGCCCACGGTGACCACTCCGCCCACTCCGGCCACGGCGATCACGCAGCCCAGTTCCGCGACCGCTTCTGGCTGAGCCTGGCGCTCAGCGTCCCCGCCGTCTTCGCCAGCCACATGGTCTCCGGCTGGCTCGGCTACCACGTCCCGCCCTGGCTGTCCTGGGTCGCGCCGCTGTTCGGCACCATCGTCTTCCTCTACGGCGGCGTGCCCTTCCTGACCGGCGCCGTCAGCGAACTCCGCACCCGCAGGCCCGGCATGATGACCCTGGTCGCCATGGGCACCTCGGTCGCCTTCCTGGCCAGTGCCCTGTCCACGCTCGGCGTGCTCGGCCCCGAACTCGACTTCTGGTGGGAACTCGCCCTGCTGGTCGTGATCATGCTGCTCGGCCACTGGCTGGAAATGCGTGCGCTCGGCCAAGCCTCCGGCGCCCTGGAAGCCCTCGCCGAACTACTCCCCGACACCGCGGAACGCCTGACCCCCAACGGAAACCCCGAACCAGTCCGCCTCAGCGAGCTGACCGTCGACGACATCGTCCTGGTCCGCTCCGGCGCCCGCGTCCCCGCCGACGGCGTGGTCACCGACGGCGCGGCCGAGGTCGACGAGTCCATGGTCACCGGCGAATCCCGCACCGTCCGCCGCACCACCGGCGACCGCGTGGTCGCGGGCACGGTCGCCACCGACTCCGCCCTGCGCATCCGCATCACCGCGGTAGGCGAACAGACCGCCCTGGCCGGCATCCAACGCCTGGTCGCCCAGGCCCAGCAATCCCGCTCCCGGGTCCAGGCCCTGGCCGACCGGGCAGCCGCCGCCCTCTTCTACTTCGCCGCCGCGGCCGGAGTCCTGACCTTCCTGATCTGGACCCTGCTCGGCGACCTCACCGCGGCCGTCGAACGCACCGTCACCGTCCTGGTCATCGCCTGCCCGCACGCCCTCGGCCTGGCCATCCCCCTGGTGATCGCCCTGTCCACCTCCCTGTCGGCCCGAGCAGGCATCCTGGTCAAGGACAGACTGGCCCTGGAACGCATGCGCCAGGTAGACGCCGTCCTCTTCGACAAAACCGGCACCCTCACCAAGGGCCGCCCCGCCGTCATCGGCATCGCAGGCGACGACTCCACCCTCGCCCTGGCCGCCGCAGCGGAAAGCGACTCCGAACACCCCCTCGCCCGCGCCATCGTCACCGCAGCAGGCGACAACATCCCCCACGCCACTGACTTCCACTCCCTCACCGGCCGAGGCGTACAGGCCACCGTCAACGGCACCCAGATCACCGTCGCAGGCCCAACCCTGTTGCGCGAGAAGGGCATCACCCCACCCCCCGACCTCACCACCCAAACCGCCGCCTGGACCGCCCGCGGCGCCGCAGTGCTACACGTCCTGCGCGGCAACGAGATCCTGGGCGCCATCGGCCTGGCCGACGAGATCCGCCCGGAATCCCGGGAAGCCGTGGCCGGACTGCACAAACTAGGCGTCCGAGTGGTGATGGTGACCGGCGACGCCCGCCACGTGGCCGAAGCGGTAGCCGCCGACCTGGGCGTGGACGAGGTCTTCGCCGAAGTCCTCCCCGAGGACAAGGACGCCACGGTCAAGGCCCTGCAAGCCCGAGGCCACCGAGTAGCCATGGTCGGCGACGGCGTCAACGACGCCCCCGCCCTGGCCCGCGCCGACGTAGGCATCGCCATCGGCGCGGGCACCGACGTGGCCATCGAATCCGCCGGAGTCGTCCTCGCCAGCGACGACCCCCGCGCCGTCCTCGCGGTCCGCAGACTCTCCACCGCCAGCTACCGCAAGATGCGCCAAAACCTGCTGTGGGCCACCGCCTACAACATCCTCTCCGTCCCCCTGGCCGCCGGAGCCCTGGCCGGCATCGGCTTCATCCTGCCCCCAGCAGTAGGCGCCATCGCCATGAGCCTCTCCACCATCGTGGTAGCCCTCAACGCCCAACTACTCCGCCGCCTCCACCTAACCCCCTAACCCCAACAGCCAACCCCCCCGTACAACAACGGCCAACACGAGGTACAAGAACGGCCAACACACCGTCCCAGAACGGCCAACACGCCGGGGAGGGGTTCGGGTTTGAACCCCCTCCGCGCGTGTTGGCCGTTGTCGTACCCAGTGTTGGCCGTTCTTGTACGCCGTGTTGGCCGTTGTTGTACGCCTTGGGCGATTGCGACCGGGCGAAGGCCGAGGACAGGCGGCCGGGGCCGGCCCCAGTGTGGCTCCAAGGGCTCGCGCCCCGTCCCGCAACGGCCAACGTGCCGTACAAGAACGGCCAACACACCGTACGAGAACGGCCAACACGCCGGGGAGGGGTTAGAGAGTCAGCAGGGCCAGCGGGGGGCGTCCAGTTTGAGGTTCTTGCGCATGGAGCTGAGGTTGAGGCGGCGGCTGGTTGGGCAGAACTTGGCGTTGTCCACCTCGTACTCCGCGTGCAACACAGCCTTCCCCGCCCTGATGAACGGCGACAGCTTGTCGCACTCGTCGAACTCCGCGCACTGCTCGTTCACCGCGAAGTCGAACTCTCCCACCAACTGCGGGATCAACCCCAGCGCGTTCTTCAACCCGATGGACAGCCCCTTCCCGTGCGCCAGCTTGGCCAGCGCCCGGTTGTAGGCAAGCTGATCCTCGGCCGAGATCGAATGTCCGGTGTCATGCGTGTACGCGTCCACCAGATCCGCCTCGATCCCGTCGAAGCCCTTGTCCCGGCACACCTGGAACCGCTCGGCCATCACCGGCAGCAGCACGTCCAGCTTCCGCACGTCCAGCCACCGCTCACCCGGCCACCCGTTCTCCTTGCCGGTGGCACTGCGCAACCGGCCCGCATCGGCCCGGTAGTCCTCGCTGGCACCCGCGTTGACGTAGCAGATCACCTTGCTGCCCTTGGCCTGCAACGCCTGCACCACCTCGCGACTGTTCTCCATCGCGTCGATGTCGTACACATCCACCTTCACCGAGGTGTCCACCGGCACGGTGAGCTGCCACTGCCAGGTCACCCCGGGCGTCGGCCGCCAGCGCTCCTTGGCGGCCGGTTGCTTCGAGGGTGGCGGGGGCGGCGGGGCGGACCCCGGCTCCGACGGTGGAGGAGCCGGGGTCCCCGTGCTGCCGGGCGGGGGTTCGGTCGTGGTGGGCCCGGTCGCCGAGGTCGCCGAGGAGGTGGCGGCCTCGTCCTCGGCGGCGCTGCCGTGGGTACAGCCGCTGACGGCCAGCAGACCGGTCAGCAGCAGGGCTAGGAGACCCGTCGTGGGCCGCAGCGGCCCACGGCAAGCGTTTGCCGGTTGAAATGCCCCGCCAGTCGTCGCCACGGGTTCGCTCCGTCCAGGTCGGTC
Source organism: Crossiella cryophila (assembly GCF_014204915.1). Taxonomy (NCBI): domain Bacteria; kingdom Bacillati; phylum Actinomycetota; class Actinomycetes; order Pseudonocardiales; family Pseudonocardiaceae; genus Crossiella; species Crossiella cryophila. The sequence goes on from NZ_JACHMH010000001.1 coordinate 3,448,927, forward strand.
ACGTACACCGCGCCCGCGTTGAACCGCGAGGCGCGCTGCAACGTCCGTTCGGTTTCCGCGCGCGGTGTGCCGTAGACCAGGTGGCAGAACCGCTGTGCGGGCAGGCCGTAGGCCCAGGCAGGCACCTTGAGGTTCTCGTGCTCGCGCAGCCTGCCCTCGAAGGTCACCAGCAGGTCGGCCAGTTTGGCGTACCCGTAGGCCGGGTAGACGCCGTGGTTGAACACCACCGTGCGCGCGCCCATACCGCGGGCGGCCGCGGCCAGGCCGCGGTACTGCGGCAGGTGCTCGGCATCGGCCGAGACCTGGTCGAAGAACACCCCGTCCACCCGGTACCAGGCGTGGTAGCGGGCGATCTGACGCTGCACCAGCTCCCGCGAGCAGCGCCCGTACCCGGTGTCCACGTAGCCCATCACCGGGATGCCTGCCAGCTTGAGCCGCTGCACCACGGCGCTGAACATGATCTCTTTCGCCAGCCCTGGGCCGCTGTCGATGTTGAGGATCACCATGCGCAGGTAGTCGGCGGCGTTCACCAGCGTCTGCCAGTCGGCCGGGGCGGCCGAGGGGTGGAAGTAGGCTGGAACCGCGAGTAGCCCGCGGTCCGGTTCCAGGGTCATGTGCGGCATTGCGCCTCCTGCCAGAGGTCCGATAGCGAGGTGGCCAAGTCGATGGCGGGCCGCCAGTCGAGGGCCTTCCCGATCGCACTGATCTCGGCCTGCTGCCAGGGCACCTCCGCTGACCGCGCGGAACCTGAGTCAGCCTGCCCGATCGGGCCGGTGTAGCCGGCTATCCCGGTGAGCGCCTTGGCCAGCTCGCCCACTGTGATGCCCTCTCCACTGCCGACATTGAGCACGGGCTCATCGATGACGGGCGCGAAAGCCGCGGCATGCACTGCCTCGGCGACGTCCCTGACGTCGATGAAGTCCCGCACCGCGGAGAGCGGGCCGAGCCGGACCTCGTCGCCCTCCGCTTGGGCCCGAAGCAGCTCCTGGGCCAGCCGTCCGGCGACGTTGCCGGGCGGTGAACCGGGGCCGATCGGGTTGAACACCCGCAGTACCACGGCATCCAGGCCTGCCACGCGGGCAAGGCAGACCAACCGGGTGGCGGCCAGTTTGGTGATCCCGTAGACGCCGACCGGTCTGGTCGGAGTCTGCTCGGTGACCGGCTCGCCCGTCACCACTCTGCCGTATTCCGCAGCCGAACCGAGATGCACCAGACGCAATCGTTCGGGTCCGCACAGGGCGGCCCGGACCAGCGCGGCAGGCAGATCAATGTTGGCGGCGGCCAGATCGGCGGGATTCCCGCCGACCGCACCGGCACAGTTGACGACGACATCGGGGGCGGTCTGCGCGAGCAATCCGCCGATAGCAGCAGAACCTTCGGCCGTCAGGTCGATCCTGACGTGCCAGGGCGAGGAGGGCAGCGCCCCGCGTGCGGCCGTCACGACCTCCAGGTCACCGCGCCTGAGCAGCCGGTGGAGGACGTGCCGGCCGATGAAGCCGGTCGCGCCGAGCAACAACACGCGGGGCACTGCGTTCTCCTCACGATCATGGTTTGTTGTCTGTCTATTGTGGATGGACATTGTGGACGGTGTGGGTGACGGCGGACGGCGGGTCGGTCGTCACCGGGGAAACCGTTACCTCAGGCGGATGCCTTCAGCGGTGGGTGCTGCAGCGGGGTGTCCTTGAGCAGGCTGTGCCGCAGCACCGGGAACTCGGCGTTGGCCCGGTCGTAGTCGTCCGGACGGCCGATGTCGAGCCAGTAGCCGTTGAACTCATACGAGCTGGGCGGGGTGTCGGTCTTGAGCAGGTCCAGCACCAGCTCGTCGAAACCGAGCGGCAGGCCAGGGGTGTACCCGCGCAGCGCCTCCCGGCTGACCCCGTAGACGCCCATGCTGACCCGGTAGTCCAGGGTCGGCTTCTCGGTGAACTCGACGATCTTGCCTTCGTCCGCGGTCAGCACGCCGAAGTCGATCTTCACCTGACGCTCGTAGGTGGCCACGGTCAGCGGCGCGTTCTCGCTGCTGTGCCTGGCCAGCAGCGCGCCGTAGTCCAGGTCGGTGAGCACGTCCCCGTTCATCACCAGGAAGTGCTCGGGCAGCGAGTCCAGCAGCTGCACCACCGGGCCGATGGTGCCCAGCGGGTTGTCCTCCTCTGCGTAGTCCACCGCCATGCCCCACTTGCTGCCGTCGCCGACATAGGAGCGGATCAGGTCGCCCAGGTATCCGATGGCCAGGGTGGCGCTGCGGAAACCGCTGTGCGCCAGCTGGGTCATCACGATGTCCAGGATGGAGAACTCGTCGCCGATGGGGACCAGCGGTTTGGGCAGGCAGGTCGTGTACGGACGCAGTCGGACGCCCTTGCCACCGGCCAGGATGATCGCGTGCATCGTTGCCCCTTGTTGTCTGTCGCTGTGGTTGATCACTGGGTGTAGATGCCGGGCTTGTAGTGCGCGAGGTTGGCCGGTTCCCGGAACCACTCGATGGTCTCGGCCAGGCCCTCGTCCCTGCTGTACGCCGGTGCCCAGCCGGTGCGCTCGCGCAGCTTCGCCGCATCGCACACCAGTCGCTGCACCTCGGAGTTCTTCGGGCGGATCCGCTGGGCGTCCTCGGTGATGTCGGCCTGCACGCCCATCACCCGCGCGATGTCCGCGGCGAGCTGGCCGACCGAGACCTCCTCGCCGGTGCCCGCGTTGAACAGTTCGCCGACCACGGCCGAGGCGGGCGCGGTGCCCAGGGTGTGGAAGGCGGCCGCGGTGTCCTTGACGTAGAGGAAGTCGCGGGTCGGGTCGAGCGCGCCCAGCTTCAGCTCGGTGGCCCCGGCGGCGAGCTGGCTCACCACGGTCGGGATCACCGCGCGGGCGGACTGGCGCGGCCCGAAGGTGTTGAACGGCCGCAGGGTCACCGCGGGCACGTCGAAGCTGAGGTGGTAGGACTCCACCATCTTGTCCGCGCCGATCTTGGACGCGGCGTAGGGGGACTGGCCCTGCAGCGGGTGCGCCTCGCTGATCGGCACGGTCAGCGCGGTGCCGTAGGTCTCGCTGGTGGAGGTGTGCACCAGGCGCGGGGTCTGCTCGGCGCGGACCGCGTCCAGGATGTTCAGCGTGCCGATCACGTTGGTGTCCACATAGGACCGCGGTGCCCGGTAGGAGTAGGGGATCGCGATCAGCGCGGCCAGGTGGTAGACGGCCTCGGCGCCCTCCACCAGTTCACGGGCGCTGGCCTGGTCGCGGACATCGCCCAGGACCACGTCGACCTGGTCCATCACCTCGGCGGGCAGCGAGTCCAGCCAGCCCCAGGAGCTGAAGGAGTTGTAGAGCACCATCGCGCGCACCCGGTGGCCGTGTGCGACCAGTCGCTCGACCAGGTGGGAGCCGATGAAGCCCTCGGCGCCGGTGACGGCGACGACGTTGGACACGGTGTTCCTCTTTCTTCTGGGGGACTTCGGGTTTCAGCGGTGACGGACCGCGCTGCCGAGCGAGAGCGCCGCGTGGCAGTAGAGAACGAGAAGCAGAGCGAGCCCGACGGCGAGCTGCACCCACACCGTGCCCAGCGGCCAGCGCAGCGCCCCACCGGTGAGGGTGAAGGCGACCTCCACGGCCAGGGCCGCGCCGCAGGCGATCAGGGCGATGGTGTTGAGCCCCAGCGCCTGCACCAGCAGGGCCAGGAAGAGCGCGCCACCGAGGGCGAGGTAGGCGGCGTAGGTGGGGACCGCGGCCGGGATGGCTCCTGGCACGGTGAACAGCACCACGGCGCACAGCGCGGCCGCGGCGATGAGGTAGCGGGTCAGCACCCCGGTGAGCACGAACCGCGAGCGCAGCGCGAAGCTGGCCAGCGTGGTGCTCTCCCGCAGCAGGCGGCCCATCCGCCTGCGGTAGCCGAACAGGCACCATTCGGCGAAGCCCATGCTCAGCGACACCGGCAGCGCGGCCAGCGCGGCGCCGGGGATGTCCGGGGCCGAGGGCAGCACCGCCCACACCACGGGCAGCGCGAGCAGTCCGGCCGCGCACAGCCCGAACAGCGCGTGCGGCAACGCGTTGCGCAGTTCGGTCCAGTTCGGTCTGGCCTTGGCCCGCACCGGTTTCCCGGTCCGGGTGCGCCACACCGCGAAGCCCACGGTGAGCAGCACCGAGCCGATCAGGCCGAGCAGTTCGGCCCAGTGCGGCAGGAACCGGTGCCCGCCAAGCAGATGCAGGCCACCGGCCAGCACCGCGGGCGCCAGGGCCAGCAGCAGCAACAGTTCCGCGCCGCGCACCAGCAGCACGGTGGCGGCCAGCAGGTAGATGCCCTGCCCGACACCCAATGCCAGCACGGACCAGCCAGCGTCACTGAACCAGGCCAGCCCGGCCGAGGCAAGTGCCACCAGGGTGCCGCAGAAGAACAATCCGTTGCGCAGCACCGAATAGGCGGCGTCGGCGCGGCCGAGGCCGAGGCGGACGTAGCCGAGGTAGGACAGGCCCTGGCTCATCGTCCAGGACAGCACCAGCGAGCCGACCAGGACCGCCAGCGCGGCGGGCCGCACCAGCAGCGGGGTGGCCGCGGTGTAACCCAGGCCGGGCAGGGCGAAGAGCACCCCGCGCAGCAGGTGCAGTTTCGGGTTGGCCGCCCAGACCTCGGGCAGCGGGGCCGGTTCGGCCGGCGCCCTCGGCACCAGCCGGAACAGCTCCTCGGCCAGCGCGAAGACGTCCGGGCAACCGTAGCGGGCCTTGACCGCCTGGTCGGACAGCCCGTCGGCCTCCAACCCAGCCGCGACCTCCAGTGGGTCGACGGCGTTGGCGCACAACGACTCGAACCGGTGCGCCAGTTCACGTAACCGCGGCGGGATGTCCAGGGTGCGGACGTCCGGCAGTGTCTCCGGCCCGCCGAGCACCCCGATCGGCTCCAGCTCGGGCACCGTGCCCGCGCTCATGACGCGGCCGCCGGCAGTCGCCGGGACCGCTCGGTCACCACGCCGAGCCCGGTGTACAGCTCGTCGAAGGTGCCGACGGCCTTGTCCACGGTGAACAGTTCGAGCGCCCGGTGCCGGGCCGCGGCGGCCATCGCGTGCCGCAGGTCCCGATCGGCCAGCAGCTCGACGCACGCCTTGGCCATGGCGGCCGGATCCCTTGGCGGCACCACGATCCCGGTGTCGCCAACGGCTTCCGGCACCCCGCCGACATCGGTGGCCACGCACGCGCGGCCGACCGTCATCGCCTCGATCAGGGTGTAGGGGAAGCCCTCGGAGATGCTGGAGAGCACCACCACGTGCCCGGCCACGTAGGCGTCCCTGATGTCGTCCACCCGGCCCTCGAACACCACGCTGTCGCCGACCCCGAGGCTGGCCGCGAGTTCCTTGCAGCGGTTGGCATAGCCCTCGCCACCCTTGGGGGTGCCGCCGAACAGGCGCAGCCGCACGTCCGGCACCTCCTTGCGCACCAGCGCGAACGCCTTGATCAACGTCTCCAGGTCCTTGATCGGGTCGACCCGGCCAGCCCAGCTCAGCGTGGGCGTCTCGGGTTCGGCCTCGACCGCGGGGAAGTCCGCCGGGTCGACGCCGTTGTAGACGGTGCGGATGAGAGCGGAGTCGGTGCCCAGCCGTTCCTCCCAGCGCTTGTTGTAGATGTTGCCGGGCGCCACCAGCGCCGCGGTGCGGTAGGCCAGTTCGCACACCTGCCGGAAGAAGGCCAGGTGCAGTGCCTTGACCGGGTGCCGGTAGGGCGAGTTGCGGTAGCCCAGGTAGCGCTCCCGCAGGTAGATCCCGTGCTCGGTGAGCAGCAGCGGGGTCTGGTGGCACCAGTTCGCGGTGAGCGCGGGCAGCGCGGCCAGTCCGTTGGCCACGCAGTGCGAGACATCGGCGAGGATGGGTGGCGCGGCGAGCGGCCGGAGCGAGTGCTCCAGCAGCTCGACCGCGGTCACCGCGTCGGCCACGGTCGGCGGTTTGCCCAGGTTCTCGGGCCAGTCCCGCCAGGCGTCCATCATCGCCCGCACCGCGTCCTCATCGCGCAGGCTGGCCGAGAGGTCAGCGAGCTGGGCGTACTCGAACAGGCGGCGCAGCACCGTGGTGAAGCGCGCCTCCTTGTCCGGCAGCCCGGCCACCGTGAGGGTGGCCAGCAGCTCGCGGAACAGCTCACCGAAGCCGCGCAGGGCCTTGCGGCCCGGCCTGCGGCCGTGGTGCTCCGCGCCCCACAACGGGATCAGCGTCAGCGAGGCCACGTTCTCCGGCAGTTCCCAAGCGGTGGGCTCCTGTCCGGTGGAGACCAGCGCCACGAGGTGGAAGTTGTGTTGCGGCAGCCCGCGTACGAGCTGGTCGCACCACACGCTCACCCCGCCGAAACTGTGCGGGTAGGTGCCCTCGGTCATCAGCGCGACGTCCATCGGAGTCAGGCCGGCAGCACGAGGGTGAAGGCGCCACCGGTGCTGCGCCGCCAGTCCGAACGCTCACCGGCGTAGACCTGGCCCCACAACGGACCCTGGATCAGGCCGCCGAGCAGACCCGGCGTGCGGGTGCCCTCCGGGACCGTGATCGGCACGTCGACCCCGCTGGGTGCGGAGGTGTGCACGCGGCCGTTGAGGATGTAGCCGGAGACCTTGCCCGCGGCGACCTGGGCCCGCCAGTTGTTCTGCCGCTGCATCACGGTGCCCGCCTCGGACAGCCGCGGGTTCACGATCGGCGCGTTGGCGGCGAAGGCGTTGCGGTAGCCGGCGAGCATGCCCTCGACCATCGGGTAGAGCAGCCGGTCCTCGGCGATGTTGGACTGGTGGGCGTACTGCGGGCGGGCGTCGTTGCCGAGGATGAAGCGCATGCCGAGCCGGATCTGGGTGGGCACGATGTAGGAGTCGAACCCGTTGGCGCCCAAGGGCTGGATGCAGGTGGTGGTGTGCGGGTTGTCCTCGCAGATGCCGGAACCGCCGTTGGCGCGGGAGGTGTAGATCCAGTTGTACTCGTCGGTCATCTCCGCGCGGGTGCCCACGTTGTAGTACACCGAGATCGGGTAGCGCGGCACGCCCTGGGCGGTGCCCACCTGACGCAGCCCCGGTTCGCGGGAGGCGTCCAGGCCGATCCAGGTCACGCCGGTCTGGCGCAGCGCGGCGACGAAGTTCGGGTTGTCCTGGCCCTGCTGCGGCAGGATCTTGGTGCCCGAGTGCTCACCGGCGAGCATCTCGTTGCGCTGCAACGCGAGGCCCTTCTGGGTGCCCCACTGGTAGTTCTTGTTGATCTCGGTGACGATGTCGGCCTGCGGCAGCCACTTCACCGTGCCGTCCGGGTTGGTCGCGCACTTCCACGGCACCACGGTGGTGTCCTGCACGCAGCCGAGGAACTTGTGCGAGTAGGTGTGGTTGGCCCAGCGGAACTGGCCCTTGTTCTGCAGCAGCGCGGTGGTCAGCGGGTCCGAGCCCTGGGCGGCGATGACCTCGTCGCTGCCGAAGGCGTTGAAGTACATGTCCAGCTTGAAGTTGTTCTGCTGCTGCCACTGCACGACCTTGGTGACATCGGCAGGCGTCATCCGGATCGCGGGCAGCTCGGGCACCTCGCCCTGGCAGTCGATGTCGCCGGGGGTGCAGTTGTGCACGGCGTCCCAGCGCGCGTCGCCGTCGAAGACGTCGTCGATGTGCACGCTCAGGTACGAGCGGTGGTGCCCGAAGTGGATCCCCTTGGTGAGCCAGCTGATCAGCCCGTGCTGGAGGATCTTGAACTGGGTCTGCTCGGCGTTGTAGGCGAAGTTGAAGGTGAGCTGCTCGCGGGTGCCCTGCTTGAGCACCCCGGCCAGCACGCCCTGCTGCGCGCCGTCGGGGGAGACGCCGGTCAGGAAGGGCTGGAAGCTGGTGCCCGCGGCGGGGTCGTCCGGCAGCGGGTTGGTGAGGTAGCCGTATGCCTCCCACACCGCGGGGTCGCCGTTCTCCACCGGCACCGGCCCCCGCAGGTTGCGGAAGGCCCCGCCCAGCGCCGTCGCGGTGAGCTGGGTGGTGGTGCCGTCGAGCTGACCGGCGTAGTGCGGGGTGTTCATGCCCACCCGCGTGTTGGGGTAGGTGAAGGCGTTGACCTGGCGGACCCCGAACTTGGCCTCGTAGGCGGCCAGCGCGTCCAGTTCGGCCTGGGCGAGCCCGGCGGGCGCCTCGTTGGGCAGCACCACGGCCTGGAACTTCGCGCGAGGGGTGGAGTTGACGGTGTCGGAGAGGAAAGCGCTGGTGAGCACCGGGCGCTGGGCGTCGGCGAGCCGGACGACGGTGTTGGGCACACCCTCGTTGACCAGGGCCGAGCGGATCGCCTCGGCGGAGGAACCGCCGTCGGTGACGACGAGGACGTTGAGGTCGATCCGGGTGGGTGTGTCCGCGGCCGAGGCCACCGGGGTCATGCTGATCGTCAGCACGAACGCGGTGGCGGCCGCGGCCCGCAGCAAGACAGGGCGAAGCACACGCAGAGATCTCACGAAAACCCCGTTCATGCACGTGTCCGTGACCACACGTGCTTGGTGAAAGGAAGTGCCGCCATTGCGACTCCGATAAAACTCATCGCTAGGCACAAGTTTCCGTTACGTGTCCAGCCTGTCCCCGCTGATAACAGATGCGTCATGCGTGAAAAACCGCATCCACGCCCGCCCTTTAGGCCCTTGACAAGGCAAGAACTGTGACCTGAGCAGCGGTTTTGTGACCAAAACTAGGCTGAATGCGCGCTTTGTTAGACCATTCGGCGGCAGTGTGTCTTTCGTCGCCTATTTGTCCGAATGGTGCGACCAAAGTTGCGCTGAGCTGGATAAAAGCGGTCTATGGGGCTACTGATTGGTATACGGGCATACTTGATATGACGGGTACTACCTGAAGATTTCTTCAGGTGGAAAATCCTAAACCGGACATCATGCAACACGCACTCGGCACGCAATCGATGACATGACAGAGACTGTCACAAGGTATATCCCCCAAAGTCGGTACACCGAAACCCCCTGGGGTGGCTGAGGCGTGAACTGATGGCCAATCAGCGGGGGAGCGTGGTGTGCGCGATGGGTGCCGACCGGCGCAGTTCTGTGGCTACTTTGTGACGGCGTCCCGCCATTCGGGAACCCCGGAAACGCCGAACGGCCCGAGCCGCATTGGCTCGGGCCGTCCGGGGACTTCTGTCGCTACCGCCGCTTCGCCCGCGAGAGCAGCGTCTGCAGCACCACCACCACGACCAGGAACCCGCCGCTGACCACCAGCTGCATGCTGGAGTCGAAGCCGCCGACCTGGTTGATCACGTCCCGGATCACGAACAGCAGCGCCACCCCGGCCAGCGTGCCGCCGACCGAGCCCGCACCGCCCACCAGCAGGGTGCCGCCGATGACCACCGCGGCGATGGCGTCCAGTTCCAGGCCGACGCCGATCACGGTGACGCCGGAGCCGAGCTGGGCGGCGGAGAGGATGCCTGCCAGGCCGGCCAGTACGGCGGAGATCACGTACACGCTGACCTTGGTGCGGGCCACCGGCAGGCCCATCAGCGAGGAGGCGTCCTCGCTGCCGCCGATGGCGAACAGGCGCATGCCGAACCGGGTTCGTTGCAGCACCAGGCCGCCCAGCAGGTAGAGCACCAGCACGATCAGCACCGGGATGCCCAGGCCGAGGATCCGGCCCTGACCGAGTTCCAGGAAGGCGGTCTCGGTCTGCGGGACCAGGTAGGTCTGACTGCCCTCGGCGGTGAGGAACTGGAGCAGGCCCCTGGCGAAGAGCAGGCCGCCCAGGGTGACGATGAAGGCGGCCATCTTGGCCTTGCCGACGAGCAGGCCGTGCGCCAGGCCGATGGCGGCGCTGACCGCCAGTGGCAGCGCGAACGCGCCCAGCAGGCCCCATTCCCTGGCGCCGTAGGCGGCCAGCACGCCGGAGAGGGCGTAGACCGAACCGACCGACAGGTCGATGCCGCCGGTGATGATCACCATCGTCATGCCCAGCGCGATCACCGCCAGGAAACTGGCCTGCACGGCCAGGTTGCCCAGGTTGTAGGCGGTCAGGAAGGTGTCGAAGGCCAGGCCGCCGACGGCGAGCAGCACCGCGAGCACGATCAGCGCGCCGTGCCGCTGGACGAGCTGGGCCACCTGCTGGCCGCGGCGGTTCGCCTCGGCGGGCGCGGCGGTGGCGGGAGCCGTGGTCATCGCGAACCGTTCCCTTCACGCTGCACCAGCACCGCGGCCGCGATGATCAGTGCCTGGGCCATCTGCGCCAGCGAGGCCGACACATCGTTCTTGATCAGCGTGGCCGTGATGAGCTGCATCAGCGCCGCCCCGGCCACCGTGCCCAGGATGCGTACCCGGCCGCCGGTCAACGGGGTGCCGCCGACCACCACCGCGGTGATCGCGGCCAGTTCGATCAGCTCGCCCAGCCGGGACGGGTCGCTCGCGGCCAGCCGCGAGGTGGCCAGCACACCGGCGATCGCGGCCAGCACACCGCTGATCACGTACACCGTGAGCAGCACCCGCTTGACCGGCAGCCCGGCGAACGCGGCCGCCTTCGGGTTGCCGCCCACCGCCACCAGTTGCCGCCCGAAGGTGGTCCTGGCCACCAGCAGGCCGACCAGCACCGCCAGCAGCGCGGCGATCAGCACTGTGTACGGCACGCCAAGCACCGAACCCGAGCCCAGCTCACGCAGTTCCGGGTTGCGGATGTCCTTGAGCTGCCCGCCCGCGATCACCAGTGCCAGCCCGCGGCCGCCGACCAGCAACGCCAGCGTGGCCACGATCGGCTGCACACCGACAAAAGCCACCAGGTAGCCGCTGACCAGCCCGGCCGCCGCGCCGGCCAGCAGGCACACGCCCACCGACAGCCCGGCGCCGTAACCCAGGTAGAGCGGCAGCAGCGCGCTGGTGATGGCCATCACCGAGCCGACCGACAGGTCGACGCCCTTGGTGCCGATCACCAGCGCCATGCCGAGCGCGATGATCAGCGTTGGCACCATCTGCACGGCCTGGGTGCGCAGGTTGTCCGCGGTGAGGAAGTTGTCCGTGAGGACCAGGTTCACCAGGAACAGCAGGCCCAGCGCGAAGTACACGCCGTAGTCCCGGACCAGCCCGATCGTGCTGGACCGGGCAGGAGCGGCGGTGGCCGTTGTCATGAGCTTTCCTCCCTGGCCTCGGCCAGCGCGTTGAGCACGCCGTCCGCGGTGACCTCGTCCCCGCGCAGTTCGGCCACTGACCCGCCCTCGCGCAGCACGACCACCCGGTCCGCGCCGGCGACCAGCTCGTCCAGCTCGCTGGAGACCATCACGATGCCCAGGCCCTGCTCGGCGAGTTCCTCGATCAGCGACTGCACCTCGGCCTTGGCGCCGACGTCGATGCCGCGGGTCGGCTCGTCCAGCAGCAGCACCTTGGGTTCCACCGCCAGCCAGCGGGCCAGCATCACCTTCTGCTGGTTGCCGCCGGAGAGTTCGCTGACCCGCTGTTCCGGGCTGGACGCCTTGATCCGCAGGCGTTTCATGAAGATGTCGACGACCTTGTCCTGCCGGGCGCGGGAGGTGATCCCGGCCCTGGACAGCCTGGGCAGCGCGGCCAGCACGATGTTCTCCCGCACGGACAGGTGCGGGATGATGCCCTCGGCCTTGCGGTCCTCCGGCACCAGCACCATGCCCGCGCGGATCGCCGCGGCGGTCGAACCGCCCTTCAACGGCTTGCCGGCCACCGAGATCTCCCCGCCGTCCAGCGGCAGCAGCCCGGCCAGCGCGGTCACCGTCTCGGTGCGGCCGGAGCCGAGCAGCCCGGCCAGGCCGACCACCTCACCCGGCTGCACGGTCACATCCACCCCGGTGAGCACCGCGCGCTTGCGCAAACCCTTGGCCCGCAACACCGGTGGCTTGGCGTCATCCGCGCCGGTGTGGCTATCCGAGAAGGCGGTGGTGCCCTCGCGGCGCACCTCGGCCACCTCCCGGCCCAGCATCAGCGCGACCAGCTCCAGCCTGCTGAGCCCGGCCATCGGTCCACTGTGGACGGTCCGGCCGTCGCGCAGCACGGTGACCGAGTCGCAGATGGTGTAAAGCTCCTCCATCCGGTGGCTGACGTAGACCACCGACACCTCGCGCTCGTGCAGCCTGCGCACCACGTCGAAGAGCGTCTCCACCTCGCGTGGCTCCAGCGAGGAGGTGGGCTCGTCCATGATGACCACGCGCGCCTCGGTCTGCACTGCGCGCGCGATGGCCACCATCTGCTGCACGCCGAGGCCGAGCGAACTCAGCTCGCGGCGCGGGTCGACCGGGATGCCCAGCTCGGCCAGCAGGGTCGCGGACTCCCGGCGCATCCGGCCGAAATCGACGGTGCCGAAGCGTCCGCGTGGTTCCCGGCCGAGGAAGAGGTTGTGCGCCACCGACATCGACGGGACCAGGTTGACCTCCTGGTACACCGTGGAGATACCCGCCTCCTGGGCGGCGGCCGGGCGGTCGAAGCCGACCGGCTCGCCGCGGAAGCGGATCTCCCCGCCGTCGGGGCGGTACACCCCGGTGAGCACCTTGATCAGGGTCGACTTGCCAGCGCCGTTCTCGCCGACCAGCGCGTGCACCTGGCCTGCCCGCAGGGTGAAGTCGACCTCGCGCAGCGCGTGCACACCGGCGAAGTGCTTGCCGACCCCGGCCGCCTCAAGGACGGCCGGGGCCGGAGCGGGGGTGTGCTCAGTAGGCACCGTTGACCTCTGCCTTGGCGTTGGCCTCGTCGTAGGCCTTGTCCGAGATGATGATCTTCTCCGGGATCGCCTCACCGGCCAGGTACTTCTGGATGGTGGCGAAGGCCAGCGGGCCGAACCGCGGGTTGGACTCGATCACGCCGTTGACGTTGCCGTCCACGATGGCCTGCACCGCGTTCCGGGTGCCGTCCACCGAGATGATCTTGATGTCCTTGCCGGGGGTCTTGCCTGCCGCGCGGACCGCGGTGATCGCGCCGAGCGCCATCTCGTCGTTCTCCGCGTAGATCGCGTTGATCTCCGGCTTGGACTGCAGCAGCTGCTCGGTGACGGTCTGGCCCTTCTCCCGGGAGAAGTCGCCGGTCTGCTCGGCCACCACGGTGATCCCGGCGGTGCCCTTGACCGCGTCCTTGAAGCCGTTGGTGCGGTCGGTGGTGACGTTGTTGCCGGAGGAGCCCAGCAGGATGGCCACCTTGGCGCTGCCGCCGGTCACCTTGATCATCGACTCACCGGCGCGCTTGCCCTGGTCGACGAAGTCCGAGCCGATGAAGGCCAGGTAGTCCACGCACGGCTTGGCGGCGTTGAGCTTGCGGTCCACGGTGAGCACCGGGACCTTCTTCTCCCGCGCGGCACGCAGGGCAGGCTCCAGGCCATCGGAGTTCAGCGGCGCCACGATCAGCAGCTGGGCGCCCTGGGCGAGCATGGACTGGATGTCCGAGATCTGCTTGCCGAGGTCGGAGTTGGAGTTGGTGGTCAGCAGCTGCTTGACCCCGACCTTCGCCGCCTCCGCCTTGATCGAGGCGGTTTCGGCGATACGGAACGGGTTCGCCTCCTTCTCCGACTGGGAGAAGCCGACGATCGCGTTCTTCAGGTCGATCTTCGGCGTGCCGTAGGCGTCGATCTTGCAGGTGGTTCCGCCGTCCGGCTGCGCCGACTTGGTCACCTGCTCACCACCGCCACTGGTGGCGCCGGGGTTGCCGGAGTTCTCCGGGTTCGCGCAGCCGGCCAGCACAAGTGCGGCCGCCGCGGCGAGCACCGCGCCGGACTTGAGGGATCGAACCTGCAAAGCAGTCATTGTCCACTCCTTCGTGGATCATGGACTGGGCGGAAATCGACCAGTTGCCCCTGGATCGGTGGTCACTATGAACGAATGTGATCGGTTTTCGTCAGCTTTTGCATAACTATGTGGTTTCTGTCCCGGCGATGTGCACCAGAACGCCGAGTGAGCGTAGGGCAGCCAGTTCGGCGGCGTCCGCGGCCCCGTCGGTGACGAGATGGGTGATCGACTCCGGTGGCACGGTCTGCACCATGGTGTCCACGCCGATCTTGGTGTGGTCGGCCAGCACGACGATCTCGTCGGCGGCCGAGGCCATGGCCCGGTCGGTGCCCGCGACCGAGACATTGGGGGTGGACAGCCCGCGCGCGGCGGTGAGCCCGTTGCCGGAGAGGAAGGCGCGCTGCACCCGCAGTCCGGCCAGTCCGCGTTCGGCGGCGGTGCCGACCAGGGCGAAGATCGACCCGCGCAGGGTGCCGCCCGGCATGATCACCTCGATGCCGCGGGAGCGGGCCAGCGCCTGGGCGACCAGCAGCGAGTTGGTCAGCACGGTCAGCTCGGCCAGCCGGGACAGCCTGCGGGCCAGCGCCTGGGTGGTGGTGCCCGCGCCGAGCACGATGGCGTCGCCGGGGGAGACCAGTTCGGCGGCGAGGTCGGCGATGGCGGCCTTCTCGTCACTGGCCACGTGGGTTTTCTCGGTGTGCGTCGGCTCGTAGGCGGGCCGGTCGGTGGCCACCGCGCCGCCGTGGCGCCGGGTCAGCAGGCCCTCGCCCTCCAGCTGGCGCAGGTCCCGGCGGACGGTGACCTCGCTGGTCTTGACGATCCGGGCGAGTTCGCGCAGCGAGACAGCGCCATTGGAGCGAACCAGCTCCAGGATCACCTGTCGGCGCTCGTCAGCGAACACGGGGTGATCGTAAACGGACACATTCGGTCGCAGCACCCACCGACACCCGGGTCTTGGCCGTTTCGGTATCTCAGCGTGGCCGGTTCAGGACCGCCCGAACCCGTTCGTACCGCCTGGTCCAGTGCTGCACCCGGTCCGGCGCGGCCGCGTAGGTCGCCAGCAGGTCCGGATCCGGCCGTGGCGCGACCCTCGGCACCGGCAGGAATCCGTCCACCGGCCGCAGCGATTCCCGCGTCACGTCACCGGTGAACAGGGACAGGGTGCCCAGCCCGCAGGCGAAGTCCAGTTCCGGCAACGCACCCGCCAGCGCGAGCTGCGCGGCCAGTCCGACGCTGCTCTCCAGCGCCGAGGACACCACGCACGGCAGTCCGGTCGCCTCGGCCACCCGCAACGCCTGCCGCACCCCGCCCAGCGGCGTGCACTTGATCACCGCGACGTCGGCGGCCGCCCGCACCTCCACCCGCAGCGGGTCGGCCGCCCGCCGGATCGACTCGTCCGCCGCGATCCGCACGTCCACCCGCCGCCGCACCAGCGCGAGTTCCTCGATGCTCCGGCAGGGCTGCTCCACGTACTCCAGCCCGCCCGCCGCGGTGGCCATCGCCCGGATCCAGCGCACCGCGGTGTCCACATCCCAGACCGCGTTGGCGTCCACCCGGATCTTCCCGTCCGGCCCCAGCGCGTCCCGCACCGCGGCCAGCCGCTCCAGGTCCTCGGGCAGCGAGTCCGGGTGATCAGCCACCTTGACCTTGGCCGTGCCACACCCCGACGCCGCCACCAGCTCATACGCCCGCTCGGCCGGGATCACCGGCACCGTGCAGTTGATCGGGATCCGCTCCCGCACCGGCTCGGGCCAGCCGACCTCGGCGGCCTCCACCGCGGTGGCCAGCCAGCGGGCGGACACCTCGTCGTCGTAGTCCTCGAACGGGCAGAACTCACCCCAGCCCGCAGGTCCCGCCAGCAGCAGGCCCTCGCGGACGGTGATGCCGCGGAAGCGGGTGCGCAACGGGATCGAGTAGACGTGCACAGCACCTCCGGGTCGCCAATGGACAGTCCTACCCGAATACTGTGCGGGATGCGCACCCGGGACCTGCCAACGTATTACCGGACCTGGACCGCCCAGGACGACGACGGCGGCACCAGCACCGGCCAGCTCGAACGCACGCCCACCGGTGAACTCCTGCTCCGCCTGGGCTGCACCCGCCAGTACGAGTTCCCGCTGACCGCCGAGGACACCGCGACCCTGGCCACCGCCCTGCGTGCCGCCACCGCCGTGACCCTCGGCCCGCTGTCCGTGGCCCCCGCACCGCAGGGCGTGACCCTCACCGCCACCCTGCCCGCCGAAACCTGGCCGCTGCACCTGTCGCCGGAGCAGTGCACCGCCCTCGCCGGTCATCTCAACGCCATCACCAGCGCTGATACCCAACTCTGATAACCCGCTCCCACCTGCGCGACTTAAATTGAATTCGATCGCGCAATCGACTGCATCCCTGCCCGACCTGCGCGACTTCTTGCGACCCCTGCTCGGCAAGGAGCCCCATGTCAGCCAAACGTCTGCTCGGCATCCTGGCAGCCACCCTGCTGTCTTTGATCACCCTGATCGGCCTGACCCCGTCGGCGATCGCCGCACCCCAGGCCCGCACCGTGTACTACAACGCCACCGGCGCCGGCGAGTACCGCGGCACCGCGGACCAGGCAGCCCAGATCTGGAACCAGCGCGTCCCCAACGTCCGCCTGGTCGCGGGCGGCAGCGCGACCATGACCATCCGGGTCACCGTCGGCGGCGGCAGCCGCGCCTACCCGCAAGGGCTGGGCCGGGGCCTGGTCTACATCGACCGCAACGACGTCAACGCGGGTCACTACGCCCTGCGCATCATGGCGCACGAGATCGGCCACATCCTCGGCCTGCCGGACAACTACAACGGCGTGTGCTCGCAGCTGATGTCCGGCGGCAGCGCGGGCACCTCCTGCCGCAACCCCAACCCCAACGCGCAGGAAGCCGCGCGGGTGAACCAGCTGTTCGCGGGCGGCTTCAGCACGCCGGACATCAGGTCCACGGTGTATGACCGGGAGCTGGCCGCCGCGTAGGCGCGCCGGCACCGACGGCCCGGATCGCCCTCGCGGTCCGGGCCGTCGGCGTACCCGGAGCAGGACAAATCTTTTGCGCCCCGCCCACCCAGCGCCTAGCGTCGCACTCCCCGCGGGCGCGGAATCGCGCCCCACCTGCGGCGATGAGCCAACAGATCGGAGGTGCGGAGCGGGATGACCAGTAACCTCCAAGCGCTCTGCTTCGACGCGCACAACCCCCTGCGCCTGGCCCAGTTCTGGGCAGGCGTCCTGAAGTGGGAGCTGGTCGAGGATCCGCGAACCGGTCCCACCCTGCTCCCTGGCGACGACACCGGCTTCAATCTCCGCTTCCAGCCCACCGACGAGCCCAAGCGCGGCCCCAACCTGTACCACTTCGACCTGACCAGCCAGACCCCTGAAGAGCAGCGGGAAACAGTCGCCAGAGCCCTCGAACTCGGCGGCAGCCACCTGGACATCGGCCAGCTCCCCGAGGAAACCCACGTCGTCCTGGCCGACCCCGAGGGCAACGAGTTCTGCGTCCTCGCCGAGGGCAACAACTTCCTCGCCGACTGCGGTTTCCTGGGCGCCCTGGCAGGCGACGGAACCCAGCAGGTCGGCTACTTCTGGCACCAGGCCCTCAACTGGCCCCTGGTCTGGGACCAGGACGAGGAAACCGCCATCCGCTCCCCGCACGGCGGCCCCAAGGTCACCTGGGGCGGCCCACCCGTGGCCCCCAAACTCGGCAAGTCCCGAGTCCACTTCGACCTGGCCCCACCAGCCGACGGCAACCAGGAGGCGGAGGTCGAACGCCTGCTCGCCCTGGGCGCCAAGCGCGTGGACATCGGCCAGACCGAAACCGACTGGGTAGTCCTCGCAGACCCAGACGGCAACGAGTTCTGCCTCCACCCCCCACGCTAACCCCGCCCCCCAACGGCCAACCTGCCGTACAACAACGGCCAACACCCGGTACAACAACGGCCAACACACCGTCCCAGAACGGCCAACACGCCGGGAGCTTGAAACCCCGCCGGCGTGTTGGCCGTTCTGGTACCGGGTGTTGGCCGTTGTGGACGGTGTGTTGGCCGCTTTGGTACGGGGTGTTGGCCGTGTGGGGGCCGCTCTTCGCCGTCGAGTCCCCCGTGGGACCCAGGTGAGTCCTCCGGTCGTAGGGTTTCCGTCTGGGCAACTTGCGCTTCGACACCAATCCGTGATCTCGTTCCCCGGGTCATCAACACGAGTTGAAAGAGCGTCCCGTGGTCACTCGGCGCGACGTCGCCAGGCTCGCCGGCACCTCGGAGTCGGTGGTCAGCTACGTGCTCAACGCCGGTCCGCGCAACGTCGCCCCGGCCACCAGGGACCGGGTGCTGGCCGCGATCGACGAACTGGGTTACCGGCCCAACGCGGTCGCCCGCTCCCTGCGGACCAGCCGGACCCGCACCCTCGGCCTGCTCGTGCCCGACAACGCGAACCCCTTCTTCGCCGAACTGGCCGCCCAGATCGCCGAGGACACCTTCGCCGCGGGCCACTCCCTGCTGCTGGCCAACTCCCGGGAAGACCCCGACCGCGAGGCCGAGCAGGTCCGGATCCTGTTGGACCGCAAGGTCGACGGCCTCATGCTCATCCCCGCCTGCGCCCCCACCCAGTGCGTGGACGACCTGGTCAGCTCGGGCGTCCGCTGCGTGCTGGTGGACCGCGAACTGCCCCGGCTGGCCGCGGGCACCGTGGTCGCCGACCACATCGGCGGCGCGCGGGCGGCGGTCACCCACCTCCTGGAACACGGCCGCCGCCGGATCGCCTGCGTGGCCGGGCCGCACTGCGCCTCACCCACCGACGACCGGGTGCTCGGCTGGCGGTCGGCGTTGATCGCCGCGCAGGTCGATCCGGACGCGCTTCCCTTGCTGCACACGCCGTTCGGCCGGATGTCGGCCTACACCGCGGCCACCGAACTGCTCTCCGGACTCACCAGCGCGGAACGCCCGGACGCCTTCTTCGTCACCAGCGACGAGCAGGCCGTCGGCGTGCTCCGTGCCGCGCTGGAACTCGGTCTGCGCGTGCCGCAGGACCTGGCGATCGCCTCCTTCGACGGGATCGCGGGATCGGCCTACCCGGTGCCCGCGCTGACCACGGTCAGCCAGCCGATCGCCGAACTCAGCCGGACCGCGGTGCGCCTCCTGCTGGACGCGGAGGACCCGGTCGGCAAGCGGATCGTGCTGCCCGTCTCGCTGCTGCGCCGCGGTTCCTGCGGCTGCCCTGATCCCGCCGGTGGCGGCTGCTCGGCCTCCGCGTCGCCGGCCGTCCCACCCTGCACCGCTCCGCCGAGCGCTGAGTAACAACCGCCATCATCGCGAAGCCCCACAAGGAGTTCGTCCGTGCCGAGGAAAGCCTCTGTCATCGCCGCCGCGGCCGCCGTCGCCTTCACCGCGGCCGCCTGCGGGCAGGAGAGCAACGGCCTGACCGTGCCGCCGCCCAGCGGTGACCCCAAGGTCTGCCTGGTGATGAAGTCCCTGGCGAATGAGTTCTTCAAGACCATGCAGAAGGGCGCTCAGGAACACGTCGAGGCCCAGGGCGGGATCAAGCTGATCGCCAGCGGCATCCCGAACGAGACCGATGTGGACGGTCAGGTCGCCGAGGTCGAGAAGTGCGTGACGCAGCGGGTCGACGCGATCGTGCTCGCCCCCGCCGACTCCACCGCCCTGGTCGCCTCGGTCCGCAAGGCCGTTGACGCCGGCATCAAGGTGGTCAACATCGACGTCGAGCTGGAGCCGGGCGCACTGCGTCAGGCCGGGCTGGACGTGCCCTTCGTCGGCCCCGACAACCGGGAGGGCGCCCGCCAGGCCGGGATGGAGCTGGGCAAGGCCATCGGCGCCCGCAGCAAGGTGATCATCCTGGAGGGCATCCCCGGCGCGGCCAACGGCGAGCTGCGGGTCAAGGGCTTCAAGGACGCCGTGCAGCAGAGCGGCATGGTGCTCACCGCCTCGCGCACCGCGAACTGGGAGACCGACCAGGCGCACTCGGTGCTCGGCGCGCTGCTGACCGCCAACCCGGACGTCAAGGGCGTGCTCGCGGCCAACGACAGCATGGCGCTGGGCGCGGTCAAGGCGATCGAGGAGCAGAACCTGGCCAGCAAGATCAAGGTCGTCTCCTTCGACAACATCCCCGCGATCAAGCCGTTGCTGCTCAACGGTTCCGTGGTGGCCACCGTGGAGCAGTTCGCCTCCGCCCAGGCCGCCCGCGGCATCGACCAGGCCGTGCGCATGGTCAAGGGCGAGAAGGTCACCGGCTGGCAGAAGACCCCGGTCGAGGTCAAGACCAAGTCGAACGTCGGCTGAGGCGGGGCAGGGGTGCTTGAGGGGGAACCGCTGCTGCGACTGAGCGGACTCGGCAAACGCTACCCCGGCGTGATCGCGCTGGCCGGTGTCGACCTCGACGTCGCGCCCGGCGAGATCCACGCGCTGGTGGGGGAGAACGGGGCCGGCAAGTCCACTGTGGTCCGCTGCCTGTCCGGCATGGAGACACCGGACAGCGGCGAGATGACCTTCGACGGCGCGCCGCACCGGCCGGCCAGTCCGGCCGCGGCGCTGCGGGCCGGGATCCGGGTGGTGCACCAGGAACTGGAGCTGCTGCCCGAGCTGTCGGTGGCGGAGAACCTGTACTTCGAGCACCTGCCCCGCCGATTCGGTCTGGTGGACAAGCGAAAGATCCGCCAGGACGCGGTGACGGCACTGGCGCGGGTCGGCCTCCGGGTCGACCCGCGCACCCCGGTCGGCAGGCTCGGCCTGGCCGCCCGGCAACTCGTGGAGATCGCCCGCGCGCTGGCCGCGGACAGCAGGCTGCTGGTGCTGGACGAGCCCACCGCCGCGCTCACCGGCGCCGAATCCGCCCGATTACAGGGCATCCTGCGCGAACTGGCCGCCGAGGGCACCGCAATCGTGTTCATCTCCCACCACCTGGCCGAGGTGCTGGCCATCGCGGACCGGATCACCGTGCTGCGCAACGGGAAATCCGTGGCCACCCGCGCCGCGGCCGGCGTCGGCGCGACCGAACTGGTGCGGCTCATGGTCGGCCGCGATCTCGCCGAGGAATACCCGCCCCGCCCGGCCACCGCCCGCGCCCCCGGCGCCGAACTGCTGCGCGCGGAAGCCTTGCGGGTGCACGGCGGCGCGGGCGAACTGGACTTCGCGGTGCACGCCGGCGAGGTGGTCGGCCTGGCCGGGCTGGTCGGCTCCGGCCGCACCGAGGCGGTCCGCGCGCTCTACGGCGCCGACCGCCGCGCCGGTGGCCGGGTCCTGGTGTGCGGCAAGCCCATCCCCAACGGCCGCCCCACCAAGTCAGTCCACAATGGACTCGGGATGCTGGCCGAGGACCGCAAGGACCAGGGCCTGCTGCTGGACATGACGGTGGCCGCCAACACCTCCCTGGCCGCGCTGCCGATGGTGGCGCACTGGGGACTGCGCAGCGGGAAACTCGAGGACCAGGTGGCGGGCACCCTGGTCGACCGGCTCGGTGTGCGCACCTCCGGCGTGCGGCAGGCCGTGCGCGCCCTCTCCGGCGGCAACCAGCAGAAGGTCCTGTTGGGACGGTGGCTGCTGGCCGACCCCGGCGTGCTCATCGTGGACGAACCCACCCGGGGCGTGGACGTGGGCGCCCGCTACGAGATCCACCGCCTGCTGCTGGAACTGGCCGAGGGCGGCAAGGGCCTGCTGGTGGTCTCCTCCGACCTGCCCGAGCTGATCGGCCTGTGCGACCGCATCCTGGTGCTCTCCCGCGGCCGGATCGCCGGTGAGCTGACCAGGGCCGAGTTCGACCGGGAGAAGATCCTGGCCTTGGCCTACTCCGGCTACCTGACCAGCACCGACGAAGAGGACGGGCCGAGTTGAAGACCGACGTGCCGACCACCGGACCCACCGCGCCGGACCGTTCGCGCAGCAAGGTGCTGGGCCAGGTGCTCGGCGAGGCCGGGATCGGCGTCGCGCTGCTGGTGCTGGTGCTGGTGTTCCTGGCCTTCGCCCCGCAGTTCGGCACCGGCCAGAACATCCGCAACATCATGACCCAGATCACCCTGAACACCATCCTGGCCGTCGGCATGACCTTCGTGGTGCTCGTCGGCGGCATCGACCTCTCGGTCGGCTCGGTGCTCGCGCTGTCCGCTGTGGTCGCGGGCAGCCTGATGACCTGGGACGCGCTCAGTCCCGGCACCGGCCTGCTGCTGGGCGTGCTGGCCGCGGTGCTGGTGGGCGCGCTGTGCGGACTGGTCAACGGCGCGGTCACCGAACGCTGGAAGGTGCCCTCCTTCATCATCACCCTGGGCATGCTCTACGTGGCCCGCGGCGCGGCGCAGGAGTACACGAACGCGCAGACCATCTACAACCTGCCGCGCGAGCTGACCCTGTTCGGCACCGCCACTTTCCTCGGCCTGCCCGCGGTGTTCGTGGTCGCGCTGGCCCTGGTCGCGCTGGGCTGGTTCGTGTTGAGCCGCACCGTGTTCGGGCGGCTGGTCTACGCGGTGGGCACCAACGAGGAGGCGGTCCGGCTGGCCGGGCACCGCACCGGCTGGGTCAAGGTCAGCGTGTTCGTGATCGCCGGGGTGTGCGTTGGCATCGCCGCGGTGGTCTACATGGCCCGGCTCAACATCGCCAGCCCGATCCTGGGCAACGGCTACGAGCTGAACGCGATCGCCGCGGTGGTCATCGGCGGCGCCAGCCTCACCGGCGGCCGCGGCTCGATGATCGGCACCCTGCTCGGCGCCTGCCTGCTCGGCGTGCTCAGCAACGGCCTGATCCTGCTCGGCGTCTCCGACTTCCAGCGCACCATGATCACCGGTGGCGTGATCATCGTCGCGGTGGTGCTGGACGCCTACCGGCGCCGGGTGGCCACCCGCCTCAACTCCGTCATCACCGTCTGACCCACCGCTGCCCGCAGGATCGCGGTGAGCACAGGTGAGCACTCTTCGGGCCGGGAACGGTCTGGGGAGTGAGCCGCTTCCCGACGCAGTATTCCCCCAAGCCCAGCCGCCCCGGCCGGGCCGGAATCGGGGAGTACCAATGGGAATCGTCAGCAAGCGGGTGACCGCGGCCCTGCTCGGCGCCGCCGCAGTGGGTGGCGTGCTGCTGCCCGGCGCGACCGCCGTCGCCGCCCCGGCGCGGGCCGCCGCCATCCAGTCGCCTGCCAGTATCGCCGCCGCGTCGGGCATCAAGATCGACGTGTTCACCAACACCGTCGACATCACCACCAAGATCTACGGCATCGTGGCCGATGCGATCAAGACCCACCAGAACCGCGGCGGCTACGTGAAAAGCCTGATGGAGGGCGCTTTCTACGACGCCCGCGAGCGCTACAACGTGCTGGTCATCAAGGCCGACCACCCCTATGACGTCAACCTGCAGGGCAAGGTCTACGACGCGCGGGTGCACAGCGACGCCTACCCGGACTTCCACATCTACGTCTTCGACTCCGGCACGGTCGTGAACAAGGGCGACGGCGGCTGGATCAACTGGGCCTTCCGCGGCTGGTTCGACCGCCCCGGCAACGGCGGCACCGTCAACTTCCACAAGCCGTGAGCGAGCAGGAGACCACTGTCATGAAGATCAAGAAGCTGCTCGCCGCCCTGCCGCTGGCCGCACTGGCCCTGCTGGGCGTGGCCACCACCCCCGCGCTGGCCGACACCGCCGCGGTGGCCTCGGTCCAGACCTCCCCGTCGGTGACCATCCACACCGACAGCACCGGCACCGGGTTCAAGCTCGCGCACGAGCTGAGCAAGGTCAACGAGAAGGACCGGGACAAGTTCGTCCGCCGCGCCGTGGACGTCGCCTTCGAGCAGACCGGCGGCCGCTACAACGTGCTGCTGTTCAACCTGTCCAACAACTACCAGGAACAGCTCAACGGGAAAGCCTTGTACGCCAACGTCGACTACGACGGCGTCTTCTACGGGCTCTGGGTCTTCGACAGCGGCAAGTTCGTCAACCAGGGCGACGGCGGCTACCAGAACTGGGGCTTCCGCGGCTGGTTCGACCGCAACGGCGGCACCGTCAATTTCCGCAGGCCCTGAGCCAGGAGGAGCGAGGAACATGAAGATCACTCACCGTCTTGCCGCCCTGGCCGCCGTCGTGGCCGCCGGGACCGCCACCCTCACCATGACCCTGCCCAGCGCGGCCGAGGCAGCCGCAGCCGGATTCCCGACCTGCGACCTCAGCGAGAAGGTCAAGGAACTCCAGCGCTGGGACACCAACAACCAGTACAACATCATCGTCTGGAAGGAATCCGCCCGCGCCAGCAGCGATCTGCGGGGTGTGGCCGCGCAGGACTTCGCCAACTCGCACGAGTGCAAGAACACGGTCAAGCACTCCAACTACTTCTGGGCCGCGTTCCGGGAAGGCACCTTCGTGCACCAGGGCGACGGCGGCTACCGCAACTGGGCCTTCGTCGGCAACTTCCAGCGCGACGGCGAGACCGTCCGCTTCTTCCCCCGCTGACCCCTGATCGGAGTGAGAACCATGAGCGTCAAGAGCATCAGCGTCAAGGTGCTGACCGCACTCGCCCTGGTGGGCACGGTGGCCGTGGCCGCACCCGCGACCGGGTTCGCCGATGAGTACCTGCACACCTGCGATCTCAGCAAGAAGATCGACGAGCTGCAGAACTGGGGTGCGGACAAGAGCAACAACATCATCGTCTACAAGGACTCCGCGCGGGCTGACTCCTGGTTCGAGGGGGTTGTCTCGCAGGGGCAGAAGCAGGCGATGGCGTGCAACGAGCACTGGGCCCCCTCCACCTTCTACTGGGTGGTCTTCAAGGGGCGCGGGTACTTCCAGCACAAGGGTGACGGCGGTTACCGCAACTGGGCCTTCTACGGGGTCTTCGACCGGGACGGTGAGAAGGTCAACTTCCACGCCCGCTGATCGCCCGCGCGGGGTGTGGCCCAGTCCGGGCCGCACCCCGCAAGCGCTTTCCCGGACTGTCCACAATGCACGATCGGGGGGTCCGCGAGGGCGCTTCCCGTTCACCTGAGGTACCGGATCGGCCCTGTGGGCGGCTTTTCCTCTCGCCCCGGGGCCTTCGTGCTGCTTACCTCAGCCCCATGAACCGCCCCACCGTGCTGGCCGACCGGCTGCGCGACAAGCGCAGGCGTGAGTTCTTCGGCCGCGAAGCCGAACTCGCCGAGTTCACCGCCATGCTGGCAGGCCAGGCCGCCACCCCGGCCGTGCTGTTCGTGCACGGACCAGGCGGGATCGGCAAGTCCACGCTGTTGCGCAACTACGCCGAACTGGCCGCGGACCGGGGTCGCCCGGTGTTCGAGGTGCTCGGCGGCGACGTCGGCGGCACGCCGGCTGGCTTCCTCCGCCTGGCGGCCGCGGCGCTGACCGAACCGGACGCGGTGCTGCTGGTGGACGCCTTCGAGGACTGCCAGCACCTCGCGCCCTGGCTGCAGGAGTCCTTCCTGCCGGACCTCCCGGTGACCGCGCTGGTGGTCATCGCCGGGCGGTGCGCGCCCGATCCGCGCTGGACCGCCGCCCCCGGCTGGCACCAGGTGCTGGGCGTGCGCGAACTCGGCGAGCTGCCCGCGCCCGCGGTCGAGGAGCTGCTGGCCGCCAGGGGAGTGCCGAACAGCCGGTGGGCCGCGGTGACCCGGTTCGCCGGCGGGCATCCGCTGGCACTGAGCCTGGCCGGCGGGATCGCGGTGCGGGACAAGGAGAACAGCGGTATCGCCGAACAGGCCGTGGTGGCCGCGCTGCTGCCGCACCTGCTCGCCGGGGACGTGCCCAGTCCGGCGCACCGCCGGGCGCTGGAGGTCTGCGCCAGGGCGTACGGCACCACCGAGGGCCTGCTGCGCGCGGTGCTGCCCGAACACGACGCGGCCCCGCTGTTCGAGTGGTTGCGGCGCCTGCCTTTCGTCTCCCCAGGGCGGTTCGGGCTGGTGCCGCACGACGTGGTGCGCGCGGTGCTCTCGGCCGACCTGCGCTGGCGCGATCCGGCCGGATTCGCCGAGCTGCACCGGAGTCTGCGCGGGCAGGCACTGGCCAGGGTGCGCGCCGCCGCACCGGCCGCGGTGCTGCGGGAGGCCGCCGCGCTGCGCTACCTCTACCGCGACAGCGGGGTGCCGACCTACCAGCACCAGTGGCGCCGGGACGGGGAAGTGCTCGAATCGCTGTGCCAGGAACGCGATCACGCCGAGGTGCTGGAGCTGGCCAGGTCCAGTGGCGAGGCGGAGCGGGTCGAGTGGTGGCTGGCCAGGCAACCCGGCGCGTTCCGGGTGCAGCGCTGCGCGGACACCGGCGAGCTGATCGGCGTGACCGCGTGGCTGCGCCTGCTGCGGCCGGAACCCGAGGAGCTGGCCGACCCGGTGGTGGCCGCGGCCTGGCGGCACGCCGAGTCCACCAGCCCGGTCCGGGAGGGCGAGCACCTCGGCCTGGCCCGGTTCTCCCTGCTCCGCGCCGGGCACCCCGGCGCGGCCCCGGCCAGGGATCTGATCCGGTGGCGGCTGCTGGCCGAGATGCTCCGCGGCGAGCGGCTGGCCTGGACCTACCTGGTGGCCGAGGCGGGGGAGCCGTGGCGGAGCTGGATGACCGAGAGCGAGCAGCCCCCGGCGGGCGAGCCGCTGGAGATCGGCGGGCGGCTGTTCGCGCTCTACGCCCACGACTGGCGCAACCGCCCGGTGGAGCAGTGGCTGGAGGCCGCTGACCTGCGGTTGCTGGAGGGCACCGCGCCCGCCGAGGCCGGGGTGCTGTGCCGGGCCGAGTTCGACGAGGCCGTGCGCGAGGCGGTTCGTGCCCTGCACCGGCCGGAGGCGCTGGCCACCAGTGCGCTGGTGCGCACCCGGCTGCTGGCCGCGCACTGCGGCAGACGGGCCGAGGAGGCGCTGCGCGAGGTGCTCACCACGGCCATCGAGGGCCTGGCCGCCGACCCGCACTGCGGCAAGGCGCACCGCGCGCTGGTGGTCACCTTCGTCACCGGCACCGCCACCAGGGAGGCCGCCGCCGCCCGGCTCGGCCTGCCGTTCAGCACCTACCGCAGGCACCTGGCCACCGGGCTGGACCGGCTGTGCGACTCGCTGTGGCACTGGGCGAATCAAGCGGCTTGACCACGCCGTCACCGCGTGGACCAGTAAGGTTTGCCGATCAGGGCAACCTAGAGGCCATGCTGGAGCGTCTTTCACGGTGGTGGACGAAAACCAACGGTCGAAGACCGCGCTGCTGACCGACCGCCCCCATGCCGGGGCGGTTTTCGGTGTCCGGCTGAAACACTGGCTGACCAGGGAACCCGTCCTGGCCGCCGGGTTCTCGCTGCTCGCCGCGATCGTGCTGACCTGGCCAACGCTGGCCGGGCTGACCGACACCATCCCGCAGGACACCGCCGATCCGCTGTTGCAGGCCTGGCAGGTCGCCTGGAACGGTCACGCGCTGCTGTCGGATCCTGGCAACCTGTGGCAGACCAACGCCTTCTTCCCGGCCAAGGACGCGCTCGCCTTCAGCGACAGCCTGCTCGGCTACGCCCCGGCCGGGCTGATCGGCAACGGTCCGGTGGCCGCGCTGGTCCGGTACAACCTGCTGTTCATCCTCGCCTACGCACTGGCCTGCGCCGGCGGGTACGCGCTGGCCAGGCAGCTGGGCGCGAGCTGGCAGGGCGCCGCGGTGACCGGCTTCGCCTTCGCCTTCGCGCCCTGGCGGCTGGCCCACGGCGGGCACCTGAACATCCTGTCCACCGGCGGCATCGCGCTGGCCCTGGCCATGCTGGCCCGAGGGCACGGCTTCAGCCTGCGCGAGGGCTACCGGCCCGACCGGGTCCGCCCCGGCTGGGCACTGGCCGGCTGGCTGGTCGCGGCCTGGCAGATGACCCTGGGCTTCGGCATCGGGCTGCCCTTCGCCTACGTGCTCGGCGGCGTGGTGCTGGTCTCGGTGATCCGCTGGTTCACCACCGGCCGCCCGCCGCTGCGCAAGCGCCTGTTCAGCTTCGACGTCGCCGGTGGCGCGGCCTTCGCGCTGACCTCGATCCTGATGGGCCTGCCCTACCTGCGGGTGCTCGCGGCCAACCCGGACGCCCGCCGCAGCCTGTGGGACGTCGACGTGCACAGCCCACCCTGGTACGGCTTCTTCCTGGCCCCCAACGAATCCGCGATCTGGGGCGACGTCAGCGAACGCGGCCGCGCCGACCTGGCCGCGCCGGCCGAGATGACCCTGCTGGTCGGTCTGATCCTGATCACCCTGGCCGTCTTCGGCCTGACCGTGTCCGCCTGGTCCCGCAAGACCCGGATCTGGCTGACCGTCGGCACCGCGGTGTCGGTGATCCTCGCCATGGGCACCAAGGTCCTCGGCGACGGCGAGTACACCTACCTGCTGCTCTACCACTACCTGCCGGCCTGGGACGCCATCCGCACCCCCAGCCGCCTGGTCGTCTGGACCACCCTGCTGCTCGGCCTGCTCGCCGCAGGCGGCGTCACCTACCTGTGCGAACGCGCCCCCACCCGCAACCGCCCACTGGTCAGTGTCGCCCTGCTGCTGCCCGCGCTGCTGGTGCTGACCGAGGGCGCCAACCGCACGGCGCACCCCGAGGTCCCCACCTCGCCGGTGGCCATGCGCACCCTGCGTTCCCCGGTGCTGATCCTGCCCTCGGACCAGATCGAGGACCAGCAGACCATGTTCTTCTCCACCGACGGTTTCCCGGTGCTGGCCAACGGCGGCAGCGGTTTCCTGCCCAAGGTCACCGACGAGCTGCGGCAGAAGACGAAGAACTTCCCGGACGCGGCCAGCGCGGCGCACCTGCGGGAGCTGGGCGTGCGCACGGTGGTCGTGCACAACCGGCCCCGCAACAACCCGGCCTTCCAACGCGCCAGGTCAGCCCCGTTGGGCGAGCTGAACATCGTGGCCAAGCGAGTCGACGACGACGTGTTCGTCTTCTCCCTGGAGTGACCCGTCTAAGCTGACCCCTGCCATGGGGAGGGGACGCACAGTGACCGAGCAGTCACCGAACACCATCAACGGCCCGGTGACCGGGAACTCGGTGCAGGCCGGGGCGATCCACGGCGGCGTGCACTTCCACCTGAACCACGCGGCGCCGCCGGAGCCGGAGCTTGAGGTCACCTTCGTCCCGCCGCCCCCGCTCCCGCCGAAGGTGCGGCAGGGACCGCGCAAGCGAGTCCTGGCGGCGAAGTTCCTCGGCCGCTGGTTCCTCGCGTTACTGCCGGTACTGCTGATCAGCTCGATCGTCGGCGGGGTCGGCAACCAGGTGACCGGATTCGGGCCGCTACCACTGCGATTGCTGGCGGACCTGGGGCTGCTGCTGTTCGTGGTGCTGGCGCTGTGGGTGTGGTCGATGGCCGCCACCCGCCGCTTCCGCGACCTGGTCACCCTGGTCCTGGACAAGATCACCTCGCACCGCATCATGAGCCTGACCAAGGTGCAGCTCACCGTGTTCACCTGGACCGCTGCCGCGATGTGTGTCGGCGGTCTGATCCGGGAGAGCCTGCCGCCCGACCCGACCCGGCCGCCCGTGGACGGTCACATGGCCGTGGTCTTCTGCGGGTTGCTGAGCCTGCTTCTCCTCCGCCAGCTCCGCCGACGCAATTCCGAATCACACCCGGTTGCCTGAACAACACTTCGCCGGTTAGAGTCAATCCCGTGACTGCCGGGTCGGCCTTGAGCCACTACCGAGTTGGGTCCCCGGCCTCCGAGTGAGGCCAGGGTGGGCCAGGAGCCCGCCACCCATTTCCGCAACATCCCACGACGGTGTCGTATCCCGTCGTCTTCGCGCACCCCCTTAGCGCCTTGACGTGCGCTGACGTACGCCTCCACCCATAACACCCGTCGCGCTGACGGCTGCCCGAATTCGCTTTCCGCTCGTTCCGACGAGCGGCTATCAGTCATGCCTAAAGAATGGAGACCAATGGATTTCAACAAGCAGGTAATCGAGGAGTTCCGCGCCAACAACGGCCGCGTCGGCGGCTATTTCGAGGGTTCGCGCCTGCTCCTCATCACCACCACCGGAGCCCGCTCCGGCAAGGCGCACACCAACCCCGTCGGCTACTACCCCGACGGCGACGGCCGCTCCCTCATCATCGGCAGCGCGGGCGGCTCCCCCAAGCACCCCGACTGGTACCACAACCTGGTCGCCAACCCGGAGCTGACGGTCGAGGACGGCGTCTTCACCTACGAGGCCAAGGCCACCGTCCTCACCGGCGAGGCCCGCGACCAAGCCTTCGCCCGAGCAGTAGAGGCAGACGAAGGCTGGGCCGAATACCAGTCCAAAACCACCCGCGTGATCCCGGTGGTGATCCTGGAAGCGACCTCCGGCGGCCCCCCGAACGCGGGCTCCGCCTCCGAGGCCCTGAAGCTGGTGCACAACGCGTTCCGCCGCGAGCTGGCCATGATCCGCAGCGAGTTCGCCAAGTCCGGCCGAACCCTGGGCGTCCAGCTACGCATCAACTGCCTGACCCTGTGCCAGGGCCTGCACAACCACCACACCGGCGAGGACATGGCGATTTTCCCCTACCTGGGCGACCGCTACCCGGAGTTCCAGCCAACCATCGACCGCCTACGCGAGGAACACGTCCGAATCGCCGACCTGACAGCCGAACTCCAACGAACCCTGGACAACGTGGACGCCGACCCAGCAGTCGTCCTGACCGAAGTCGAACGCCTCACCAACGAACTGGAACGCCACCTGGACTACGAAGAAGCCCAACTAATCCCAGTCCTGGAAGTAGCCATGTCCTAACCCCAACCCCTTCCCGGCGTGTTGGCCGTTGTTGTACCCAGTGTTGGCCGTTCTTGTACGCCATAGGCGATTGCGTGCGGGCGGAGCCCGGGGACGGGCGGCCGGGGTGGCTTTTCAACACTCCCCGAGCGGTTCCCCCATCCCCGTCAGCCTGGAGAGGACACACCACATCCCGGGTGCGCAGACCGCAACCTGCCGCCGCCCTAGCCTCTCAACCGCAACGGTCTGCGTGCCCGGGATGTGGTTTGGTATCGGAGGGCTGACGGGGATGGGGGAACCGCACGAGCACTGCTCTTCATCTTTGCTCTTGTTCTTGGATTTTCCCCCCCATCCTTTGATTCCTGCCCGTCCGGCGAGGACGATCTTGATCGTCGCTCGTGTACCTCAGCACCAGAGGCCAACAGCGCAAAGATCAAGAGCGGAAAAGATGGCCTCGCCGGCCGGGCAGACCACCGGAGGGGGGAGGGCAGATCAAGAGCCGGGCAAGCAGGTTGCGGGGCGGGGTTTGTGTTGCCGGGGCCGGTTCCAGCGTGGCTCCGAGGGCTCGTGTGTTCTCCGTACGGCCTTCCGCAAGCCAACCACACCCCGAGGAGCGGCCCCCGTCGCGTTTGGGAGGCTAGGGCGGCGGCAGGTTGCAGGGGCCGCTCCTCGGGGCGCGGTCAGCAAGCTCCAGGCCGTACGGAGAACACACGACAACCCTCGTCGTGGGGGTCTACCCCCAACCCCAAACCCCGCCCCGTCCCACAACAGCCAACGACCCGTACAACAACGGCCAACACTCCGTACGACAACGGCCAACACGGCGTACAAGAACGGCCAACACGGCGGGTGGGGTGGAGGGGGTTACAGGGTTGTGGGGCCGCCGGGGTTGGTGGTTCGGGTGTTGACGACTGTGTGGCCGACTGTGGCGGCTTCGTCGTCGGGGTAGCGGCGGTAGCCGTCGGCGGTGACTGTCGCGATCACGGGGAAGATGTTGCGGGTCAGGTCGGGGCCGCCGGTCGCGGTGTCCTCGTCGGCTGCGTCGTAGAGGGCTTCCACGCAGGCTCGGACGGCCTGGGCCTCGGTGAAGCCGGGGCGGAAGAGCTTCTTCAGGGAGCTGGTGGCGAAGATCGAGCCGGAGCCGACCGCGGCGTAGTTCTTCTCCTCGGTGCGGCCGCCGATGATCTCGTAGCCGAAGATCCGGCCCACGCCGCGGGTCAGGTCGAAGCCCGCGTACAGCGGGACCACCGCGAGGCCCTGCTGGGCCAGGCCGAAGTTGCCGCGGACCATGGAGTTGAGCTGGTTGGCCTTGCCCTCCAGGGTCAGCGAGACGCCTTCGATCTTCTCGTAGTGCTCCAGCTCGACCTGGAACAGCCGGACCAGCTCGACCGCGATGCCGACGGTGCCGGCGAAGGCGACCACCGAGTACTCATCGGCCTGCCGGACCTTCTCCAGGTCACGCTGGGCGATGAGGTTCCCCGCCGTTGCCCGGCGGTCGCCTGCCATCACCACACCGCCGTCGAAGACCACCGCGAGCACCGTGGTGCCGTGCGGGGCGTTGACCTTGCTCCGCGGGACCTGATGCCAGGGCAGCAGGTGCGGGGCCTCGGTCGACAGGTGGCGGAGGAAGGAGGAGTCGGCCATGTCGATCAGCTAAGCGCACGGGGCCTACCTGGACAAGCGGCCTACGCGGTGGGCCGGAAGAACCCGAGGAAGGGCATGCCGACGTTGCTGGTGCGCAGCGCGGTCAGCCGCACCGGGTCACCGGCCTCGATCATCCGGCCCTTGTCCACGTACATCGCCACGTGCCCCTGCCACACGATCAGGTCACCCGGCCGCAGGTCCTCCCGCGCAACAGGCGAACCAACCGCCTGGTCGGTGGAGTGCCGGGGCAGCGTCACACCCGCCTGCCGGTACGCCCAGCTGGTCAGCCCGGAGCAGTCGAAGCTCTCACCAGGCTTCACCGCGCCCCACTCGTACGGCAGCCCGAGCTGGCTCAGCGCCGCGCGCACCGCGGCCGCCGCCCGCTCACTCGGCGCGGCCTTGCCGCTGAAGACCGCCGGGGTCAGTGGGCCGCCGTTGGCCACCAGCAGTTCCCGCCAGACGACCTTGTCCACCCGGCCGGTCACCGGCAGTGACCGCTTGGCCTGGAACTCACGCACCGCGGCCGTGGTGCTCGGGCCGTAGGACGGGTTCTTCGCGGTCAGCTTCGCGCCGGTGGCCTTGATCAGCAGCGTCTTGAGCTGACCAACCGACTCGGCGTCCCGGCTACCCGCCTTCAGCGCGGGCAGCGCCGCGGCCACCCGCTCCATCCGCTGCCGCAGCTGCGCCTCGGCCAGCCGCCCGGCGAGCTGGGGCAGGCTCGCGCACAGCTCGTCCCGGCGACGCAGGTGCTCGCGCTGCAACCGGTCCGCGGAGGCGGCCACCACCCCGGCCCAGCCCTGCGGCATCGCCTCGGTCGGCAGTGCGGGCAGCGGGTCGGCGCAGAGCTTCTCCACCCCGCCGATCGCCAGCCGCGCGGTCTTGAGGTCACCCGCGCGCAGCGTGGTGTCGAACCGGGTCAGTTCGGCCTCGACCGCGGCCAGCCTGCGCTGCGTCTCGGCGACCCTGGCCAGCGCCTCGGCGGCCAGGGCGTCCGGCTGGTCGGTCGGGGTGAGCACGGGGGCCAGCACGGGCGGCGCGACCGGTGGCGCCACCGGCGGCACGGCTTCCGGGCCTTGGTCGGCCGGTGCGGCCAGCGCCGCGGTCGGCGCCGACACGAGCGTGGCCACTCCGATGGTCATGAGGGCGAAACGCGCCCCGACTCGGCCAGACGGCATTCGGTGGTCTCCCCGCGGTGCTCGTCGATACTGCGGTCGCTGTGCGTGGCCAGGGTTAGCACAGCCCGGGGTCGAGTGCTGGCCGGACCCTGCTCGCGGCGGGCCGGATTCATCCGTTCGCGCCAGTCCGAGTCCACTGTGGACGACGCCAGGTCCTTGCGCGGGAAACTTGGTTACCCAGTGAATTCATTCATCAGTCCGGGGTGGACGGTCCCCACTTCACGGTAACCAGACAAGGCGAAAGCGTTCCCCATTCGGGGTTCTCCGGGCGAGGACTGGTTTAGCAGCGCCGATGATCGTCCCGGCGCGCCGTCCGTGGCGTGGTGAGCGTACGGGAGGATCTCGGTGTCCAGTGGTGAAGGCCGGCGGCACAGACGCTGGCGGAGCAGGGTGGCCGCGGGGATCACTCCGGCACTGTTGGTCGGCGGCCTGACCGTCGCGGGCGGCGGCATCGCCCCACCGGAGGCGCAGGCACAACCGCCGGTCTGCCCGACCGGCACCACCGCGGTGCCGATCACCTGGGGCGCCAACGGCGCGGTCAAGTGGCCGCGCAACTCATCCAGCACCGCGGCGACCAACATCGCAGGCTCCGGCCTGGACCTCAACATCAGCCTCAGCGACCCCACCAACCGCAACGGCGACGACTCGAACCCGTTGCAGGACATCGGTGAGGCCAACTCCGGCGGCAGCCTGTTCGGCTGGGATCCGCGCACCTACACCGAAACCGACGGCGCCTTCGGCCCCGGTTTCCTCACCATCGAGATGAACAGCCTCAACGTCGGCGACACCATGACGTTCCGGTTCAAGTTCTCCCACCCGGTGCTGCTGCCGGACTTCTCCGTCGGCGACATCGACTACGCCGGACTTGGCGCCTCCCCGGCCGAGGAACCCTGGAACTCCTTCCAGGACCAGATCCGGTTCACCGCCAACCGCCAGGGCCTGCCGGTCGGCGTCACGCTGACCCCGGCAGGCGGCGCCCGCCCGGTGATCACCGGCGGCACCGCGGTCGGCGGCCCCTACCAGCTCAACACCAACGGCGACGTCACCCCGGACGCGGCCGCGGGCACCCTGCGCGGCAAGACCAACGAGCCGGTCACCGAGTTCGTGCTGGCCTACTCCAACGGCCCCGACGACGAGGCGGCCGAGGCCGGACCCAGCTACCCGCCGCCGATCCCGCCGCTGACCGCACCGGCCAACTCGGTCTCGGACAGCCACGCGGTGCGGCTCAACTTCTTCACCACCTGCATGGGCATCGGCAGCATCGGCGACACCCTCTACACCGATGTCGACGGCGACGGTGTGCAGGACCCCGGTGAACCCGGCATCGCCGGCGTCAAGGTGCAACTCCTTGACCCGCAAGGCAATGTGGTGCAGACCGCGACCACCGACGCCAACGGCAAGTACCTGTTCGACCAGCTGCCCGCGTTCAACTGGACCGTGCGGGTGGACCCGACCACCCTGCCCGCCGGGTACACCCAGACCGGGGATCCGGACGCCACCAAGGACAACAAGACCACGGTGAACCTGCAGGCCGGGCAGAACGTGCTCACCGCGGATTTCGGCTACCGGCCGCCGCTGGGCACCGTCTCCGGCACGGTGTTCAGCGACCGCAACGACAACGGGGTGCTCAACGCCCCCGATGACGCCGGAATCGCCGGTACCACAGTCACTTTGACCGGTCAGGACCTGGCAGGGAACCCGGTGAGCCTGACCACGACCACTGGCGCGGACGGGAAGTACTCCTTCCCGAACGTGCCCGCCGGCAGCTACCAGGTCAAGGAAACCCAGCCGCCGGGCTACACCGACGGCAAGGACACACCGGGCACGAACGCCTCCCCGAGCGGCAACGACACCTTCCTGGTCACGTTGCCACCAGGCGGATCCAGCCCCGGCAACAACTTCGCCGAACTGCCCACCGGCAGCCTGGCCGGCCAGGTCTACGTCGACCTCAACAACAACGGCGTCCGCGACGGCGCGGAAGCCCCGATCCCCGGCGCGACCGTCAAGCTCACCGGCACCGACGACGCGGGCAACCCGGTCAGCCTGACCGCGACCACCGACGCCAACGGCGCCTACTCCTTCAACCGGTTGCGCCCCGGCACCTACGCGGTCACCGAGACCCAGCCGACCGGGTACCTGGACGGCAAGGACAAGGCCGGTTCGGCCGGTGGCACGGTCGGCAGCGACACGGTCACCGCGATCAACCTCGCGCTCGGCCAGGCGGCCACCGGCTACGACTTCGGCGAACTGCCCCCGGCCGGGATCTCCGGCAAGGTGGTCGAGGACGACGGCACCCCGATCCCCGGCGTGACGATCACGTTGACCGGCACCGATTCCGACGGCAACCCGGTCAGCAAGACCACAACGTCCACTTCGGACGGTTCCTGGTCCTTCCCCGGCCTGCCGCCGGGCACCTACACGGTGACCGAGACCCAGCCGCCGGGATTCGGCGACGGCCCGGACACCGCGGGACCGGGCGGTGGCACACCCACCGAACCCGACAAGATCGTCGGCATCACCCTGGACCCGGGTGAGAACGCACCCGGCAACATCTTCACCGAGAAGCGTTCCTCCCTTGCCGGGCAGGTGTACGCCGATGCCAACAACAACGGCGTGCGCGATGCCGGTGAGGCGCCGATCGCGGGCGCCACGGTCACGTTGACCGGCACGGACGCGAACGGCAAGCCGGTCTCGAAGACGGCGACCACGGACGCGGACGGCAAGTACCTGTTCGACCGGTTGCTCTCCGGCACCTACGCGGTGACCGAGACCCAGCCCGCGGATTACCTGGACGGCAAGGACAAGGCGGGTTCGGCGGGCGGCACGGTCGGCAACGACACCGTCACCGCGATCAACCTGCCCGGTGGGACCGCGGCGACCGGGTACGACTTCGGTGAGCTGGTTCCGGCCGGGATCTCCGGCAAGGTGATCGAGGACGACAACACGCCGATCCCCGGCGTGACGATCACGTTGACGGATCAGGACGGCAAGACCACCACCACGACCACGAAGCCGGATGGCACCTGGTCGTTCCCGAACCTGCCGCCGGGCACCTACACGGTGACGGAGACCCAGCCGCCTGGGTTCGGTGACGGCCCGGACACCCCGGGATCCGCTGGTGGCACGGCACAACCGCCGGACACGATCAGCGGGATCACGTTGACGCCGGGACAGAGCGGCACCGACTACGTGTTCAAGGAAACCCGGTCCACGCTGGGTGGGCACGTCTATGTGGACACCAACAACAACGGCGTCATGGACAGTGGCGAGGCCGGAATCGGTGGCGCGACAGTCACTTTGACCGGCACGGACGCGAACGGGCAGCCGGTCACCAAGACGGCGACCACCGACGCCTCCGGCTACTACGAGTTCACGAAGCTGTTGTCCGGCAACTACACCGTGACCGAGACCCAGCCGGCCGGGTACCTGGACGGCAAGGACAAGGCCGGTAACGCCGGTGGCACGGTCAGCAACGACAAGGTGGCCGACATCAAGCTGCCCGCGGGCAGCGCGGGCATGGGCTACGACTTCGGCGAGCTTGCCCCGGCCGGGATCTCCGGCAAGGTGATCGAGGACGACGGCACGCCGATCCCGGGCGTGACGATCACGTTGACCGATCAGGATGGCAAGACGACCACCACCGTTACCAAGCCGGATGGCACGTGGTCGTTCCCGAATCTGCCGCCGGGCACCTACACGGTGACCGAGACCCAGCCGCCTGGGTTCGGCGATGGCCCGGACAAGCCGGGTTCGGCCGGTGGTACGCCGCAGCAGCCGGACACGATCAGCGGGATCACGTTGACGTCCGGGCAGAGTGGCACCGACTACTTGTTCACCGAGAAGCGGTCTTCGCTGGCCGGGCAGGTGTACGCCGATGCCAACAACAACGGTGTGCGGGATGCCGGTGAGGGGCCGATCGCGGGTGTCACGGTCACGTTGACGGGCACGGATGCGAATGGGCAGCCGGTCTCGAAGACGGCGACCACGGACGCGGACGGCAAGTACACCTTCGACCGGCTGCTTTCCGGAACCTATGCGGTGAAGGAGACTCAGCCTGCGGATTACCTGGACGGCAAGGACAAGGCGGGTTCGGCGGGTGGCACGGTCGGCAACGACACGGTCACCGCGATCAGCCTGTCCGGTGGGACGGCGGCGACCGGTTACGACTTCGGTGAGCTGCCCCCGGCCGGGATCTCCGGCAAGGTGGTCGAGGACGATGGCACGCCGATCCCGAACGTGACGATCACGTTGACGGACAAGGACGGCAAGACCACCACCACGACCACGAAGCCGGACGGCACCTGGTCCTTCCCGAACCTGCCGCCCGGCACCTACACCGTCACCGAGACCCAGCCGCCTGGGTTCGGCGACGGCCCGGACACCCCGGGTTCGGCGGGTGGCACGCCGCAGCAGCCGGACACGTTCACCGGGATCACGTTGACGCCCGGACAGAGCGGCAGCGGGTACGTGTTCACCGAGAAGCGGTCCTCGATCGCGGGCACGGTGTACGTGGACACCAACAACAACGGCGTCCAGGACCCGTCCGAACCCGGCATCCCCGGCACGAAGGTGACGCTCACCGGACCGGACGGGGCGATCAAGACCGCCACCACCGACGCCAAGGGCGACTACCTGTTCGAGCGGTTGCTCGGCGGTGACTACACCATCACCGAGACCCAGCCCGCGGACTACACCGACGGCAAGGACGCCCTCGGTTCGGCTGGTGGCACGCTGGTGCCGCCGGACTCGATCAAGCTGACGCTGCCCAACGGCAATGCCGCCACGGGGTATGACTTCGGTGAGGTCGGGGCCGCGATCACCGGCACCGTGTGGGTGGACACCGACGGTGACGGGGTCATCGATCCCACTGAGTCGAAGCGGTTGCCCGGCACCGAGATCGTGTTGCTGGACAAGGACGGCAAGGAGGTCGGCCGGACCAAGACCGACGCCTCCGGCAACTACGCCTTCCCCGGCCTGCCGCCCGGTGACTACACCGTGCGGGAGACCCAGCCCGGCGGCTACGGCACCACCACGCCGAACGAGGTGAAGGTGACCGTGCCCGCGGGTGGCACCGGCAAGGCCGACTTCGGTGAGCAGCTCGGCGCGATCGGCGACTTCGTCTGGTCGGACACCAACGAGAACGGCGTCCAGGACCCGGGTGAGCCGGGTGTCGCCGGGGTGACGGTGACCCTGTTGGACGACAAGGGAACCGAGGTCGGCAAGACCACCACCGGGGCCGACGGCAAGTACTGGTTCACCGATGTGCCTGCCGGTAGCTACCAGGTCGCGTTCCAGCTGCCTGCCGGCCAGGCGTTCACGTTGGTGGGCAAGGGAACCGACGGCACCGGGTCGGATGCCAACATCGCGACCGGCCGTACCCCGGCCATCGTGATCGCGGTGACCGACGGGAAGATCAGCCAGCGGTCCGATGTGGACGCCGGGCTGGTCAAGGCCAAGCCGGACCTCGCGGTGGACCTCACCGTGGACAAGCCGACGGCCAACCCCGGCGACAAGGTCACCTACACCGGCGTGGTCAGCAACACCGGCAACACCCCGGTGCAGGGCCAGGAATACCGGCAGACCGTGCCGCCGGGCCTGACCATCACCTCGGTGACCGGGGACGGCTGGACCTGCCAGGTCAACGGCCAGGAGGTCGTCTGCACCCGGCCGGACGTGCTGCTCCCTGGTGGCAAGACGCCGCCGGTGACGGTGGTGACCACGGCGAAGACCCCAGGGACCTCGCTGGTGAGCACCGCGACCACCAAACCCCTTGACGGGCAGGTGGAGACCAACCTGGTCAACAACACCGACACGGTCGACCTCACGGTGAACGCGGCCAAGCCGGGCAACGGCAAGCTCGCCGACACCGGTGACGAGACCGGCCCACTGGTCGCCTGGGGCCTGCTGCTCCTGTTGGGCGGCACCGGGTTGGTGGCCGGATCCTTCCGGAAACGGCGGCGGCGCAGCTGATCCGCTGACCGAGTGACGAACCGGGCCGGTGTCCACAGTGGACACCGGCCCGGTTCGTTTCAGTGCTTGATCGCGGTGAGCACGATCCCGTCCTCGGCCAGCCAGCTGCCGGAGAACCCGGTCAGCTGCTGCCCGGCCACGATCGGGCCGGGTACCAGCAGGGTCGCGGTGAAGGTGCCGTCGGGGGCGATGGTCAGGCGGGCCTCGTCGAAGCCGAGCATCTTGCGGGCGTGCGGGTACCACGCCTTGTAGACCGATTCCTTGGCGCTGAACAACAACCGGTCCCAGTTCACCGAGCGGTCCACGCCGAGCCGCCGCAGCATCACCCGTTCCTCGGGCAGGGACACCGCCTCCAGCACGCCCTCGGGCAGCGGCTCGTTCGGCTCGGCGTCGATGCCCAGGCTGTGCGCGTCGGTAGACCTGGCCACCGCGGCGGCCCGGTACCCGGCGCAGTGCGTGATGCTGCCGACGAACCCGGTCGGCCACTGCGGCGCCCCGCGCTCGTCCGGCAGGATCGGCGCCGGCGGCTCGCCGAGGGCGGCCAGGGCCTGGCGGGCGCACCAGCGGGCGGCGGTGAACTCCGCGCGCCGCTTGGGCACCGACTTGGCCAGCAACGCTTCCTCGGCCGGGAACAAGTCCACAGTGGACTGGTCGACCCTGGTCTGCACGGCGACGACCGGGGCCGGGAGCAGGCGGGTGATCACGGGTTCTCCTCCACGGGCAGGATCTGGCGGAGCGGGCCGCGCGGCAGGCCGCCGTACATCTTCCGCTCCCGGGGATAGCCGATGGAGACCTCCTCGAACCGCACCCCGTCGTAGGTGGTGGTGCGCGGGATGTGCAGGTGCCCGTACACCGCGGCGCTCACCCGGTAGCGGCGGTGCCAGTCCGCGGTGCCCTCGGTGCCGCACCACAGCGCGAACTCCGGGTAGCGCAGCACGAACGTGGGATCACGCACCAGCGGCCAGTGGTTGACCAGCACCAGCGGCAGGCTCGAATCGTGCGCGTCCAGCCTGCGCTGGGTGATGGTCAGCCGGGACCGGCACCAGGCGTCGCGGCTCGGATAAGGGTTGGGGTGCAACAGGAACTCGTCCGTGCACACCACGCCCGCGGCGTGCGCCTTGGCCAGTGCGGCCGCTTTGTCGTCGGCCGGGTCGGTGCGGAAGGTGTAGTCGTAGAGCACGAACAGCGGGGCGATCGCCACCGGGCCGCCCGCGCCGCGCCACACCGGGAACGGGTCCTCCGGGGTGTAGACGCCCAGCTCGCGGCACATCTCGACCAGCCGCCGGTAGCGCTGGTCCCCGCGCAGCTGCACCGGGTCCTCCTTCGGCGTCCACAGCTCGTGGTTGCCGGGCACCCAGATCACCGTGTCGAACCGCTGCGCCAGCAGGGTCAGCGCCCACTCGATGTCGGCGTACAGCTCGCCCACGTCCCCGGCCACGATCAGCCAGTCGCCGGGATGGCCGGGGTGCAGCTGCTCCTCGACGATCGTCCGGTTCTCCGGATAGGCGACGTGCAGGTCGCTGACGGCGAGCAGCCTCGGTTCGGGGGGAGCCACCTGCACACTATAAAGGCGAGCGGAACCAGAGAAATCCTATTTAGAAAAGTTCTCTGTGAGTTGTGTCTCCGGGCTTGGCAAGGCATTGTCGTCATGGTTGTCTTGCTGCGGTGAGTCAGCCGGAAACATCGCTGAAACACCGGAGAACTGGGGTGTCTCCGCCCGCCCCTATGTGGCCCTGAACTGCAAGGATGCCCATAGGTGTGGCTGGGTGGCGACAAATGAGGCAAGTACGTGAACCATACCCCGACCCCACCTGCGCACATTAGGGGTTGAAGGTAGGGGTGACCGCCGGGATAACGTCGCCGAAACTCGCGAGTTCTTGTGTTGGTAATGGCGATGATGGGCGGGCTGGGGCACCTATGTCGGACAAGACCACTGTTGCGGGGCGGGAGATCGCGGTCATCGGACTGTCCTGCCGCCTGCCCGGGGCCACTGGTCCCGCCGAGTTCTGGCGGTTGCTCACCGAGGGTCGCGACGCGATCACCGAGGTGCCCGCGGACCGGTGGGACGCCAATGAATTCTTCGACGTGGATCCGGCCGTCAAAGGCAGGATGAACACCCGTTGGGGCGGATTCCTGGACCAGGTCGACGCATTCGACCCCGGATTCTTCGGCATTTCCCCGCGCGAGGCCGCGGCCATG
Source organism: Crossiella cryophila (assembly GCF_014204915.1). NCBI lineage: Bacteria > Bacillati > Actinomycetota > Actinomycetes > Pseudonocardiales > Pseudonocardiaceae > Crossiella > Crossiella cryophila. The sequence goes on from NZ_JACHMH010000001.1 coordinate 3,490,215, forward strand.
GACCCGCAGCAGCGACTGATGCTGGAACTGGGCTGGGAGGCCTTCGAGCACGCCGGCCTGCTGCCCGAGCGGCTCGCGGGCAGCCGCACCGGCGTCTTCGTCGGCGCCATCTGGGACGACTACGCCAGCCTGATCTACCGCGGCGGCCCGGACGCGATCACCCAGCACACCCTGACCGGCCTGCACCGCAGCATCATCGCCAACCGGCTCTCCTACACCCTCGGCCTGCACGGCCCGAGCCTCGCGGTCGACTCCGCCCAGTCCTCCGCCCTGGTCGCGGTGCACCTGGCCTGCGAGAGCCTGCGCCGCGGCGAGTCCAGCCTGGCCCTGGCCGGCGGGGTGAACCTGAACCTGGTGCCGGAGACCACCATGGCCACCGCGAAGTTCGGCGGCCAGTCCCCTGACGGCCGCTGCCACACCTTCGACGCCCGCGCCAACGGCTACGTCCGCGGTGAGGGCGGCGGCTTCGTGCTGCTCAAGCCCCTGGCCGACGCGCTGGCCGACGGGGACGAGGTGCTCGCGGTGATCAAGGGCGGCGCGGTCAACAACGACGGCGAGTCCACCGCGCTCACCACCCCGAACGGCCTGGCCCAGCAGGAGGTGCTGCGGCTGGCCTACCGGGACGCCGAGGTCGACCCGGCGCGGGTGCAGTACGTCGAACTGCACGGCACCGGCACCAAGGTCGGCGACCCGATCGAGGCCGGCGCACTGGGCGCGGTGCTCGGCGCGGACCGGTCCGAACCACTGCTGGTCGGTTCGGCCAAGACCAACGTCGGCCACCTGGAAGGCGCGGCCGGCATCGTCGGCCTGATCAAGACCGTGCTGGCCATCCGGCACCGGCAGCTGCCGCCCAGCCTGAACTTCGAGACGCCCAACCCGGACATCGACTTCGCCGGGCTGAACCTGCGGGTGCGCACCGAACTGGGCGACTGGCGGGACGCGCCGCTGCTCGCCGGCGTGTCCTCCTTCGGCATCGGCGGGACCAACTGCCACCTGGTGCTCGCCGAACCGCCCGCCCAGCCGGTCGAGCCTGGGCAGGCCCTGGATACCGCGGTGCTGCCGTGGGTGCTATCCGGCCGGACCGCGGAAGCCGTGCGGGGACAGGCGGAACGGCTTCTGTCCTTTGTGGACGCTGACGCGGAAATCGATGTCCGCGCGGTGGCCGGGGCACTGGCCGGGACGCGGACCGCGTTCGAGCACCGGGCCGTGCTGGTGGCCGGGGACCGGGCCGGGTTCCGGGACGCGCTGGCCGGGTTCGCCCGCGATGGCGTGGCCGCCGGAGTGGTCCGGGGTTCGGTTGCCGAGGGTGGGCTGGCGTTCCTGTTCTCCGGGCAGGGATCGCAGCGGATCGGGATGGGTCGCGAGCTGGCGGCGGTGTTCCCGGTGTTCGCGGACGCCTTCGCCGAGGTGTGCGGTGAGCTGGACAAGCACCTGGACCGGCCGCTGGGCGAGGTGCTGGACACGGAGGAGCTGCACCAGACTGGGTTCACCCAGCCCGCGTTGTTCGCCATCGAGGTGGCGTTGTACCGGCTGGTGGAGTCCTGGGGTGTGCGGCCGGATTTCCTTGCCGGGCACTCGATTGGCGAGCTGGCCGCCGCGCACGTCGCCGGAGTGTTGTCGCTGGCGGACGCGGCCAAGCTGGTCGCCGCGCGGGGACGACTGATGCAGGCGCTGCCGACCGGGGGCGCGATGCTCGCGGTGCAGGCGACCGAGGAGGAGGTCCGGCCGTTGCTGGCCGGGCTGGACGCGGACATCGCCGCGGTCAACGGGCCGGAAGCCGTTGTGGTGTCGGGAACCGAGGCCGCCATCGTCGAGGTCAAGGCGAAGCTGGCCGAGCGCAAGAGCAAGCGGCTGACCGTGAGCCACGCGTTCCACTCGCTGCTGATGGACCCGATGCTGGCCGAGTTCCGGGCGGTGGCCGAGAGCATCAGCTTTGGCGCGGCGCGGATTCCGGTGGTGTCGAACCTGACCGGCGAACTGGCCGGGGACGAGCTGGGGACCGCGGAGTACTGGGTCCGGCACGTGCGGCAGGCGGTGCGGTTCGCCGATGGCATGCGCACGCTGGCCGAGGCCGGGGTGAGCACGTTCCTGGAACTGGGTCCGGACGGGGTGCTCAGTGCCCTGGGCGCCGGGATCCCGTTGCTGCGCAAGGACCGGGGCGAGGTGGAGGCGCTGATCTCCGGACTGGCCCAGGCATGGACGCGCGGGATCGCCGTTGACTTCACCGGGTTTGGCGACGGCACACGAGTTGAGCTGCCCACCTACGCCTTCCAGCGCGAGCGGTACTGGCTGGACAGCCTGCCGGTGGCCGCTCCGGCGGCGGCGCGGACCCGGTCCTCGCTGGAACTGGTGCGGGCGCACGCGGCCGCCGTGCTGGGCTACCCCTCGGCCGAGGCCGTCGTGCCGGAACGCAGCTTCAAGGACCTGGGTTTCGCCTCGCTGACCGCGGTCGAACTGCGCGATCAGCTCAACCAGGCCACCGGGCGCACCCTGCCCGCCACCCTGCTCTTCGACTACCCGACCCCGCTCGCCCTGGCCGCCTACCTCGATGGCGTGGAACGGGAAACCGTTGCCGCGCCGGTGCGGATCACCGAGGACGAGCCGATCGCGATCGTGGCCATGGGCTGCCGGTACCCGGGTGGCGTCGCCTCCCCGGCGGACCTGTGGCGGCTGGTCAGCGAGGGCGTGGACGCGATCTCGCCGTTCCCGGACGACCGCGGCTGGGACCTGGACCGGCTCTACCACCCGGATCCCGCGCAGGCCGGTTCCTCCTACGCCCGAGAGGGCGGCTTCCTCGACGGCGCGACCGAGTTCGACGCCAAGTTCTTCGGCATCTCCCCGCGGGAGGCCCTGGCCATGGACCCGCAGCAGCGACTGCTGCTGGAGACCACCTGGGAGGTGTTCGAGCGGGCCGGGATCGACCCGGCCACCCTGCGCGGCAGCCAGTCCGGCGTGTTCGTCGGCGCGATGACCCAGGACTACGGGCCCCGGCTGCACGAGGCGGCCGAGGAGTTCGCCGGGCACCTGCTCACCGGCGGCACCGCGAGCGTGCTGTCCGGGCGGATCGCCTACACCTTCGGCCTGGAAGGCCCCGCGGTCACCGTGGACACCGCCTGCTCGGCCTCGCTGGTCTCGCTGCACCTGGCCGTGCAGTCGTTGCGGCGCGGGGAATGCGGGCTGGCCCTGGCCGGTGGCGTGGCGGTGCTGCCAACGCCGGGCATGTTCGTGGAGTTCTCCCGGCAGCGCGGGCTGGCCCCGGACGGGCGCTGCAAGGCATTCGGCGCCGAGGCCGACGGCACCGCCTGGGCCGAGGGCGTTGGCGTGCTGCTGCTGGAACGCCTCTCCGACGCTCGCCGCAACGGGCACCCGGTGCTGGCCATCGTCAAGGGCAGCGCGGTCAACCAGGACGGCGCCTCCAACGGACTCACCGCGCCCAACGGCCCGGCCCAGCAGCGGGTGATCCGCGGCGCACTGGCCGAAGCCGGACTGTCCACTTCGGACATCGACGTGGTGGAGGCGCACGGTACCGGCACCGCACTGGGCGATCCCATTGAGGCGCAGGCGTTGCTGGCCACCTACGGGCAGGACCGGGAGCGGCCGCTGCTGCTGGGCTCGCTGAAGTCCAACATCGGGCACGCCCAGGCCGCGGCCGGGGTCGGCGGCGTGATCAAGATGGTCGAGGCCATCCGGCACGGGGTGCTGCCCCGGACGCTGCACGCGGACACGCCCTCGCCGCGGGTGGACTGGTCTTCGGGCGCGGTATCGCTGCTGACCGAGGCGCGGGAGTGGCCGGAGACCGGGGCGCCGCGGCGGGCCGGGGTGTCCTCCTTCGGGATCAGCGGGACCAACGCGCACGTGCTCCTGGAGCAGGCACCCGAGGTCGCTTCGACTGTTGCCGAGGCCGTGCAGGCCGGGCCGGTGGTGTTGTCCGGGCGGACGCCGGAAGCGTTGCGGGCCCAGGCGGAAGCGCTGCTCGCGGCCGAGGTCGAGCCCGTGGACCTGGCGCACACGCTGGCCCGCCGGGCCCTGCACGAGCACCGGGCCGTGGTGCTCGGTGACCTCCAGGCCGGGCTGACCGCGCTGGCGGCGGGGGAGTCCGGTGCGGTGCGGGACAGCGTGGTGGATGGGCAGGTCGCGTTCCTGTTCTCCGGGCAGGGGTCGCAGCGGCTGGGCATGGGGCGGGAGCTGGCCGGGGCGTTCCCGGTGTTCGCGGACGCTTTCGCCGCGGCGAGTGCCGAGCTGGACAAGCACCTGGACCGGCCGCTGGGCGAGGTCCTGGACACTGAGGAGCTGCACCAGACCGGGTTCACCCAGCCCGCGTTGTTCGCGATCGAGGTGGCGCTTTACCGGCTCGTGGAGTCCTGGGGTGTGCGGCCGGATTACCTGGTCGGGCACTCGATTGGTGAGCTGGCCGCGGCGCACGTCGCCGGGGTGCTGTCGCTGGCGGACGCGGCGAAGCTGGTTGCCGCGCGGGGCCGGTTGATGCAGGCCGTGCCGGGTGGCGGGGCGATGCTCGCGGTGCAGGCGACCGAGGACGAGGTCCGGCCGCTGCTCACCGGGCTGGACGCGGATGTCGCGGCGATCAACGGGCCGACCGCGATCGTGGTGTCGGGGACCGAGGCCGCGGTGACCGAGGTCGCGGCGCGGCTGGTGGACCGCAAGACCAAGCGACTCACCGTGAGCCACGCGTTCCACTCGCTGCTGATGGACCCGATGCTCGCGGAATTCCGGGCGGTCGCGGAGAGCGTGCGCTACTCGGCCGCGCGGATTCCGGTGGTGTCCAACGTGACCGGCGAGCTGGCCGGGGACGAGCTGGGGACCGCGGAGTACTGGGTCCGGCACGTCCGGCAGGCGGTGCGGTTCGCCGACGGCATCCGGACCCTGGAAAACGCGGGGGTGTCGACGTTCTTGGAGCTTGGCCCGGATGGCGTGCTGTCCGGGATGGGGCAGGACTGCCTGACCGGTGACGCCGCGCTGATCCCGTTGCTGCGCAAGGGGCGTGCCGAGGCCGAGTCGGCCGGGCAGGCACTGGCAAGGCTGATCTGCCGGGGTGTTCCGGCTGACCTGGCTGGGCTGACCGCCGGTGGACGACTGGTGGAACTGCCGACCTACCCGTTCCAGCGGCAGCGGTTCTGGCTGGCGCCGAGTTCGTCCACTGTGGACTCCGGCGTGCACCCGCTGCTGGCCTCGGCGGTGCCGATCGCCGGGGCCGGGGGCGTGCTGCTGACCGGCAAGCTGTCCCGGCGGACGCACCCGTGGCTGGTCGACCACCAGATCCTGGGCTCCGTGCTGGTGCCGGGGACCGCGCTGGTCGAGCTGGCGCTGCGGGCGGCCGACGAGGTCGAGTGCGCGGCGGTGGAGGAGCTGACGCTGGCCGCGCCGCTGGTGCTGCCCGAACAGCGTGCGGTGCAGGTGCAGGTGGTGGTCGCGGCCGAACAGGACGGGCGGCGCGACCTGCAGCTGTACTCGCGACTCGACGACGAGGACTGGACACTGCACGCCAACGGCGTGCTCGCGGTGGACGGCGACGCGCCCCTGGAACTGGGGGAGTGGCCGCCCGCACAGGCCGACGCGGTGGACCTGGACGGGTTCTACCGGCGGCTCGCGGACAAGGGTTACGGCTACGGGACCGCGTTCCAGGGTGTGCGCGGGGTGTGGCGACGTGGCGAGGAGATCTTCACCGAGGTCAGCCTGCCGTCCACTGTGGAGGGTGCGGGCTTCGGTGTGCACCCCGCGCTGCTGGACGCCGCCCTGCACGGACTGGTCGCCGCGGCCGAGGGCGACAACCCGCCGCTGCCCTTCGCCTGGACCGGGATCCGACTGCACGCCACCGGCGCGAGCACACTGCGGGTGAAGCTGAGCCCGGCCGGGCCGGACGCGGTGTCGCTGGCCGTCACCGACCCGGCAGGCACCCCGGTGGTCTCCATCGACTCGCTGGTGCTGCGGCCGGTGTCCCCGGACGCACTGCGGATCCGGCCCGAACTGGACTCGCTGTTCCGGGTCGACTGGCCGGTGCTCACCCTGCCCGAGCAGCCCACACTGCCCGCCAAGGTGGTCCTGCTGGGCGGCGACGAGTACAAGGCCGGGGTCGCCCTGCGGGCCGCCGGCATCCAGGTCGAGGAGCGGGCCGAACTGGACCCGGCCGCCGACCTGGTGCTGCTGACCTGCCCGGAGGGACCCGCGGGCGAGGTGACCGCGCAGGTGCTGGAACTGTTGCAGCGCAGTGAGTCCCGGGTGGTCGTGCTCACCAGGGACGCCGTGCTCGCCGACTCCCCCGATGTGGCCGGTGCCGCGGTGTGGGGGCTGTTGCGGGCCGCGCAGACCGAGCAGCCGGACCGGTTCCAGCTCATCGACCTGGACGCCCAGTCCGCCGCCGCCCTGCCCGCCGCGCTCACCACGGACGAGCCGCAACTCGCCCTGCGCAACGGGATCGCGCACGCTCCCCGGCTGGCCAAGATCACCGAGGTGACCGAGGCCGCCTGGGACCCGGACGGCCTGGTGCTCATCACCGGCGCCACCGGCGCACTCGGCGGACTGCTCGCCAAGCACCTGGTCACCCGGCACGGCGTGCGCCGCCTGCTGCTCACCAGCCGCCGCGGCCCGGACGCCCCCGGTGCGGACGAACTCCGCGCCGAACTGGCCGGGCTGGGGGCCGAGGCGATCATCGAGGCATGTGACGCCGCGGACCGGTCCGCGCTGGCCGCGCTGCTGGCCCGGCACCCGGTGACCGCGGTGATCCACACCGCCGGGGTGCTCGACGACGGCGTGCTCTCCGCACTCACCCCCGAACGCCTGGACACCGTGCTGCGGCCCAAACTCGACGCCGCGATCAACCTGCACGAGCTGACCCAGGAGCACGACCTCACCGCGTTCGTGCTGTTCTCCTCGGTGATCGGGGTGCTCGGCGGCGCGGGCCAGGCCAACTACGCCGCCGCCAACGCCGCCCTGGACGCCCTCGCCCAGCGCCGCAAGGCAGCCGGACTCCCGGCGCTGTCCCTGGCCTGGGGGCCGTGGGCCGAAGGCGGCATGGCCGCCCGGCTCGCCGAGGGCGACCGCAACCGGATGTCCCGCGCGGGCATGGCCCCGCTGCCGCCCGAGCTGGGTCTGGCCCTGTTCGACCTGGCGCTGGGCCAGGCCGAGGCCGCGCCGGTGCCGTTCAAGCTGGACGCCAGCGTGGTGCGGCAAGGAACCGTCCCGGCGTTGCTGCGGGGGCTGATAGCGCCCAAACGCACCCGGCGCACCGCGGCGGCCAAGGCCACTGAGGAGTCCTTTGTGGACAAACTCACCGCGACCCCCGAGGAGCGGCGCGCGCAGCTCGTGCTGGATGTGGTCCGGGTCAACGCGGCCGGGGTGCTCGGGCACAGCGGCGACGGCTCGGTCGAGGCCGAATCCTCTTTCAAGGAACTGGGTTTCGACTCGCTGACCTCGGTGGAGCTGCGCAACCGGCTCAACACCGCCACCGGGCTGCGGCTGCCGCCCACCCTGCTCTTCAACTACGCCACCCCAGCCAAGCTGGCCGAGCACCTGCTCGACCGGCTCGCCCCCGCCCCGGCCGCCCCGGTCGCGGAACCCGAACTCGAAGTGCCGGAAACCGAGTTCGCCCAGGAACTTGACGCGGTCTCCACCGCCGACGAGATCTTCGCCTTCATCGACAAGGAGTTCGGCAGTGTCTGATCCTCGCGGACCCGAGTCCACCGAGCAGAAGCTCGTCGACTACCTCAAGCGCGTCACCGCCGACCTGCACCGCACCAAGGCCCGGCTGCAGGAGATCGAGGCCCAGGAGCACGAGCCGATCGCGATCGTCGCGATGAGCTGCCGTTTCCCCGGCGGCGTCGCCACCCCGGAACAGCTCTGGGAGATGGTCGCCGGTGGCCGGGACGGCATCTCGCCGTTCCCGGCCGACCGCGGCTGGGACCTGGACGCGCTCTACGACCCCACCGGTGAGCGCCCGGACAGCGTGTACGTGCGCGAAAGCGGGTTCCTGCACAGCGCACCCGAGTTCGACCCCGGCTTCTTCGGCATCTCCCCGCGGGAAGCCCTGGCCATGGACCCGCAGCAGCGGCTGCTGCTGGAGACCTCCTGGGAGGCCATCGAGCGGGCGGGCATCGACCCGGACTCGTTGCGCGGCAGCAAGACCGGCGTGTACGCGGGCCTGATGTACCACGACTACGCCAACCGCCCCGAGGACGCGCCGGCCGAGGTCGCCGGCTACCTGCTGACCGGCAACCTGGGCAGCGTGGTCTCCGGCCGGGTCGCCTACACCTTCGGGCTGGAAGGCCCCGCGGTCACCGTGGACACCGCCTGCTCCTCCTCACTGGTCGCGCTGCACCTGGCCGTGCAGTCGCTGCGCAAGGGCGAGTGCACCCTGGCGCTGGCCGGTGGCGCGGCGGTCATGTCCACGCCCAACTCCTTCGTCGAGTTCTCCCGCCAGCGCGGCCTCGCCCCCGACGGCCGCTGCAAGTCCTTCGCCGCCGGTGCCGACGGCACCTCGTGGTCCGAGGGCGCGGGCATGCTGTTGCTGGAAAGGCTTTCCGACGCGCAGCGCAACGGGCACCCGATCCTGGCCGTGGTGCGTGGTACCGCGGTCAACCAGGACGGCGCCTCCAACGGCCTCACCGCACCCAACGGCCTGGCCCAGGAAGCCGTGATCCGGGACGCCCTCGCCGACGCCCAGCTCGCACCGTCCGAAGTGGACGCGGTCGAGGCGCACGGCACCGGCACCAAGCTCGGCGACCCGATCGAAGCGCAGGCCCTGCTGGCCACCTACGGGCAGGACCGGCCGAACCCGCTGCTGCTGGGCTCGTTCAAGTCCAACGTCGGCCACACCCAGGCCGCGGCCGGGGTCGGCGGCATCATCAAGATGGTCATGGCCATGCGGCACGGCCTGCTGCCCAAGACCCTGCACGTGGACGAGCCCTCCCCGCACGTGGACTGGTCCGCCGGCTCGGTCGCCCTGCTCACCGAGGCCCAGCCCTGGCCGGAGACCGACGGCCCGCACCGCGCGGGTGTGTCCTCCTTCGGCATCAGCGGCACCAACGCGCACACCATCATCGAGGCCGCCCCGCCGGTCGAGACCGAGGTCGTCACCCCGGCGCAGGTCCTGGAAACCGTGCCGCTGGCGCTGTCCGCCAAGACCCCCGAGGCCCTGCGCGCCCAGGCCGCCCAGCTGGTGTCCTTTGTGGACGGAAACCCGGCCACCCTGCTCGACCTCGGGTTCTCACTGGCCAACCGGGCCGGGTTCGAGCACCGCGCGGTGCTCGCCGCCACCGGCCTGACCGAGGCCAGGGACGCGCTCGCCGCCTTCGCCGAGGGCCTGGACGCACCCGGCGTGCACACCGGCGCGGTCACCCCCGGCAAGCTCGCCGTCCTGTTCACCGGCCAGGGTTCCCAGCGGCTGGCCATGGGCCGTGAACTCGCCGAGACCTTCTCCGTTTTCGCCGCCGCCTTCGACGCGGTGGCCGCCGAACTGGACCAGCACCTGGCCCGGCCGCTGCGCGCGGTCCTGGACGCCGAGGAACTGCACCAGACCGAGTTCACCCAGCCCGCGTTGTTCGCCATCGAGGTGGCGTTGTTCCGGCTCTACGAGTCCTGGGGCGTGCGCCCGGACTTCGTGGCCGGGCACTCCATCGGCGAACTCGCTGCCGCGCACGTGGCCGGGGTGCTGACCCTGGCCGACGCCGCCAAGCTGGTCGCCGCGCGTGGCCGGTTGATGCAGGCGTTGCCCGGTGGTGGCGCGATGATCGCGGTGCAGGCCACCGAGGACGAGGTGCGCCCGCTGCTCGCCGGTCGCGAGGCCGAGCTGAGCATTGCCGCGCTGAACGGGCCGAACGCCACCGTGATCGCGGGCGACGAGACCGCCGCCACCGAGGTCGCCAACCTGCTGGCCGGGCAGGGGCGCAAGACCCGCAGGCTCACCGTCAGCCACGCCTTCCACTCCCCGCACATGGACGGCATGCTCGCCGAGTTCCGCACCGTCGCGGAGAGCGTGCACTACGCGCCCGCGCGGATCCCGGTGGTGTCCAACGTGACCGGCACGATCGCCGGTGCGGAGCTGGGCAGTGCCGAGTACTGGGTCCAGCACGTCCGCGGCGCGGTGCGCTTCGCCGACGGCGTGCGGACGCTGGCCGAGGCCGGGGTGTCCACCTTCCTGGAGCTGGGCCCGGACGGCGTGCTGGCCGGGATGGGCCAGGACTCCGCGCCCACCGCGACCTTCCTGTCCGCGCTGCGCAAGGACCGCCCCGAGGCGGCCGCCGCGATCACCGCGCTCGGCCGGTTGTTCACCCGCGGCGTCAAGATCGACTGGACCGCGTTGTTCGACGGCGGCCAGCGCCTGGACCTGCCCACCTACGCCTTCCAGCGCGAGCGGTTCTGGCTGGAGCTGACCCCGCGCAACCAGGTCCGCTCACTCGCCGACGACTGGCGGTACCGGATCAACTGGAAGTCCGCGTCCACTGTGGACAGTGCGCTGACCGGCACCTGGCTGCTGGTCGGCGACGCCCGGCCCGAGCTGGTCGCGGCGCTGACCGCGGCGGGCGCGGAAGTCCGTGAGATCGCCGACGCGGCCGGGGCCATCAACATCGCCGGTGTGCTCGACCTGGCCGGGGTGCTCGCCCTCGGCGACGTGCACGAAGCCCGCACCCTGGTGCGTGGTCTCGGTGACGCGCGCTGCCCGGCCCCGCTGTGGTGCCTGACCCAGGGCGCGGTCGCGGTCAACGGCGAGGACCTGCCCAACCCGGACCAGGCCCAGGTCTGGGGCCTCGGACTCGTTGCCGCACTGGAACACCCCGAACGCTGGGGTGGCCTGATCGACCTGCCCGCCGACCTCGACGAGCGTTCGCTGTCCCGCCTGGCCGGGGCGCTCACCGGCACCGAGGACCAGCTCGCGCTGCGTCCTTCTGGGACCTACCTGCGGCGGCTCGCGCACGACGGTTCCGTTGCGCCGCAGCGGTCCTGGCGGCCGCGCGGCACCGTGCTGGTCACCGGTGGCACCGGCGCGCTCGGCGCTCGGGTGGCCAAGTGGCTGGCGCACAACGGCGCCGAGCACCTGCTGCTCACCAGCCGCCGTGGCCTGGACGCGCCCGGCGCGACCGAACTGGCCGCCGACCTGGACGCGCTCGGCGTCACCGTCACCATCGCCGCCTGCGACGCCGCCGACCGCGAGGCGGTGGCCGCGCTGCTGGCCGCGCACCCGGTCAACGCGGTGATCCACACCGCCGGGGTGCTCGACGACGGCCTGCTGTCCAGCCTCACCCCGGAACGCCTGGACACCGTGCTGCGCCCCAAGGTCGCGGCCGCGCGCAACCTGCACGAGCTGACCGGCGAGCTGGACGCGTTCGTGCTGTTCTCCTCGATCACCGGCCAGATCGGCACCGCCGGCCAGGCCAACTACGCCGCCGCCAACGCCTACCTGGACGCCCTCGCCCAGCACCGCCGCGCCCAGGGCCTGCCGGCCACCTCCATCGGCTGGGGCCCGTGGGCCGACGGCGGCATGGCCGATGCCGCGGTGGGCGAACGCCTGCGCCGCGCCGGACTGCCGCCGATGGCCGCGGACACCGCGATGCTGGCCCTGCAAGGGGCATTGGACCGCGACGACACCGTGATCGCCGTCGCCGACCTGGACTGGGAGCTGTTCGCGCCCGCCTTCACCGCGGTCCGGCCCAGCCGCCTGATCAGCGACATCCCCGAACTGCACCGCCGCAAGGCCGTGGCCGCCCCGGCCGCCGCCCAGCCCGAATCCGCGCTCGCCGCCAAACTGGCCAAGACCCCGGTCGCGCAACGGCATGCCTTCCTGCTGGAGCAGATCCGCACCAGCGTGGCCGCCGTGCTCGGGCACGCCGGGGCCGAGGCGGTCGACCCGGAACGGGCCTTCCGCGAGGCCGGGTTCGACTCGCTCGCCGCGGTCGAATTGCGCAACCGCCTGGCCACCGCCACCGGCCTGAGCCTGCCCACCACCCTGGTCTTCGACTACCCGACCCCGCTGGCCCTCACCGACTTCCTGCTGGAGGAACTGCTCGGCGCGGTCACCGAGATCGCCGAGGTCGTCACGTCCACTGTGGACGACGAACCGATCGCGATCGTCGGCATGGCCTGCCGGTTCCCCGGTGGTGTGATGAGCCCCGAGGACTACTGGCGGCTGCTCACCGAGGGCGCGGACGTGCTCACCGGGCTGCCCGGCGACCGCGGCTGGGACCCGGACCTGTACGACCCGGACCCCGACCGCCCCGGCAAGAGCTACGCCCGCGAGGGTGGATTCCTCGACACCGCAACCGATTTCGACGCCGCCTTCTTCGGCATCTCGCCGCGGGAAGCCCTGGCCATGGACCCGCAGCAGCGGCTGCTCCTGGAGACCTCCTGGGAGGCGTTCGAGCGGGCCGGCATCGACCCGGCCACCGTGCGCGGCAGCAAGGCAGGCGTGTTCGTCGGCACCAACGGCCAGGACTACGCCGGACTGCTCTCCACCGCGCCCGAAGGCGTCGAGGGCTACCTCGGCACCGGCAACGCGGCCAGCGTGATCTCCGGCCGCATCTCCTACACCTTCGGCCTGGAAGGCCCCGCGGTCACCGTCGACACCGCCTGCTCGGCCTCCCTGGTCGCCCTGCACTGGGCGGTGCAGGCCCTGCGCCGCGGCGACGTGGGCATGGCCCTGGCCGGTGGCGTCACGGTGATGTCCACCCCCGGTGTCTTCGTCGAGTTCTCCCGCCAGCGCGGGCTCGCCCCCGACGGCCGGTGCAAGGCGTTCGCGGCCGCCGCGGACGGCACCGGCTGGGGCGAGGGCGCGGGCATGCTCCTGGTGGAGCGGCTCTCCGACGCCCAGCGCAACGGCCACCCGGTGCTCGCGGTGATCCGCGGCAGCGCGGTCAACCAGGACGGCGCCAGCAACGGCCTCACCGCCCCCAACGGACCGGCCCAGCAGCGGGTCATCCGGGCCGCACTGGCCGACGCCGGACTGTCCACTTCGGACGTCGACGTGGTGGAGGCGCACGGCACCGGCACCAAACTCGGCGACCCGATCGAGGCGCAGGCCCTGCTCGCCACCTACGGCCAGGAGCGGACCCACCCGCTGCTGCTCGGCTCGGTGAAGTCCAACATCGGGCACACCCAGGCCGCCGCCGGTGTGGCCGGACTGATCAAGATGGTGCTGGCCCTGCAACACGGGATCGCACCCAAGACCCTGCACGTGGACGAGCCCTCGCCGCACGTGGACTGGTCCGCGGGTGCGGTGTCGGTGCTGAGCGAGCAGGTCGACTGGCCGCGGACCGGGCGGGCCCGGCGGGCCGCGGTGTCCGCCTTCGGCATCAGCGGCACCAACGCGCACACCATCCTGGAGCAGGCACCGGAATCCGTGCCCGTGCCGAGCAAGCCGGTCGCCCCGGCCGTGCTCCCACTCGCGCTGTCCGCACGCAGCGAGACCGCGCTGCGTGCCCAGGCCGCGGCGCTGCAACCGCTGACCAGCGCTGACCAGCTGGATCTTGCCTACTCGCTGCTCACCAGCCGGGCCACGCACAACCGCCGCGCCGTGCTCGTCGCCGAGGACCCGGCCGCCGCACTGGCCGCCCTCGCCGAGGGCCGCTCGGCCGCGGGTGTGGTGCTCGGCTCGCCGGTGGCGGGCAAGACCGCGTTCCTGTTCTCCGGACAGGGTTCCCAGCGGCTGGACATGGGCCGCGAGCTGGCCGGTGCGTTCCCGGTGTTCGCGGACGCCTTCGGCACGGTCTGCGCCGAGCTGGACCGGCACCTCGCCCGGCCGGTCGGCGAGATCCTGGACTCCGCCGAGCTGCACCAGACCGAGTTCACCCAGCCCGCGCTGTTCGCGATCGAGGTCGCGTTGTTCCGGCTGTACGAGAGCTGGGGTGTGCGACCGGACTTCGTGGCCGGGCACTCCATCGGCGAACTGGCCGCCGCGCACGTCGCCGGGGTGCTGTCGCTGCGCGACGCCGCCAAGCTGGTCGCGGCTCGGGGCCGGTTGATGCAGGCGCTGCCCACCGGTGGCGCGATGCTGGCCGTGCAGGCCACCGAGGACGAGGTCCGGCCGCTGCTGGACGGGCTCGCCGTGGACATCGCCGCGATCAACGGGCCGACCTCCGTGGTGGTCTCCGGCGCTGAGGCCGCGGTGACCGACCTGGTCGCGCGGCTGGGTGAGCGCAAGAGCAAGCGGCTGACCGTGAGCCACGCCTTCCACTCGGCGCTGATGGAGCCGATGCTGGCCGAGTTCCGGACCGTCGCGGACAGCGTCGCCTTTGGCGCGGCGGAGATCCCGGTGGTGTCCAACGTGACCGGCGCGATCGCCGGTGCGGAACTGGGCACGGCGGACTACTGGGTGCGGCATGTCCGCGAGGCCGTGCGCTTCGCCGACGGCGTGCGTACCCTCGGCGAGCAGGGTGTGCGCACCTTCGTCGAGCTGGGGCCGGGCGGGGTGCTGTCCGGGATGGGCCAGGAATGCCTGGCGGAGGCGGCTTTTGTGCCCGCACTGCGTGGCGACCGGCCGGAACCGCTGGCCGCGGTCGGCGCACTGGCCGAGCTGCACGTGCGCGGGGTCGCGGTGGACTGGACCGGCTACTTCGCCGGATCCGGCGCACGGCGGATCGAACTGCCCACCTACGCCTTCCAGCGCGAACGGTTCTGGCTGGAGGCCGGGCGGACCGAGGTCACCGAGGCCGACCAGGTGGAGGCCGAGTTCTGGGCCGCCGTGGACAAGGCCGAACTGACCGAACTCGCCTCGGTGCTGGACGTGGACGCCGCCCCGCTGCGCGAGGTGCTGCCCGCCCTGGCCGCCTGGCGGAAGCGTCGCCAGACCGAGTCCACTGTGGACGGCTGGCGGTACCGGGTGAACTGGCGCTCGCGCACCGGGTTCACCGGAAAGCTGTCCGGGAACTGGCTGCTGGTCAGCGCCACCCCGGAGACTGAGCTGGCCGAGGGGCTGACCCGGCAGGGCGCGCAGATCCGACAGCTGGTGCTTGAGCCGGGCACCGATCGGGCCGGGCTGGCCGCCCAACTGTCCGAAGTGGATGGTGTGCTGGCCGTGCTGGACCTGGCGGGCACGCTCACCCTGGTGCAGGCCCTCGGCGACGCCGGGATCGCCGCGCCGCTGTGGCTGCTGACCCGCGGCGCGGTGTCGGTGGCCAAGGCCGACCCGGTGCGCGCACCTGAGCAGGCCCTGGTCTGGGGCCTGGGCCGGGTGGCCGGACTGGAACTCTCCCAGCGCTGGGGCGGCCTGCTGGACCTGCCCGAACGCCTGGACGACCGAGCCTTCAGCCGGATCGCCGGCGTGCTGGCCGCGGGCACCGAGGACCAGGTGGCGGTGCGCTCCTCCGGGGTGCACGTGCGCCGCCTGGACCGCGCCCCCGCCGTCAGCCGCCGCACCTGGAAGCCCACCGGCACCGTGCTGATCACCGGTGGCACCGGCGGACTCGGCGCCAGGGTCGCCCGCTGGCTCGCGGGCAACGGGGCCGAGCACCTGGTGCTCACCAGCCGCCGCGGCGCGGACGCCCCCGGCGCGACCGAACTTCGCGCGGAACTCACCGCGCTGGGTGCCAGGGTCACCCTGGCCGCCTGCGATGTCGCCGACCGGAACGCCCTGGCCGCACTGCTCGCCGAGCACCCGGTCAACGCCGTGCTGCACACCGCGGGCGCGGTGGAGTTCGCCGCACTCATGGACACCACCTCGGACGCGGTCGCGAACGTGGTGCGCGCCAAGGTCGACGGCGCCCGCAACCTGGACGAGCTGACCGGCGAGCTGGACGCGTTCGTGGTGTTCTCCTCGATCGCGGGCACCTGGGGCAGCGGCCACCAGGGCGGTTACGCCGCCGCGAACGCCTACCTGGACGCGCTGGTGCAGCACCGCCGCGCGCTCGGCAAGACCGGCACCGCGGTGGCCTGGGGACCGTGGGACGGCGGCGGCATGGTCGCCGACGGCTCCGTGGCCGACCAGCTGCGGCGGCTCGGCCTGCCCGCGATGGCGCCCGAGCTGGCGATCTCCGCACTGCAGCAGGCATTGGACGCCGACGACGTCACGGTGACCGTGGCCGAGGTGGACTGGGCCCGGTTCGCCCCCGGCTTCACCGCGATGCGGGAGCGGCCGCTGATCAGCGAGATCCCCGAGGTCAAACTGCTGCTCGCGGCCGAACAGGTGGTCGCGGAGGCCCCGGTGGACCGGTTCGCCGGGCGCACCGCGGCCGAACGCGAACGCGCCCTCCTGGAGCTGGTCCGCACCGAGGTCGCCGCGGTGCTCGGCCACGCCACCACCGAGGCCATCGAACCCGGACTCGCCTTCCGCGAACTGGGCTTCGACTCGCTGACCGCGGTCGAACTGCGCAACCGGCTGGCCACCGCCACCGGCCTCACCCTGCCCACCACCCTGGTCTTCGACCACCCCAACCCGGCCGCACTGGCCCGTCAGCTCGACGTGGCACTCACCGGTGACTCGCCGGTCGAGGACCGCCCGACCGCGGTGTCCATTGTGGACGACGAGCCGATCGCGATCGTCGGCATGGCCTGCCGGTTCCCCGGCGGCGTCGACTCACCGGAAGCCCTGTGGCGCCTGGTCGACGGTGGCGTGGACGCGATCACCACGTTCCCCGAGGACCGTGGCTGGGACCTGGATCAGCTGCTCGGCACCGCCGGACGGCCGGGACTGTCCGCCACCGACTCGGGTGGGTTCGTCGCCGACGCCACCGAGTTCGACGCGGCCTTCTTCGGCATCTCCCCGCGCGAGGCCACCGCGATGGACCCGCAGCAGCGCCTGTTGCTGGAGGCGTCCTGGACCGCGGTGGAGCACGCGGGCATCGACCCCGGCTCGCTGCGCGGCGGCCAGACCGGCGTGTTCGTCGGCGTGTCCGCACAGGGCTACGGCGCGGACCTGGTGAACGCGGGCACCGGCGCCGAGGGCTACTTCCTCACCGGCAGTGCCACCGCGGTCGCCTCCGGCCGGGTCTCCTACGTGCTCGGCCTGGAAGGGCCCGCGGTCACTGTGGACACCGCCTGCTCCTCCTCACTGGTCGCCCTGCACCTGGCCGCCCAGTCGCTGCGACAGGGCGAGTGCACCCTCGCGCTGGCCGGTGGCGTCACGGTGATGTCCAGCCCGGCCGCGTTCGTCGAGTTCTCCCGCCAGCGCGGACTCTCCGAGGACGGCCGGTGCAAGCCGTTCGCCGCGGCCGCCGACGGCACCGGGTGGTCCGAGGGCGTGGGCATGCTGCTCGTCGAGCGGCTCTCCGACGCCCAGCGCAACGGGCACCCGATCCTGGCCGTGGTCAAGGGCAGCGCCATCAACCAGGACGGCGCCTCCAACGGGCTCACCGCCCCCAACGGCCCGTCCCAGCAGCGGGTGATCCGGCAGGCCCTCGCCAACGCCGGACTGTCCACTTCGGACATCGACGTGGTCGAGGCGCACGGCACCGGCACCCGGCTCGGTGACCCGATCGAAGCCCAGGCCGTCCTGGCCACCTACGGTCAGGACCGGGAATCCCCGCTGTGGCTGGGATCCCTCAAGTCCAACATCGGGCACACCCAGGCCGCCGCGGGTGTCGCCGGGATCATCAAGATGGTCATGGCCATGCGCAACGGGGTGCTGCCGCGCACGCTGCACGTGGACCAGCCCTCACCGCACGTGGACTGGTCCGCCGGTGCGGTCTCGCTGCTCACCGAGGCCCAGCCCTGGCCGGAGGGCGTTCGCCGTGCCGCAGTGTCCAGCTTCGGGGTGAGCGGCACCAACGCGCACACCATCCTGGAACAGGCCCCCGCCACCGAACCCGTGCCGGCCGGCGAGGGTGAACTGCCCTGGCTGCTCTCCGCCCGCACCCCGCAGGCACTGGCCGACTCGGCAGCCCAACTGCTGTCCTTTGTGGACAACGGCGTCAGCTCGGCCGACCTCGGCGCTGCCCTGGCCAAGAGCCGGGGTGTGTTCGAGCACCGGGCCGCCGTGCTCGGCGACCGGGACACCCAGCTGGACGGCCTGCGGGCACTGGCTCGCGGCGACCTGGCCGCCGAGCTGGTCACCGGCAGCGCACGCAACGACAAGCTGGCCTTCCTGTTCAGCGGCCAGGGCGCGCAGCGGGTCGGCGCCGGGTTTGAGCTGTACCGCGAGTTCCCGGTGTTCGCCGCCGCCTTCGACGCGGTGGCCGCCGAACTGGACCGGCACCTGGACCAGCCGGTGCAGCGGATCGCCTTCGACGGCGGCGAGCTGATCAACGAGACCGGCTACACCCAGCCCGTGCTGTTCGCCCTCGAAGTCGCGTTGTTCCGGCTGGTCGAGTCCTGGGGCCTGCACCCGGACTTCCTGGCCGGGCACTCCATCGGCGAACTGGCCGCCGCGCACGTCGCCGGGGTTCTCGACCTCGCCGACGCCGCCAAGCTGGTCGCCGCGCGCGGCCGGTTGATGCAGGCGCTGCCCACCGGCGGCGCGATGGTCGCGGTGCAGGCCGGTGAGGACGAGGTCCTGCCACTGCTGGCCGGTCGCGCGGACCTGGTCGGTATCGCGGCGGTCAACGGCCCGGCCGCGGTGGTCGTCTCCGGCGACGAGGACGCGGTGGCCGACGTGGCCGATCTGCTGGCCGCGCAGGGTCGCAAGACCCGCAGGCTCACCGTCAGCCACGCCTTCCACTCGCCGCGGATGGCCCCGATGCTGGCCGAGTTCCAGGCCGTCGCCGCCGGACTGACCTACCACGAGCCGGTCATCCCGATCGTCTCCACCGTGACCGGCGCGCTCGCCGGCACCGAACTGACCACACCCGAGTACTGGGTGCGGCACGTGCGGGAAGCGGTGCGGTTCCTGGATGGCATGCGCGCACTGGCCGCGGCCGGGGTCGGCGTGTTCGTCGAACTCGGTCCGGACGGGGTGCTCTCCGCGATGGGTCAGGACTGCCTGGCCGAGGCCGAACCGGTGCTGGTTCCGGTGCTGCGCAAGGACCGCGGCGAACTGGCCGCCGCGCACACCGCACTGGCCACCGCACACGTGCACGGCCACGCCCCGGACTGGGCCGCGGTCTTCGCCGAGCAGGGCGGCGCACACGTCGACCTGCCGAGCTACCCGTTCCAGCGCAACCGGTACTGGCTGGCCGCCGTGGCCACCGCGGACGTCGGCGCGGCCGGACTGTCCGATGTGGACCACCCGCTGCTCGGCGCCGCGATCGCACTGCCGGACACCGGCGGCCTGCTGCTCACCGGACGGCTCTCCCGCCGGGCCCAGCCCTGGCTGGCCGACCACGTGGTGCACGGCTCGGTCGTGGTGCCCGGCACCGCCTTCGTCGAACTGGCCATCGCGGCAGGCGACCAGGTCGGCTGCGACCGCCTGGTCGACCTGACCCTGGAAGCCCCCCTCGTACTGCCCGAACAGGGCGGTGTGCGGGTGCAGCTCACCGTCGGCGCGGCGGATGAGACCGGACAGCGCACGCTGGTCGTGCACTCCCGCCTGGACGAGGACGGCGCCGACTGGGTCCGGCACGCCGGTGGCCTGCTCGGCATCGGAACCACGCCCGCGCCCTCGCTGAGCTGGCCGCCCGCCGGGGAAACCGTTGCGGTGGAAGAGCTTTACCCGGGCATGAGCGAACGCGGCCTGGACTACGGGCCGATGTTCCAGGGGCTGCGCGCGGCCTGGCGGGACGGCGACACCGTCTACGCCGAGGTCGCCCTGCCCAGCCCGGCCACCGGATTCGGGCTGCACCCGGCCCTGCTGGACGCGGCCCTGCACAGCCTCGGCCTCGGGGTGCTGCCGGAAGGCGGCTGGCTGCCCTTCGCCTGGGACGGCGTGACCCTGCACGGCTCCGGCGCCTCGGCGCTGCGGGTCAAGGTGACCCCGGCCGGCCGGGAGACGGTGCGCATCGAGGCCACCGACACCGCGGGCAACCCGGTGGTCACGGTCGACGCGCTCACCCTGCGACCCGTTGCGGCCGAACAGATCCAGGCCGCCGGACGCACGTCCAAGGACCTGTTCCGGCTGGACTGGGCCCCGGTCGCGGCCACCGCCCCGAGCGGCTCGGTCACGCTGGTTCCCTGCCCTGACGGCGAAACCGGTCCGGTCGTGCACGAAGTCCTCGCCCTGCTGCAGAACTGGCTCGCCGAGAAGTCCGAGGAGCAGCGCCTGGTCCTGGTGACCCGGATCGGTGACCTGGCCGGGGCGGCCGCGGCCGGACTCGTCCGGTCGGCCGAATCGGAGAACCCCGGGCGCTTCCAGGTCATCGAGACCGACGGCTCGGCCGAGCTGTACGCCGACGAGCCCTGGCTGCGGATCCAGGACGGCAAGCTCTTCGCCGCCCGCCTGGCCAAGGCCGTGGCCGGAGGTGCCGCACCCCAGTGGGATCCCGAGCGGTCCGTGCTGATCACCGGTGCCAGCGGCAGTCTCGGCTCACTGCTGGCCCGGCACGTGGTGGTCGAACACGGCGTGCGCGACCTGGTCCTGGCCAGCCGCCGCGGCCTGGACGCGCCGGGTGCGGCCGAACTGCGGGATGAACTGATCACCTTGGGCGCCAACGTCACCGTGCGCGCCTGCGACGTCGCCGACCGTGACGCCGTGGCCGAGCTGATCGCCGCGCACCCGCTCACCGCGGTGATCCACACCGCCGGGGTGCTCGACGACGGCGTGCTCACCGCACTCACCCCGGCCAGGGTGGACGCGGTGCTGCGCCCCAAGGTCGAGGCGGCCCGGCACCTGGCCGAACTGACCGGACCCGAGGTCGACCTGGTGCTGTTCTCCTCCGCCTCGGCCACCCTCGGCCAGGCCGGTCAGGGCAGCTACGCCGCGGCCAACGCCTACCTGGACGCCCTCGCCCAGCAGCGCCGCGAGCAGGGCAAACCCGGTGTCTCCCTGGCCTGGGGGCCGTGGGCCGGTGGCGGCATGGCGGCCGGGCTCGCCGAGGCGGACAAGCAGCGGATGGCCCGGACAGGGGTGACCCCCCTGACTTCGGAACTGGGGTTGCATCTGTTCGACGCGGCCCGCACCGTTGAGGCAGCAACGGTCGTGCCGATGCGCTGGGACACCACGGTGTTCCAGGGCGAGGCGCCGGCCCTGCTGCGCGGTCTGGTCCGGACCCCGGTCCGGCGGACCCTGGAAGCCGTATCCGCAACGGCGACCACGGGCCCGTCGTTGCGGGACCGGCTGGCCACAGCCTCGGCCGTCGAACGCGGCCGGGTGCTGCTGGACCTGGTGCGCACCCACACGGCGGCCGTGCTGGGACACAGCGCAGCCGACGCCGTCGACGCCGGCAGGGGATTCCTGGAACTCGGCTTCGACTCGCTGACCGCGGTCGAACTGCGCAACCGGCTCAACGCCGCCTCCGGGCTGCGGCTGCCGGCCACGCTGATCTTCGACTATCCGTCGCCGAAGGCCCTCGCCCAGCACCTGGACGAGGAGCTGGCCCCCGTGAGCGGGGGAGTCACCGAGGGAGCACCAGCGCCGGTGCTCGCCGAACTCGACCGGCTGGCCGCCGCCCTGGAGGCGCTGCCTGCCGACGAGGCCACCCGGACCAAGGCCACCGCCCGGTTGCAGGCGGTGCTGGCGAAATGGAACGAGACACCCGGTGTCGACCAGCACGCGGACAACGCGCTGGAGACCGCGACCGCGGACGAGCTTTTTGATGTGCTCGACCGCGAACTCGGTCTGCTGTAACGCAACAACAACCCGTATCGGCTTTGGGGGCTGAGGGCAGTGTCGAACGAAAACGAGCAGAAGCTCCTGGACTACCTCCGGCGGGCCACCGTGGATCTGCGCGACGCGCGGCGCCGGGTGGCCGAGCTGGAGTCCAGTGACCAGGAGCCGATCGCGATCATCGGCATGGCCTGCCGGTTCCCCGGCGGAGTCACCAGCCCCGAGCAACTCTGGGACCTGGTCGCGGCTGGCGGGGACGGCATCTCGCCGTTCCCCGTCAACCGCGGCTGGGACCTGGATGGCTTGTACGACCCCGATCCGGACCGTTCCGGCACCGCGTACGTGCGCGAAAGCGGGTTCCTGCACGAGGCCGACGAGTTCGACCCGGACTTCTTCGGCATCTCCCCGCGCGAGGCCCTGGCCATGGACCCCCAGCAGCGGCTGCTGCTGGAGACCTCCTGGGAGGCGTTCGAGCGGGCCGGGATCAACCCGGAATCCCTGCGTGGCAGCAAGACCGGCGTGTACGCGGGCCTGATGTACCACGACTACGCGCCCCGCATGCACGAGGTCCCGCCGGGCGTCGAGGGCTACCTCGCCACCGGCAGCTCCGGCAGCGTGGTCTCCGGCCGGGTCTCCTACACCCTTGGCCTGGAAGGGCCTTCGGTCACCATCGACACTGCCTGCTCCTCCTCACTCGTCGCACTGCACCTCGCGGTCCGCTCACTGCGCAAGGGTGAGACCAGCCTGGCGCTGGCCGGTGGCGTCGCGGTGATGGCCACCCCGGCCGCGTTCGTGGAGTTCTCCCGGCAGCGGGGCCTGGCCCCCGACGGCCGGTGCAAGTCCTTCGCCGCCGCCGCGGACGGCACGTCGTGGTCCGAGGGCGCGGGCATGATCCTGCTCGAAAAGCTCTCCGACGCGCAGCGCAACGGCCACCCGATCCTCGCCGTGGTGCGCGGCACCGCGGTCAACCAGGACGGCGCCAGCAGCGGACTGACCGCCCCCAACGGTCCCTCCCAGCAACGCGTGATCCGCCAGGCACTGGCCGACGCCGGACTCACCGCCGCCGACGTGGACGCGGTCGAGGCACACGGCACCGGCACCAAACTCGGCGATCCCATTGAGGCACAGGCACTGCTGGCCACCTACGGCCAGGAACACAACGACGAACTGCCGCTGTGGCTGGGCTCGCTCAAGTCCAACATCGGGCACACCCAGGCCGCGGCAGGTGCGGGC
Source organism: Crossiella cryophila (assembly GCF_014204915.1). Classification (NCBI taxonomy): domain Bacteria; kingdom Bacillati; phylum Actinomycetota; class Actinomycetes; order Pseudonocardiales; family Pseudonocardiaceae; genus Crossiella; species Crossiella cryophila. The sequence continues at coordinate 3,513,019 of NZ_JACHMH010000001.1, forward strand.
GGCATCATCAAGATGGTCATGGCCATGCGCCACGGTCTGCTGCCCAAAACCCTGCACGTGGACGAGCCCTCACCGCAGATCGACTGGTCCGCCGGTGCGGTCTCGCTGCTCACCGAGGCCCAGCCGTGGCCGGAGACCGGACGGCCACGCCGGTCCGCGGTGTCCAGCTTCGGCGTCTCCGGCACCAACGCGCACGCCGTGATCGAAGCCGCGCCGGAACCCGAACCCGTTGAGCGCTCGGCAGATCCGCAGGTGCTGCCCTGGCTGCTGTCCGCCCGCACCCCCGAGGCACTGCGCGAGACCGCCCGCCGACTTAAGTCCACTGTGGACGGTGAGTCGGACCTCTCGGTGCTCGACACCGCCTACTCGCTGGCCACCGGCCGCGGCGCCTTCGAGTACCGCGCCGTGGTCATCGCCGCCGAACGGGACGGCTTCAGCACCGCACTGCATGCCCTCGCCGAGGGCGGCAGCGCGTCGAACCTGGTGCAGGGCAACGCCCGCCCCAGCGACAAGGTCGCCTTCGTCTTCCCCGGCCAGGGCTCGCAGTGGGCCGGGATGGCCCTGGAACTGCTCGACTCCTCGCCGGTGTTCGCCGCCCGGATGACCGAATGCGCGGACGCGCTGGCCGAGTTCACCGACTGGTCCCTGCTGGATGTGTTGCGCGGCAAGGACGGCGCACCCACCCTGGACCGGGTCGACGTGGTGCAGCCCGCGCTGTGGGCGATGATGGTGTCCCTGGCCGCGGTGTGGGGCTCCTTCGGGGTCAACCCCTCCGCCGTGGTCGGCCACTCGCAGGGTGAGATCGCCGCCGCCGCGGTCTCCGGCGCACTGTCCCTTCAGGACGCCGCCCGGGTGGTGGCGTTGCGCAGCAAGGCGATCCGGGCGCTGGCCGGTAAGGGCGGCATGATGTCCGTGCCACTGCCGCGCACCGAGGTCGAGACCCGCATCGACCGCTGGGACGGCCGGATCTCGGTCGCCGCGGTCAACGGACCAGCCTCCGTGGTGGTCGCCGGTGAACCCGGCGCGCTGGACGAGCTGTTCGCCGAATGCGAGACCGAGGGCATCCGGGCCCGCAAGATCCCGGTGGACTACGCCTCGCACTCCGCCTACGTGGAGGAGATCCGGGACGACATCCTCCAGGTGCTCGCCCCGATCCAGCCGCGGTCCGCCGAGATCCCGTTCCACTCCACGGTGACCGGCGAGCTGCTCGACACCGCCGCGCTGGACGCCGAGTACTGGTACACCAACCTGCGCCAGACCGTCCGGTTCGAGGACACCGTGGGTGGCCTGGTCGAACAGGGCTACCGGTTCTTCATCGAGATGAGCCCGCACCCGGTGCTCACCGTCGGCGTGCAGGACACCGTGGACGCCGCGGGCAGCGAGGCCATCGTGGTCGGCTCGCTGCGCCGCGAGGAGGGCGGCCTCACCCGCTGCCTCACCTCGCTGGCCGAGGCCTACGTCGGCGGCCTGGAACTGGACTGGCAGGTCGTCTTCGCCAACTCCGGCGCCCGCCGCCGCGAACTGCCCACCTACCCGTTCCAGCGCAGGCGGTTCTGGCTGGAACCGCTCGCCCCGGCCGCCGCGGCCGACCCCGCCGACGCCGGATTCTGGGCCGCGGTGGACCGCGCCGACCTGGACGCGGTCACCGCCACCCTGTCCGTCGAAGGCAGCACCCCGCTCAGCGAGGTCCTGCCCGCGATGACCAGCTGGCGCCGCCAGCGCAAGGAACTCGCCGCGGTGGACGGCTGGCGCTACCGGGTCACTTGGACCCCGCTCAGCACCCCTACCGCCCCTACCCTGACCGGGAACTGGCTGCTCGCACACGCCGGTTCGGTGCCGGGTGGGCTGGTCGCCGCGCTCACCGCGCACGGCGCACAGGTCACCGAGATCGACATCCACGGCGACCGCGGCACCATCGCGGACACCCTGACCAGCGCGGGCATCGCCGAGGCCGCCGGACTGATCTCCGTGCTGGCTCTGGACGAGACCGCACACCCCGAGCACCCGGAGCTGAGCGCGGGCCTGGCCCGCACGCTGCAACTCACCCAGGCCCTCGGCGACACCGGAGCCGCCGCTCCGCTGTGGTGCCTGACCCGCGGCGCGGTCGGCATCGGCGGCACGGACACGCTCACCAGTCCGGTGCAGGCCCAGGTCTGGGGCTTCGGCCGGGTGGTCGCACTGGAACACCCCGCGCGCTGGGGCGGCCTGCTCGACCTGCCCGAGTCCCTCGACGAGCGCACCGGCGCACACCTGGCCGCCGCGCTGACCGGCGCCGATGACCAGGTCGCGCTCCGCCCGGCCGGACTCTTCGGCCGCCGCCTCACCCCGGCCCCGCTCACCGCCCAGCCCGCCCGCGGCTGGCAGCCCGGCCCGGCCGCGCTGGTCACCGGCGCCGCCGAACCCCTTGGCGCGGAGGCCGCCCGCTGGCTGGCGAGCCAGGGCGTCACCACGCTGGTACTGCCCGGCGCGGCCCCCGGCCTGGCCGAGGAGCTGGCCGAACTGGGGACGACCGCGCTGGTCACCACCCTGGACCAGCTCGCCGAAGTGCTCGTCGAACACCCCGTCAGCACCGTGCTGCACGCCCCGCCGGTGGTCGCACCGTCCGAAGTGGACAGTACTGACCTGGCCGGGTTCGCCGCCGTAGTCGCGGCCAAGACCGCCGACCTGCTCGCGGTCGAAGCCCTCGCCGTCGAGGCCGAGACGGTCATCTTCTTCTCCTCGGTCGCCGCGGTCTGGGGTGGTGGCAACCAGGGGGCTTACGCCGCCGGATCCGCCTACCTGGACGCGCTGGCCGAGTACCGGCGGGCCAACGGCCTGCCCGCCAACGTGATCGCCTGGAGCCCGTGGGACGGCGGTACCACCGTCGACGCCCTCGGCGAGCAGCTGCGCCGACGCGGGGTGCGCGCACTGGCCCCGGCCGCCGCGCTGACCGCGTTGCGCCAGGTGCTCGACCACGACGAGACCGCGGTGACCATCGCCGACATCGACTGGTCCCGCTTCCACCCCGGCTTCACCGCCGCCCGGCCCAGCCCGCTGCTGTCCGCACTGCCCCAGGTCGCCGAACTCCTGGCCGAGGCGGCCGAGGCCGAGCAGACCGGCTCCCCGCTGGCCCAGCGGCTGGCCGGACTGTCCGAAGCGGACCAGGCGCAGGCCGTGCTCGACCTGGTCCGGGCCCAGCTCGCCGCCGTGCTCGAACACCCCTCGCCGGAATCGGTCGACGTCAACCGGGCCTTCCGCGAACTCGGCTTCGACTCGCTGACCGCGGTCGACCTGCGCAACCGCCTCAACACCGCCACCGGGCTCAAGCTCCCGGCCACGCTGGTCTTCGACTACCCGACCGCCACGGTGCTCGCCGAGTTCCTGCGCGGCGAGATCATCGGGGTCAGCGCCGAGGCCGCGGCCAGCACGGTCGTGGTGCACGACGACGACCCGATCGCCATCGTGGGCATGGCCTGCCGCTTCCCCGGCGGCGTTGACAGCCCGGAAGCGTTGTGGCGCCTGGTCGCCGAGGGCGTGGACGCCATCTCCGGCTTCCCGGCCAACCGCGGCTGGGACCTGGACGGCCTCTACGACCCCGACCCGGAACGCACCGGCCGCTCCTACACCCGCGAGGGCGGCTTCCTGCACCAGGCCGACGAGTTCGACCCGTCCTTCTTCGGCATCTCCCCGCGCGAGGCCACCGCGATGGACCCGCAGCACCGGCTGCTGCTGGAAACCTCCTGGGAGGCATTCGAGCGGGCAGGCATCAACCCGGACTCCTTGCGCGGCAAGCCGGTCGGCGTGTTCGCCGGCACCAACGGCCAGCACTACGCGCCACTGCTGCTGGACGGTCCGGACAACTTCGACGGCTACCTGGCCATCGGCAACGGCGCGAGCATCCTCTCCGGCCGCATCTCCTACACCCTCGGCCTCGAAGGCCCGGCGATGACGGTGGACACCGCCTGCTCGGCCTCCCTGGTCGCACTGCACCTGGGCGCGCAGGCGCTGCGCAACGGCGAATGCTCCCTCGCACTGGCGGGCGGGGTCACGATCATGTCCACCCCGGACATGTTCTTCGAGTTCAGCAGGCAGCGTGGACTGGCAAGGGACGGCCGGTCCAAGGCCTTCGCGGCCGCCGCGGACGGCTTCGCCCTCGCCGAGGGCGCCGGCATGCTGGTGCTCGAACGACTCTCCGACGCCCGCCGCAACGGACACCCGGTGCTGGCCCTGGTTCGTGGCAGCGCGGTGAACCAGGACGGCGCCTCCAACGGTCTGACCGCGCCGAACGGCCCCGCCCAGCAGCGGGTCATCCGGCAGGCGCTGGCCAGCGCCGGGCTGTCCGCCCGGCAGGTCGAGGTGGTCGAGGCACACGGCACCGGCACCACGCTTGGTGACCCGATCGAGGCGCAGGCCCTGCTCGCGACCTACGGGCAGGACCGGGAAACCCCGCTGTGGCTGGGATCCCTCAAGTCCAACATCGGGCACACCCAGGCCGCCGCGGGCATCGCGGGCGTGATGAAGATGGTCCTGGCCATGCGGCACGGCCTGCTGCCCAAGACCCTGCACGTGGACGCGCCGTCCCCGCAGATCGACTGGTCCGCCGGTGCGGTCTCCCTGCTCACCGAGGCCCAGGACTGGCCCAGCAACGGAGAACCGCGGCGTGCTGGTGTGTCCAGCTTCGGCATGAGCGGCACCAACGCGCACGCCATCCTGGAGGAAGCCCCCGCCGAGGACTCCGCCGAGCACTCCACAGTGGACGGTCCGCAGTCCTGGCCCCTCGCTGCCCGCACCCCGGAAGCCCTGCGCGGCCAGGCCGAACGCCTGCTCGACTTCCTGGACAACCACCCCGGCTCGGCACCGGTGGACGTGGCCCGCTCGCTGGTCGAGCAGCGCGGCGGGTTCGAGCACCGCGCCGTGCTGGTGGCCACCGAACGCGCCGACTTCCGGGCCGCGCTCGCCGCCCTGGCCCAGGACGAGCCCTCCGGCGCCCTGGTCCAGGGCCTGGCGGGGGCCCCGGGCAAGGTCGCGTTCGTCTTCCCCGGACAGGGTTCGCAGTGGCTGGGCATGGCCCTGGACCTCGCCGAGGCCGAACCGGTGTTCGCCGAGCGACTGGCCGACTGCGCTGCCGCGCTGGCCGAGTTCACCGACTGGGACCTCTTCGAGGTGTTGCGCGGCAACGGCCCCGGCTTCGACCGGGTCGACGTGGTGCAGCCCGCGCTGTGGGCGGTCATGGTCTCCCTGGCCGCACTCTGGCGCTCCTACGGCGTCGAACCCGCCGCGGTGATCGGCCACTCGCAGGGTGAGATCGCCGCCGCCGCCGTCTCCGGCGCACTGTCGCTGCGGGACGCGGCCAAGGTGGTCGCGCTGCGCAGCCTGGCCATCCGGGCCCTGGCCGGCAAGGGCGGCATGATGTCCGTGCCACTGCCCATCGCCGAGGTCGAAGAGCGCCTCACCCGCTGGGACGGCCGGATCTCGGTGGCCGCGGTCAACGGGCCCACCGCGATCGTGGTCGCCGGTGACCCCGAAGCCCTGGACGAACTGTTCGCCGAGTGCGAGTCCGAGGGCATCCGGGCCCGCAAGATCCCGGTGGACTACGCCTCGCACTCCGCGCACGTCGAACAGATCCGCGACGAGCTGCTCACCGTCCTCAGTGGACTCGACCCGCGCAGCTCCGAGATCCCGTTCCACTCCACGGTGACCGGCGAGCTGATCGACACCGTCGCGCTGGACGCCGAGTACTGGTACACCAACCTGCGCCGGACCGTCCGGTTCGAGGAGGTCGTGCGCGGACTCGCCGGGCAGGGCTTCACCGCGTTCGTGGAGACCAGCCCGCACCCGGTACTCACCTTCGGCCTCAACGAGATCCTCGGCGAGCAGGGCGTGGCCACCGGATCCCTGCGTCGCGAGGACGGTGGCCTGGAACGGTTCCTGCTGTCCCTGGCCGAACTCCAGGTCCGCGGCCACCGGATCGACCTCACCCCGCGCATCGCCGACGGCCGCCTGCTCACCCTGCCCACCTACGCCTTCCAGCGGCAGCGCTACTGGCCGCGACCGGGCTCCGGCCGGGCCGGTGACGCCGGGTCGATCGGCCTGCACAACGCCGACCACCCGCTGCTCGGCGCGGCCGTCGCCCTGGCCGACAGCGACGGCTTCCTGTTCACCGGCAGGCTCTCGCTGCAAACCCACCCGTGGCTGGCCGACCACGCCGTGTCCGGCACGATCCTGTTGCCCGGCACCGCCTTCGTCGAACTCGCCGGACACGCCGGGGACGCGGTCGGCTGCCGCCGCCTGGACGAACTGACCCTGGAAGCCCCGCTGCTGCTGCCCGCCACCGGCGGCGTGGCCGTGCAACTCGTGCTCGGCGCCCCCGACCACGCGGGCACCCGCACGCTCACCCTGCACTCCCGCCCGGACTCCGCCGACCCGGACCAGCCGTGGACCCGGCACGCCAGCGGCCTGCTCGGCACCACCGAGAGCCCGGCGGAGAGCCTCACCACCTGGCCGCCGACCGGGGCCACCCCGATCCCGGTCGAGGACATCTACCAGCGCTTCGCCGACCGCGGCTACGAGTACGGCCCCGCCTTCCAGGGCCTGCGCGCGGCCTGGCGCACCGACACCGAGGTCTACGCCGAGGTCGCCCTGCCACAGGCCGAGGACGCGGGCCGCTACGGCCTGCACCCGGCACTGCTGGACGCGGCCGTGCAGGCCATCGGCCTCGGCGACTTCTTCGCCGACCCGGAAACCCCGCGGCTCCCGTTCGCCTGGAACGGCTTCACCCTGCACGCCGAGGGTGCCACCGCACTCCGGGTCCGCCTCTCCGCCGCCGGGGAGGACGCGATCAGCATCACCGTCGCCGACCCCACCGGCGCCCCGGTCGCCGCGGTGGAATCCCTGCAGCTGCGCCAGGTCAGCGCCGACGCACTCGCCACCAGGGACACCAGCCTGGACCACCTGTTCCGGCTGGAGTGGACAGTCCTCAGTGGACTCACCGCACCCGATGAGCCAAGCCCGGTCGCGGTACTGGGCCGGGACGACCTCAAGGTCGGCTCCGCACTGGCCAGCAGCGGCAGCACGGTCACCAGTCACCTCGACCTGACCGACCTGGCCGAGCACGCACCCGAGCTGACCCTGGTCGCCTTCCCCGCGATCAACGGCCCGCGCACCGAGGCCACCCACGCGGCCACCCGCCGCGCCCTGGAACTCGTGCAGGGCTGGCTGGCCCAGGACGCCCTCGCCGACGCCCGCCTGGTCGTGGTGACCAGGGGCGCGGTCGCCGCCCAGTCCGGGGAGGACGTCACCGACCTGGCAGGCGCCGCGGTCTGGGGACTGCTCCGTTCGGCCCAGTCCGAGAACCCCGGCCGCTTCCAGCTGCTGGACCTGGACGAGGCCGACGACTCCTACGCCGCCTTGCCCGCCGCCCTGCACTCCGGCGAACCCCAACTCGCCCTGCGTGCCGGGCACACCCACGCCTTCCGGCTGGCCAGGGCCACCAGCACCGACGCGCTGATCGCACCTGCCGGCGCGGACGCCTGGCGCCTGGACGTGGCCGGTGAGGGCACCCTGGAGAACCTCGCCCTGCTGCCCTGCCCCGAGGTCCTCGAACCCCTGGGCGAGGGCCAGGTCCGGATCGCCATCCACGCCGCGGGCCTCAACTTCCGCGACGTGCTGATCGGCCTGGGCATGTACCCGGACAAGGCGCTCATGGGCACCGAGGGCGCGGGCGTGATCACCGAGGTCGGCCCCGGCGTCACCGATCTCCGGCCAGGGGACCGGGTGATGGGCCTGCTGGCCGGTGCCTTCGGCCCCTACGTGGTCGCCGACCAGCGCCTGGTCACGAAGATCCCGGCGGACTGGAGCTTCGAGACCGCCGCCTCCGTGCCGGTGGTCTTCCTCACCGCCTACTACGCCCTGCACGACCTCGCCGGCCTCAAATCCGGCGAGAAGGTGCTCGTGCACGCCGCCGCCGGTGGCGTGGGCATGGCCGCCGTGCAACTCGCCAGGCACTGGGGCGCCGAGGTCTTCGGCACCGCCAGCACCGGCAAGTGGGACACCCTGCGCGCCCTCGGCCTGGCCGAGGACCACATCGCCAACTCCCGCACCCTCGACTTCGAGGCCGAGTTCGGCGCGGTCACCGGCGGTAGGGGTGTCGATGTGGTGCTGGACTCGCTGGCCAGGGAGTTCGTGGACGCCTCGCTGCGGCTGCTGCCCGGCGGCGGCCGGTTCGTGGAGATGGGCAAGACCGATGTCCGCGACGCCGACCTGGTCGCCGTCGACCACCCGGGTGTGACCTACCGCGCCTTCGACCTCACCGACGCGGGCGAGGACCGGATCGCGGCTATCTTCGCCGCACTGCGACCCCTGTTCGAGCAGGGGGTGCTGCGACCGCTGCCGGTGCGCACCTGGGACCTGCGCCGGGCCAAGGACGCCTACCGCTTCCTCAGCCAGGCCAAGCACGTCGGCAAGCTGGTGCTCACCATCCCGCGCGGCCTGCGCACCGAGGGCACCGTGCTCATCACCGGCGGCACCGGCACCCTGGGTGCGCTGCTGGCCCGGCACCTGGTCACCCGGCACGGCGTCAAGCACCTGTTGCTCACCAGCCGTCGCGGCCTGGACACACCCGGTGCCAACGAGTTGGCCGCGCGGATCAGAGAACTTGGCGCATCCGTTCGCATCGAAAACTGTGATGCCGCCGACCGGAAGTCGTTGGCAGCACTGCTGGACAGCGTCCCGGCGGCACATCCCCTCACCGGTGTGATCCACGCCGCAGGGGTGCTGGACGACGGCGTGGTGTCCGCGCTCACCCCCGAGCGGCTGGCGAAGGTGTTGCGGCCCAAGGTGGACGCCGCGATCAACCTGCACGAGCTGACCTCCGGCCTGGACGCCTTCGTGCTGTTCTCCTCCGCCTCGGCCACCTTCGGCGGGGCCGGTCAGGCCAACTACGCCGCTGCCAACGCCTTCCTGGACGGCCTGGCCGCCCACCGGCGCGCACAAGGGGTACCCGGACAGGCCCTGGCCTGGGGTTTGTGGGCGCAGGCCAGTGGCATGACCGGCCATCTGGACGAGGCCGAACTGGGGCGGATGGCCCGATCGGGCATGACCCCCCTGTCTTCAGAACAGGGGTTGGCGCTGCTCGACGCCGGACTTAACTTTGACGAGGCGGTGCTGGTGCCGATGGGCCTGGACACCGCGGTCCTGCGACAGACGGGATCCGTGCCCACCCTGCTCACGGGGCTGGTGCGGAACCCGGCGCGGAGGACCGCGGAGGCCGGATCGGCGACCGCCGGAGTGTCTGCCCTGGTGCAGCGGCTGACCGGGCTCCCCGCGGCGGAGCGGGACCGGGCACTGCTGGACCTGGTGCGGGGCAACGTCGCCACCGTACTCGGACACGCCGGGCCGGACGCGGTGACAGCCGACCGGGCTTTCAAGGAGCTTGGTTTCGACTCGCTCACCGCGGTCGAACTGCGGAACCGGTTGAACGCGGCCACAGGGCTGCGCTTGCCGGCCACGCTGGTCTTCGACTACCCGACCCCACTCGCGCTCGCGGAACTCCTGCGAGCCGAACTCCTGCCCGACGAGCCTGCCGCGGCCCCGCTGCTGGCCGAACTCGAACGGCTGGAGGCGGCACTGGCCATGGTGGCGCCCGCGGACATCTCCGCGATCGCCCCCCGGCTCAAGGCGTTGGCGGCCAGGTGGGTCACCGGGCCGGAAGAGGACACGGAGGCAATCGAGTCCGCCTCCGATGACGACCTGTTCGACTTCATCGACAAGGAGTTCGGACAGTCCGATTAGGACGGACTCGCGGAGTACGAAAACTGGGGATGGGCTTGATGTCGAACGAAGAGAAGCTCCGCGAGTACCTCAAGCGGGTCACCACCGACCTGCACCGCACCACCAAGAAGCTCCGAGAGGTCGAGGAGGCCGGGCACGAGCCCGTCGCCATCATCGGCATGAGCTGCCGCCTGCCCGGCGGGGTCGACAGTCCGGAATCCCTGTGGGACCTCGTCTCCACTGGCGGTGACGCGGTCGGCGGGTTCCCCGCCGACCGCGGGTGGGACGTGGAAGGGCGTTACGACGCCGACCCGGACAACCTGGGCACCTACTACGCCCGCGAGGCCGGATTCGTCTACGACGCGGGCAAGTTCGACGCCGGCTTCTTCGGCATCTCGCCGCGGGAAGCCCTCGCGATGGACCCGCAGCAGCGGCTGATCCTGGAAGCCTCCTGGGAGGCATTCGAGCGCTCGGGCATCGACCCGAACTCCCTGCGCGGCAGCCGGACCGGGGTGTTCAGCGGAGCGTGGTTCTCCGGTTACACCCCGGGTCTGGACCAGTCCCCGCAGCACCTGGAGGGCCACCTGCTCTCCGGCGCGGCCACCAGCTTCGTCTCCGGCCGGGTCGCCTACACCCTCGGCCTTGAGGGCCCGGCCCTCACCGTGGACACCGCCTGCTCCTCCTCGCTGGTCGCCCTGCACCTGGCGGTCAAGGCGTTGCGCAACAACGAATGCGGGCTCGCGCTCACCGGCGGCGTCACCGTGATGTCCAGCCTCAACTCGCTGGTCGAGTTCTCCCGGCAGGGCGGACTCGCCGCCGACGGCCGCTGCAAGCCGTTCTCCGCCGCGGCCGACGGCTTCGGTTTCGCCGAGGGCGTTGGCATGCTGGTGCTGGAACGGCTCTCCGACGCCCAGCGCAACGGCCACCAGATCCTCGCGGTCATCCGCGGCACCGCGATCAACCAGGACGGCGCCTCCAACGGCCTCACCGCGCCCAACGGCCCGTCCCAGCGCCGGGTCATCGCCGAGGCACTCGGCGACGCCCGCCTCACCCCGGCCCAGGTCGACGTGGTCGAGGCACACGGCACCGGCACCTCGCTCGGCGACCCGATCGAGGCCCAGGCCCTGCTCGCCACCTACGGCCAGGACCGCGACCGTCCACTGTGGCTCGGCTCGGTCAAGTCCAACATCGGGCACACCCAGGCCGCCGCGGGCGTCGCCGGTGTGATCAAGATGGTCATGGCGATGCGCAACGGGGTGCTGCCGCAGACCCTGCACGTGGACGAGCCCTCCCCGCACGTGGACTGGTCCGCCGGTTCGGTCTCGCTGCTCACCGAGAGCCTGGACTGGCCGGACACCGGGCAGCCGCGCCGTGCCGGGGTGTCCTCCTTCGGCATGAGCGGCACCAACGCGCACACCATCCTGGAACAGGCCCCGGCCGTCGAAACCGTTGCGGCCGAACCGGTCGCGACCACCGTGTCGCCGATCCTGCTCGCCGCCCGCGGCGCCGACGCCCTGCGCGGCCAGGCCGAGCGCCTGCTGTCCTTCGTGGACAACAACCCCGGCGTCTCCCTGAACGACCTCGGCTTCTCCCTGGCCGCCACCCGCAGCCGGTTCGACCACCGCGCGCTGCTGGCCACCGGCGACCGGGACGCACTGCGCGCCGGACTCGGCGCCCTCGCTGCGAACATGCCCGACAACGCACTGGTGCAGGGTGTGTCCGGAGTGGACGGCCGGATCGTCTTCGTCTTCCCCGGCCAGGGCTCGCAGTGGCAGGGCATGGCCCTCGAACTCCTCGACACCGCCCCGGTCTTCGCCGACCGGCTCACCGACTGTGCCCAGGCCCTGGCCGAGTTCACCGACTGGGATCTCCTGGAAGTCCTGCGCGGCAACGGCCCCGGCTTCGACCGGGTCGACGTCGTGCAGCCCGCACTGTGGGCCGTGATGGTCTCCCTGGCCGCGCTCTGGCGCTCCTACGGCGTCGAACCCGCCGCGGTCGTCGGCCACTCCCAGGGTGAGATCGCCGCCGCCGCCGTCTCCGGCGCGCTCTCGCTCCGCGACGCCGCCAAGGTGGTCGCGTTGCGCAGCAAGGCGATCCGCGCGCTGGCCGGTAAGGGCGGCATGATGTCGGTCGCGCTCTCCGGCGACCAGGCCGCCGACCGGCTGGCCCGCTGGGACGGCAGGATCTCGGTCGCCGCGCACAACGGCCCCGCCTCGGTGGTGGTCGCCGGTGACCCGGACGCCCTGGACGAGCTGTTCGCCGACTGCGAGGCCAATGACATCCGGGTGCGCAAGATCCCGGTGGACTACGCCTCGCACTCCGCGCACGTGGAAACCATCCGCACCGAACTCCTCGACGTCCTCAGTGGACTGGAGCCGAAGACCGCGGACATCCCCTTCTACTCCACCGTCACCGCGGCCGTCATCGACACCGCGAAGCTGGACGGCGAGTACTGGTACACCAACCTGCGCCAGACCGTGCGTTTCGCCGAGACCACCCGGCTGCTCGCCCAGGACGGCTTCCGCTTCTTCGTCGAGGCCAGCCCGCACCCGGTGCTCACCTTCGGCGTGCAGGAAACCCTAACCGACCTGGAAGCCGTCGCGGTCGGTTCGCTGCGCCGTGAGCAGGGCGGCCTGGACCGGTTCCTGCTCTCCCTCGGTGAGGCCGAGACCCGCGGCCTGCCGGTCGACCTGAGCCCGGCTTTCCCCGGCGCGCAGCGGATCGACCTGCCCACCTACGCCTTCCAGGGCCGCTGGTACTGGCTCGAACCCGAGCACACCGCCGTGGCCGCCGACCCGGCCGACGCCGAGTTCTGGACCGCGGTGGAGAACGAGGACCTGGACGGCCTGGCCGGCACCCTGGGCACCGGCACCGAGTCGCTCAGCGGCGTGCTGCCCGCACTGACCGCCTGGCGCAGGCAGCGCCGCGAACAGTCCACTGTGGACGGCTGGCGGTACCGGGTCACCTGGCAGCAGCTGACCGAACCGGCCGCCGCGCCGCTGACCGGCACCTGGCTCCTGGTTCTCCCCGAACAGAACCACCCCTTGACCACCGCGGTTTCGGCCGCACTGCGCGCTCGTGGCGCCGACGTCGCCGAGCTGGTGCTCGACCGCGTTGACCGCGCCGGGCTCGCCCAGCAGCTCGCCACCCTGCCCGTGGCGCCCAGCGGGGTTCTCTCCCTGCTGGGCCTGGACACCTCGGCCCACCCCGAGGTGTCCAGGGGGCTGCGACTGACCGTCACCCTCACCCAGGCCCTCGGCGACGCCGCCGTCGACGCTCCACTGTGGACCGTCACCAGTGGCGCGGTCGGCACCGGACCGGCCGACCCGGTCCGCGAACCGGTGGCCGCCCAGGTCTGGGGCTTCGGCCGGGTCGCCGCACTCGAACACGCCCGCCGCTGGGGCGGCCTGATCGACCTGCCCGGCAACGCCGACGAACAGGCCATCCACCGCCTCACCGCGCTGCTGGCCGGTGCGGGGGAGGAGGACCAGCTCGCGGTGCGCGCCAACGGCATCCTGGCCCGCCGCCTGGCGCACGCCCCGCGCGGCGCCACCAAACGCGAGTGGCAGCCCACCGGGACCGTGCTGGTCACCGGCGGCACCGGCGCGATCGGCGCCCAGGTGGCCCGCTGGCTGGCCCGCAACGGCGCCGACCACCTGGTGCTCACCAGCCGCCGCGGCCCGGAGGCCCCCGGCGCGCTCGAACTCGCCGCCGAACTCGGCGAGCTGGGCGCCAAGGCATCCATCGAGGCATGCGACATCAGCGACCGCGAAGCCGTGCGCGAGCTGCTCGCCCGGCACCCGGTCACCGCGATCATGCACGTGGCCGGCGTCCCGCAGGCCACCGCCGTCACCGACACCACCCAGGACGAACTGGCCGAGGTCACCGCGGTCAAGATCGCCGGAGCCGCGCACCTGGCCGAGTTCGCAGGCGACCTGGACGCCTTCGTGCTGTTCTCCTCCAACTCCGGGGTCTGGGGCAGCGCCGGGCACACCGGCTACGCCGCGGGCAACGCCTACCTGGACGCCCTCGCCCAGCACCGCCGCGCACAGGGCAAGCCCGCGCTCGCGGTGGCCTGGGGCGCCTGGGCCGAAGGCGGCATGGCCGAGGGCGACGCGGGGGAGCAGTTGCGCCGCCGCGGCATCCTGGAAATGCGCCCCGACCTGGCCATCGCCGCCCTGCAGCGGGCCATGGACGAGGACGAGACCGTCATCGCCATCGCGGACATGGACTGGACCAAGTTCGCACCCACCTTCACCTCGGTCCGCCCCAGCCCGCTGCTGGGCGAGTTGCCCGAGGTCAAGGCCCTGCTCGCCGAGACCGAACCGGAGACCGATTCCGGCCTGGCCCAGCGACTCGCCACCGCCTCCCCGCTGGAGCAGCGGCGCGCGCTGGTCGACCTGGTGCGCACCCAGGTGGCCGGGGTGCTCGGCCATGACACCGGCGAGGCGGTGGACCCCGGCCGCGCCTTCCGCGAACTGGGCTTCGACTCGCTGACCGCGGTGGAACTGCGCAACCGGCTCACCGCGGCCACCGGCCTGCGGCTGCCCGCCACCCTGGCCTTCGACCACCCCACGCCCACCGTGCTCGCCGAGTTCCTGCGCGCCGAGCTGTTCCCCGCGGTCGAGGGCGCCGACGAGTCCGAAACGCGGATCCGGGCCGCCCTGGCCGCCCTTCCGCTGTCCCGAATCCGGGACGCCGGCCTGCTGGACGCGTTGCTGCGCCTGGCCGACGGCGACCCCAGTGCAGTTGAGTCCACTGTGGACGAAGGCGAGACCATCGACGAGATGGACGCCGACGACCTGGTGCGCCTGGCCCTGCAGGGCTCCGACTCCTGACCTGACCGAGCTTGTGGAGACCATGATGGCTACCCCGACCGACAAGGTCGTCGAGGCCCTGCGCGCCTCGCTCAAGGAGACCGAACGCCTGCGGCAGCACAACAAGCAGCTCGACGCCGCCACCCGCGAACCCCTGGCCATCATCGGCCTGAGCTGCCGCCTGCCCGGCGGCGCGGACAACCCCGAAGCACTGTGGCGCCTGGTCACCGGCGGCGTGGACGCGGTCGGCGACCTGCCGACCAACCGCGGCTGGGACCCGGCCACCATCTACGACGCGGACGCCACCGGCCCGCAGGCCACCGAGGCCGGATTCCTCTACGACGCCACCGAGTTCGACGCCGACTTCTTCGGCATCTCCCCTCGGGAAGCGGCCGCGATGGACCCGCAGCAGCGGCTGCTGCTGGAGGCGTCCTGGACCGCGATCGAGCACGCGGGCATCGACCCGACCGCGTTGCACGGCAAGCCGGTCGGCGTGTTCGCCGGGGTCTCCGGCCAGGGCTACGGCGTTGGTCTCCAGCAGGCGGGCACCGGCTCGGAGGGCTACTTCCTCACCGGCGGCGCCACCGCGGTCGCCTCCGGCCGCATCGCCTACACCCTCGGCCTGTCCGGTCCCGCGGTCACCATCGACACGGCGTGCTCCTCCTCGCTGGTCGCCCTGCACCTGGCCGCGCAGTCGCTGCGCACCGGGGAATGCGAACTGGCCCTGGTCGGCGGCGTCGCGGTGATGGCCACCCCCGGCGCGTTCACCGAGTTCTCCCGGCAGAGCGGCCTGGCGCCCGACGGCCGGTGCAAGTCCTTCTCCTCCACCGCCGACGGCGTCGGCTGGGGCGAGGGCGTCGGCGTGCTGCTGGTCGCCCGCCTCGCCGACGCCCAGCGCCTCGGTCACCGCATCCTCGCGGTGGTGCGCGGCAGCGCGATCAACCAGGACGGCGCCTCCAACGGCCTCACCGCCCCCAGCGGCCCGGCCCAGCAGCGCGTCATCCGCGCCGCACTGGCCAACGCCCGACTGTCCACTTCGGACGTCGACGTGGTCGAGGCGCACGGCACCGGCACCACCCTCGGCGACCCGATCGAGGCGCAGGCCCTGCTCGCCACCTACGGGCAGGACCGGGAAACCCCGCTGTGGCTGGGATCCCTCAAGTCCAACATCGGCCACACCCAGGCCGCCTCCGGCATCGCGGGCGTCATCAAGATGGTCCTCGCGCTCAACCACGGTGTGCTGCCGCGCACCCTGCACGTGGACGAGCCGAGCCCGCACGTGGACTGGTCGGCCGGGTCGGTCGCACTGCTCACCGAGGAACAGCCCTGGCCCGAGGGCGTGCGCCGGGCCGCGGTGTCCAGCTTCGGCGTGAGCGGCACCAACGCGCACGTCATCCTGGAACAGGCCCCCGCCGCCGAACCAGGCACCCCGGGCACCCCGATCCTCGACGTGGCCCCGATCCTGCTCTCCGCCAAGGGCCTCGACGCCCTGCGCGCCCAGGCCACCGCCCTCCGCCAGGTGGACGCGCCCCTGTCCGACCTGGCCTACTCGACGCTCACCGCGCGCGCCAAGCTCAGCCACCGCGCCCTCGTGCTCGCCGACACCCGCGACACCCTGCGCACCGCCCTGGACGCCCTCGCCACCGGTGACACCGCCCCCGGCCTGATCCAGGGCACGGTGACCGAGGGCCGCACCGCGTTCCTGTTCTCCGGCCAGGGTTCCCAGCGCCTGGGCATGGGCCGCGAGCTGGCCGCGAAGTTCCCGGTCTTCGCCGAGGCATTCGACGCGGTCTGCACCGAACTGGACCGGCACCTGGACCGCCCGCTGGGCGAGGTCCTCGACACCGAGGACCTGCACCAGACCGGCTACACCCAGCCCGCCCTGTTCGCCATCGAGGTCGCGCTGTACCGCCTGGTCGAATCCTTCGGCGTCACCCCCGATGTCGTGGCAGGCCACTCCATCGGCGAGCTGGCCGCCGCGCACATCGCGGGCGTGTTCTCCCTCCCCGACGCCGCCAGGCTGGTCGCCGCGCGCGGCCGGTTGATGCAGGCGCTGCCCGCCGGTGGCGCGATGGTCGCCGTGCAGGCCAGGGAGGACGAGGTCCGGGCGACGGACGAGGTGGCCATCGCCGCGATCAACGGTCCGGACTCGGTGGTCATTTCCGGGACCGAGTCCGCCGTGCTCGCGCTGGCCGCCGAGTTCGCCGCCCAGGGCCGCAAGACCCGGCGGCTCCAGGTCAGCCACGCCTTCCACTCCCCGCTGATGGACGGCATGCTCGCCGACTTCCGCGCGGTCGCCGAGACGATCTCCTTCGCCACCCCGGTGATCCCGCTGGTCTCCACGCTCACCGGCCTGCCGGTCTCGGCCGAACTGACCAGCCCGGAGTACTGGGTGCGGCACGTGCGCGAATCGGTGCGCTTCGCCGACGCACTGCGCTGCCTGGCCGAGGACGAGGTGGTCACCTTCCTGGAGATCGGCCCCGGCGGCGTGTTGTCCGCACTGGGTCAGGAAACCCTGGACGCGGCCTTCCTACCGCTGCTGCGCAAGGACCGCGCCGAACCCGAGGCCCTGCTCACCGGCCTGGCCGAGGCCCTGGTCCGCGGCGTCGAGGTGGATCTGTCCACTGTGGCCGGTGGCGGCCGGATCGACCTGCCCGGCTACCCGTTCCAGCGGCAGCACTACTGGCTGGACGGCGCGGCCCCCGCCGACGCCGCCGCACTCGGCCTGACCACCGCCGAGCACCCGCTGCTCGGCGCGGCCCTGCCACTGCCCGGCAGCGACGGGTTCGTGTTCACCGGCAGCCTCTCCCTGCGCACCCACCCCTGGCTGGCCGACCACACCGTGCTGGACACGGTCCTGTTGCCCGGCACCGCCTTCGTCGACCTGGCCCTGCACGCGGGCCGCCAGCTCGGCGCGGACACCGTGGCCGAACTGACCATCGAGGCCCCGGTGGTGCTGCCCGCCGACGGCGCGGTCCAGCTCCAGCTCGCGGTCACCGCCCTGGACGAGACCGGCCGCCGCGGCCTGACCCTGCACTCCCGCACCGGCGACAGCTGGCTGCGGCACGCCAGCGGCCTGCTCGCCACCGACTCCGCACCCGCCAAGCCGGAAGGCGCGTGGCCGCCCGCTGACGCCGTCCCGGTGGACGTCTCCGGGCTCTACGACCGGGTCGCCGAATGGGGCTATGACTACGGCCCCACCTTCCAGGGCCTCAAGGCCGCCTGGCAGCACGGCACCGACGTGCTCGCCGAGGTCACCCTGCCCGACAACGACGGCGCCGCGTTCGGCGTGCACCCGGCCCTGCTGGACGCCGCACTGCACGCGGTCGGCCTGGGCACCCTGATCGCCGACACCGGCCAGGCCCGGCTGCCGTTCCTGTGGAACGACGTCAGCCTGCACCAGCCCGGCGCCTCCACCGTCCGCGTCCGCCTCACCCCGGTCGCCGCCGACGCCGTCTCGCTCACCCTGTCCGACACCGCGGGCAACCCGGTCGCCTCGATCGGCTCGCTGGTGCTGCGCCCGGTCTCCGCCGAAGCGCTCCAGACCGCCAGGGACAGCAACGACTCGCTGTTCCGCCTTGACTGGACCGAACTGTCCACAGTGGAGGCCGAGCTGACCGACGCGGTGCTGGTGCACAGCACCGAGTCCGACGTCCGGGCCGCCACCGCGCACATCCTCCAGGCCGCCCAGGACTTCCTGGCCAACCCGGAACTCGCGCTGGACCGGCTGATCGTGGTCACCGCCAACGCGGACACCGACCTGGCCGCCGCCGCGGTACACGGCCTGATCCGCGCCGCCCAGGCCGAGGAGCCGGGCCGGTTCGTCCTGGTCGACACCGACGACCAGGCCCTGATCGGCGCCGCGGTGGCCACCGGCGAACCCGAACTCCGGATCCGCGACGGCAAGATCTACGCACCACGCCTGGCTCGCGCCACCGGCACCGCGGCCAAGCTCGACGGCCCGGTGCTGGTGACCGGCGCGACCGGCAGCCTCGGCGCGCTGTTCGCCCGCCACCTGGTCACCGAGCACGGCGTCCGCGACCTGGTGCTCACCAGCCGCCGCGGCCTTGACGCCCCCGGCGCCACCGAACTCCGCGACGAGCTGATCGGCCTGGGCGCCAACGTGATCGTCGCCGCCTGCGACGCCGCCGACCGCGAGGCCCTGGCCGCCCTGCTCGCCGCGCACCCGGTCAACGCCGTGGTGCACACCGCGGGCGTGCTCGACGACGGCATGCTCACCGCGCTCACCCCCGCCCGCCTGGACACCGTGCTGCGCCCCAAACTGGACGCCGCCCGCAACCTGGACGAGCTGACCGGCCCGGACACCACCCTGGTGCTGTTCTCCTCGGCCGCGGCCACCTTCGGCAACGCCGGCCAGGGCAACTACGCCGCCGCCAACGCGGTCCTGGACACCCTGGCCCGCAAGCGTTCCGCCCAGGGCAGGCCCACCGTGTCACTGGCCTGGGGCCTGTGGGCGCAGGGCATGGCCGACGGCGTGGACACCACCCGGCTCACCCGCGGCGTCGTCAACGCACTGTCCACAGCGGACGGTCTCGCGCTGTTCGACGCGGCCCTGGGCTCCGGCGAACCGGTGCTGGTGCCGATGCGCCTGTCCACCAAGGCCACCAGCGCGGAGATCCCGCCGCTGCTGCGCGGCCTGATCAAGCCCAAGCCGCGCAAGGCCACCGAGTCCGGCTCGGACGCGCTGCGCCAGCGGCTGGCCGGACTCGACCTGGACGACCGGGCCACCGCGCTCATCGACCTGGTGCGGGCCAAGGCCGCCGCCGTACTCGGCCACGGCTCCGCGGGTGCGGTGCAGGAAAGCCGGGCCTTCCAGGACCTGGGCTTCGACTCGCTGACCGCGGTCGAACTGCGCAACCAGCTCACCGCGGCCACCGGCCTGCGGCTGCCCGCCACCCTAGTCTTCGACTACCCCACCCCGGTCGCACTCGCCGGCTACCTCCTGGAGGAGCTGCCGGTCGAGCAGACCACCGCCCCGGTGCTGGCCGAACTGGACCGCCTCGCGGCCAGCGTGACCGCACTGACCGGGGACACCCGCGCCGAAGCCATCGCGAAGCTCAGGGCGCTGCTGTCCACAGTGGACGAAATGCCCGACCAGACCCCCGCCGCCCAGCTCGACTCGGCCACCGACGACGAACTCTTCGCCCTCGTCGACTCCGAGCTTGGCGTCCACTGACCACCGACAAGACACACTGAGGGGGCGGCATGTCGCCGACGACTGAGGACAAGCTCCGCGACTACCTGAAGCGGGTCATCGCGGACCTCCAGCAGACCAAGGCGCGCCTGCACGAGGTGGAGGCCGAGGACCGCGAGCCGATCGCGATCGTCGGCATGGCCTGCCGCTACCCCGGCGGGGTCAGCTCGCCCGAGGACCTGTGGCGGCTGGTGGACAGCGGCGGCGACGCCATCTCCGGCTTCCCGGCCAACCGCGGCTGGGACCTCAACGGCCTCTACCACCCCGACCCCGAACACCCCGGCACCTCCTACGTGCGGGAGAGCGGGTTCCTGCACACCGCCGACGAGTTCGACCCCGGCTTCTTCGGCATCTCCCCACGCGAGGCCCTGGCCATGGACCCGCAGCAGCGCCTGCTGCTGGAGACCGCCTGGGAGACCTTCGAGCGCGCGGGCATCGACCCGGTCACGGTGCGCGGCAGCAAGACCGGTGTGTTCGCCGGCCTGATGTACCACGACTACGCGGCCCGCCTGCACAGCGTGCCCGCCGGGGTCGAGGGCTACCTCAGCACCGGCAACTCCGGCAGCGTGGTCTCCGGCCGGGTGTCCTACACCCTTGGCCTGGAAGGGCCGTCGGTCACCATCGACACCGCCTGCTCCTCCTCGCTGGTGGCACTGCACCTGGCCGTGCAGTCCCTGCGCAACGGCGAATGCACCCTCGCGCTGGCCGGTGGCGTGGCGATCATGTCCACCCCCGGCGCCTTCGTCGAGTTCTCCCGCCAGCGCGGACTCGCCCCCGACGGCCGCTCGAAGTCCTTCGCCGCGGCCGCGGACGGCACCTCCTGGTCCGAGGGCGTCGGCATGCTGCTGGTGGAGCGCCTTTCCGACGCGCAGCGCAACGGCCACCCGATCCTCGCGGTGGTGCGCGGCAGCGCGGTCAACCAGGACGGCGCGTCCAACGGCCTCACCGCCCCCAACGGCCCGTCCCAGCGTCGGGTGATCCGCGCCGCGCTGGCCAACGCCCAGCTCACCGCCGAGGACGTGGACGCGGTCGAGGCGCACGGCACCGGCACCGTGCTCGGCGACCCGATCGAGGCCCAGGCCCTGCTCGCCACCTACGGCAAGGAGAAGTCCGCCGAACAGCCGCTCTGGCTCGGCTCGCTCAAGTCCAACCTGGGCCACACCCAGGCCGCCGCGGGCGTCGGCGGCATCATCAAGATGGTCATGGCCCTGCGCAACGGGGTGCTGCCGCAGACCCTGCACGTGGACGAGCCCAGCCCGCACGTCGACTGGTCCGCTGGTGCCGTCTCGCTGCTCACCGAGCCCCAGCCGTGGCCCGAGACCGGCCGCCCGCGCCGCGCCGCCGTGTCCAGCTTCGGCGTCTCCGGCACCAACGCGCACACCATCCTGGAACAGGCCCCCGCGGCCGAAACCGTCGAGCCCGCAACGGCTCCGGCGGTGCTGCCGATCGCGCTGTCCGCCCGCGGCCCCGAGGCCCTGCGTGCCCAGGCCGCCAACCTGCTCGGCTTCCTCGACCGGAACCCGGACCTCCCGCTCGCCGACCTCGGCCGCGCCTTGGCCCTGGGCCGCAGTGCCTTCGAGCACCGCGCCGTCGCCCTCACCCGCGACCCCGCCGACCTGCGCGGCGCCCTCACCGCCCTGTCCGCGGGCACACCCGCCGCGAACCTGGTCACCGGTGAGAGCATCGGCACCGGCAAGGTCGTCTTCGTCTTCCCCGGCCAGGGTTCGCAGTGGCAGGGCATGGCCGTCGAACTCCTGGAAACCTCCCAGGTCTTCGCCGCCCGCCTCACCGAATGCGCCGAGGCCCTGCGCGAGTTCACCGACTGGGACCTCCTCGACGTCCTGCGCAGCGGTGACTTCGACCAGGTCGACGTCGTGCAGCCCGCGCTGTGGGCGGTCATGGTGTCCCTCGCCGCGCTGTGGCGGGCCAACGGCGTCGAGCCCGCCGCGGTGATCGGCCACTCCCAGGGTGAGATCGCCGCCGCAGCCGTCTCCGGCGCGCTGTCGCTGCGGGACGCGGCCAAGGTGGTCGCCCTGCGCAGCAAGGCGATCCGCGCCCTGGCCGGCAAGGGCGGCATGATGTCGGTCTCGCTGCCGGTCGCCGAGGTCGAGGCCCGGCTCACCCGCTGGCAGGGCCGGATCTCGGTCGCCGCGGTCAACGGCAGTGCCTCCGTGGTGGTCGCCGGTGACCCGGACGCCCTGGA